>NZ_JBPVTR010000018.1:0-151663 GCF_051851455.1 Pseudochrobactrum albidum
TCCCTGCCGCTAGCAGCAAGGCCGCCCTCGTTGTGGCGCTATATAGACCCCCATAAACAAAACTGTCAACACTCAAAAATAAAAAAACAACACAAAACACAAACTTTCTTTCCACAGGGAAAAAACCGTTATTTAAGGGAATTTAAACGGTTTTTAAAAACCAAATCAAAGCAGATTCCGCAATTAAGAAAGACAGGGCTTTCAAATTCTGCATAGCCAGCCATTTGAAACAGGCAAGGGTCTGCGCTACACATAAAGGTAAGAATAAAATATGACGGAGGGGATGCCGCTAATATGCTGACCAAAAAAGGCAAATATGGACTTAAGGCAATGGTATATCTGGCGGAGGCAAAACAGGACAGTTTGATTTCTGTCGGTGAAATTGCCAAAGCCCGCAATATTCCGCGTAAATTTCTGGATAATATCCTGACGGATTTGCGTGCAGCCGGCTTTGTATATAGCCGCAAAGGCAAAGGTGGCGGCTTTTGCCTTGCCAAACCTGCCGATCAGATATCTCTCGGTAACATCATTCGCAGCCTTGACGGCCCCCTGGCTCCCTTACCCTGCGCCAGCAAAACAGGTTACAAACCTTGTATAGATTGCATCGAAGAGGACTGCAAAGTCAGACATATGATGCTGGAAGTGCGTGAAGCAATTGCCAGCGTACTGGATAAACGTACGCTGGCAGATAATTATTCCGATTTCTAAACGGAATTATTGCAAGCAGTCTTTCAAGGAAGAAGCCAGATTGCGAATGAGCTGAGGATAAAGCTCCGGACCATCCTGAAGATCTGAGCCCAGCGGATCCAGCACACCGGTTTTGGCACTTGTTCCCTCCAGAACAGTTTTCACCAGCCGCGGTTCAAATTGCGGCTCGGAAAACACGCAGGTTGCACCAAGAGATTTAACTTTATCCTGAATTTCGCGAATCCGGGCCGCACCTGGTGTTTTTTCCGGATCGACCGTTATAGAGCCGGCAGGCGCAAGATTAAAGCGTCGATCGAAATACTGATAGGCATCGTGGAACACAATATAAGGCTTATTGTGCAGCGGCTTAAGCTCTGCAGCCACTTCTTTCTGTAACTTATCAAGCTTTGCCGCATAAGAGACCGCATTTTCATGATATTGCTTGGCATGCTCCGGATCAGCCTTACTCAAGGCATCTGCAATCGGCTCCAGCATCAGCTTTGCATTTTGCGGATCAAGCCAGATATGCATATCATCATGATGATGATCATGTGCCTCCCCGTGATCATGACTATGCGCCCCGCCATGATCATCGTGTTTGTCATGACTGTGATCATCATGCTCATCGTGTTTCTCGTGACCATCATGGTCATGTCCCTCATGGTCATGCCCCGCATGGCCGTGATCATGTGCCTCAAAATTACCGCCTTCACGCGCCGGCAATAATTCAAGCCCTTTCACATCTTCAAGACGCACGACCTCTGCATTTTTGCCAAGGCTCTCCAATGGCTTAATCAGATAAGTCTCCAGTTCGGGCCCCACCCAGAAAATCACCTTGGCTTTTTCCAGAGCTGCAGCATCGGAAGGTTTGAGGCTGTAACCATGCGCTGATGCAGCCCCTTTAACAATCAGTTCCGGCTCACCCACACCCTGCATTACAGCTGAAACCAGCGAATGAACCGGTTTGATTGAAACAACCACATCCCCCTTCTCAGCAGCCATAACCGCCTGTGAAGAGAGCGACAAAAGTGCAGATGCCATTAAAACACGTAAAAAAGACATGAAACCTCGCAAATAATCCGGCTTGAGCTGTGCTCAGCTTGCAATTTCACCACATCGCAACAATATGTTATAAAGTTACGTTATTGCGTAATGCTATAACGTATGAGATAACAGGTGACAAGAGCGCATCCGCTTTTTTCATGAGTTTTGAAAGCCAGTCATGCATCATTCATCCCCCGCCCGATCAGGGTTTTCCGGGCAAAATACATATGCTCAGCCGCATATAGGGCAGACGCCGGAAGCTGATATTTTGCTGCGTCTTGAGAATGCCGGCATTGAACGCAATGGCCGCTGGCTTGTACGCAATATCAGCCTCAATCTGCATAAAGGCGAAATTGTCACCCTGATCGGCCCTAATGGTTCCGGCAAAAGCACCACTGCAAAACTGGCGCTTGGCATTCATATGCCTGATGAGGGAGCTGTGCAGCGCAAAAAGGCGCTGACTATTGGCTATGTTCCGCAAAAAATTACTATTGACGCCAGTCTGCCGCTTACGGTTGAGCGCATCATGCGCATGACACGCCCGCTGCCGCAACAATCCATAATGCAGGCTCTGGAGACAGTCGGAATTCCGCATTTACACCGCGCACAGGTTGCCCATCTTTCCGGCGGAGAATTTCAACGCGTTTTGCTTGCCCGTGCTTTTGCCTGCAAGCCGGATCTTCTGGTGCTGGACGAGCCTTTGCAAGGTGTGGATTTTTCCGGGGAAGCCGAATTATATGAGAAAATTACACGCTTCCGCGATGAAACAGGCTGCGGGGTGCTGATGATTTCGCATGATTTGCATATTGTTATGGCCGCAACAGACCGCGTAATCTGCCTCAACGGCCATATTTGTTGCAGCGGAACGCCGGTGGATGTGGCGGCAAGCCCGGAATATGCCAGGCTTTTCGGGCTGCACACAAATCGCGGCATGGCTATTGCGCCATCAATCGCACTCTACACACATCACCACGACCACACCCATCTTGCCGACGGACGCGTGCAACATGCAGACGGCAGTATAACCACCCACTGCCACCATGATGACGGGCATCATCATGGCGATGAAACACATAATGGCAATGACAGCAGCGGACACAGCCATGCTTGATGATTTTTTTCTGCGCGCCCTTATCGCGGGCACCGGCCTTGCCATGATTACTGGCCCGGTTGGCTGTTTTATCGTATGGCGGCGTATGGCTTATTTTGGTGATACAATGGCGCACTCCGCACTGCTTGGTGTGGGGCTTGCCATGCTGTTTAACCTCAACATCATGGTTTCCGTATTTGCCATCGCTTTTACCATTGCCATGTTGCTGGTTATCTTGCAGCGGCGCAACACATTATCAGCAGATTCGCTGCTTGGCATTCTTTCCCACGCCACATTGGCATTTGGTCTGGTTCTGGTTGCCTTTATGACATGGGTGCGCTTTGATCTTATGTCATTATTATTTGGCGATATTCTGGCCGTTTCGGTTTCTGATCTTGCTGCTATTTATATTGGCGGCGCCCTGATACTCATCCTGCTGATGAGATTATGGCGGCCGTTACTGGCGGCAACAATCAGCGAGGATATTGCCCGCGCTGAAAACCTGCAGCCTGAGCTCTACCGCACATTATTCATGATCCTTCTGGCCGTGCTCATTGCCATTGCCATGAAAATTGTCGGAATTTTGCTGATCACAGCCCTGTTGATCATTCCCGCAGCTACTGCACGGCGCTTTGCGGCCTCTCCGGAGCAAATGGCGATATTAGCCTCCCTTGCCGGCATCGGCGCCGTTATTGCCGGCCTGTTTGGCTCCTTGAATTATGATACGCCGTCCGGCCCTTCCATTGTTGTGGCAGCTGTCTGCTTTTTTGCTATAAGCCTGCTGCCATGGCACAGATTGAAAAGCCTTGTGCCTGCCGCAGCCGATAAGGAGACATGATGATGACCAGCCAGCCCCATTCTGCCGGCACAGCCAAAACGCCTAAATTGACGCGCAATCAAAATCTTGTTCTGCAAATATTGGAAAAGGCTGAGTCTCCGCTAAGCGCCTATACAATTCTCGACCAGTTGCGTGATGAAGGCTTTCGCGCGCCGCTGCAAGTCTATCGCGCTTTGGATAAATTACTGGAATATGGTCTCATTCACCGGCTTGAAAGCCTGAATGCGTTTATTGCCTGTGCACATCCCCATCACCACCAGCATGGCCATGCGCATGGTATCGCCGCCTTTGCTATTTGCGAACAATGCGGCCAGGCTGCAGAATTTTCTGAGCCGGATATCGAAAATTATGTGCGGCACTGGACTGAGAAAAACCACTTTCATCCGGTGAAAACCTCACTGGAAATCCGCGGCCTCTGCGCCTCATGCGCCGCCCACACCCCGTGAACGGGCAATAATCATTATCATCTGAATACCCGCGCCTGCAGCGCGGGTATTTATTTCAGCCCTGTAAATGTGATGTATCGGGCAGAGGTATAATACCAAGCGACATAGCCACCGCAACTGCCGATGTGCGATTGGCACAGCCCAGTTTAATTTTGGCATTTTGCAGATAAGTCACAACTGTCCAGCGGGCAATATTCAGAATTTCGGCAATTTCACCATCAGTTTTTCCCCGCGCCGCCCATTTCAGGCAATCAACCTCACGCGGAGTTAAAGCCACCAGTGCCTGCACGTCCTTTTTATGGCCGGCATGGGTGTTTGTTTCCGCCACAACTGCATTCTGCAACTGCATTGCAGCCCATTGCAAATCTTTTTCCAGCAGCCGGATAAGATCATCAGCATGCATTGGCTTATTATGATTATGATTACGCGGGCTATCAAAACCAAAAATACTATAGGCCACGCCATGGCTGTTCAAATTCTGCGTTACCAGCGCAAAAAGATCAGCAAATTTATGTGCACGTATGTCATTTACAAAGCTCTGCAATGCAGGCACAGACTGTTCTTCTTCATATATTTCAGTAATGCTTATTTTCCGGTCATCCTGCGCATCAGACCATGACTGATGAAATAACGGGTCGATATCGAAATAGTTTTTAGCTGCATAATGAACAACCCAGTCAGCCGGCGCTGTTGAAACAACAGTTTTCAAAGTTTCGCTCCCAACATCTCCCTCCGTAAGTTTGGGCGAAATATGTGTAATATGCTTGCATGAAAGACGCTCACGCACAGCACAACAGGTTTCAAGAATTGTCGAACAGTATTCCTTACCAAAAAAACTGTTCTGAAAGTCCGGAAAGTGGATAAGTTCAAGCTCCATTTATAAATTCCGTCTGAAACACCGCAACAGCGGCAATAGAAAACAAAAAAGCAAATTCAAACGACAAAACGCGCAAATATGAAAGTGATTCGAAAGATTACAGCGTTCAAAGCATGTTTTTAGATCAATATTGCGTCTTAAATACAGCGACAGCTCTCAACTCCTTCCTTTGTCGCAAACAAGATAAATTTCCAATACAGGAACCGGCATCATCAAAAAGAAAAAATCCTACAGGCAAAGCATAATAAAATCGCCTCCTTTTCAAGCGACCTCCATAAAAATACTTTAAAATCAAAAACTTAACTATAATTTTTGCTTTTAAAACAATCAATCCTCATTTCATAAATGCACAGAACCTTCATTAAAATGTTTTTATAAAAATGCACAATTACCAATAAATACCTCCCAACAAATATGATATTTGCGACATGAAAACCATGTTTTAAAAAGGATTCCTAATATTCTAAACCGCTAAACAGCATTTGTTTGTTATTTAAAAATAATAAACATATTCAATATATTAAGCTCTTCGCGCAGTTGCAAAAATTAAAATTACAACATGCAATTGATCAGCGCCTCAAAACATGGTTCACTTTCCGGCGAATTAACAAAAAAGATTATTGTCATGTAAATTTTACAAGGCACGCATATCGGGAAACAGGCGGATGCACTCAGTGCACTTTAACCGGATCCGCTTAGATTTATGGGGAGAATGACAATGCTATCAAAAACAACACGGCTGCTGTCTCTGACAACAGTTATCGCATTTACCGGAACCAGCCTGTCTGTGGCTGCTCCGTCAGAAGAGCTGATTGCTGCCGCCAAGGCAGAAGGCCAGCTGACCACAATCGCCCTGCCCCATGACTGGTGCGGCTATGGCGAGATTATCAAGAGCTTCAAGGATAAATATGGCATTCAGGTCAATGAGCTGAACCCTGATGCCGGCTCAGGCGATGAGATTGAAGCAATCAAGGCCAATAAGGATAACAAGGGCCCGCAGGCGCCCGATGTGATTGATGTGGGCTTCACTTTCGGCACCACAGCAAAGGCGGAAGGTTTGCTGCAGCCATATAAGGTCTCAACATGGGATTCCATTCCCGATGACGCCAAGGACGCTGAAGGGTACTGGTATGGTGACTATTATGGCGTGCTCGCCTTTGAGGTGAACAAGGATATTATTCAGGATGCCCCGCGTGACTGGGCCGACCTGTTGAAGCCGGAATATGCCAATGCCGTGGCACATTCAGGTGATCCGCGCGCTTCCACACAGGCAATCCTGAGCGTTTATGCTGCCGGTCTGGCGCTTAATGGCAAGGCTGGTGAAGATGCGGCACAAAAGGGGCTGGAATTCTTCCGCGATCTTAACAAGGCCGGCAATTTTGTTCCGGTTATCGGCAAGGCCGCCTCGCTGGCACAGGGGTCAACACCAATCGTTATCCGCTGGGATTACAACGCCCTTGCCGACCGCGATACGCTGAACGGCAATCCGGAAGTGGAAGTTATCATTCCAAAATCCGGTGTGGTAGCAGGCGTTTATGTGCAGGGAATCAGCGCCTATGCACCGCACCCGAACGCCGCAAAACTCTGGATGGAACATCTCTATTCCGATGAGGGCCAGATTGGTTATCTCAAAGGTTATTGCCATCCAATCCGCTTTAACCAGATGTCCAAAGACGGATTGATTCCGCAGGATCTGCTCGATAAGCTGCCACCGGCAGATGCCTATCAAAAGGCTGTTTTCCCGTCATTGGAAGATCTTGATAAATCGCAAGCCGTTATCACCAAAAACTGGGATAGCGTTGTCGGCGCGAATGTCCAGTAAGCTGCGCATATGAACCGCCCTGTTCCGGAACAATATAATATTCCGGAACAGTTTCATCATGCACACAACGCGGATCTGCGCTGATATGAAGGGCTGTGTTTTTACCGCTCTGCCCGGAATATTAACGCAGATCCTATCCCGGCCACGGAATTACCCATTGCCACGGAATCAAAAGCAATCATCATATGACCCTGTCCAATGATCATATTATCTCCGGCACACCGCCCTCATCGCGCAAAAAGCGTGGTCTGCCACTTGAGTGGCTGGGTGTCGCGCCATTTTTTATTTTTGCCATTCTGTTTCTGCTCTGGCCAACCATGTATCTTGTGGTCGGCGCCTTTCAGGATAATCAGGGCAATTTTACCCTGCAAAATATTATCGGCCTGTTTGAGCCGGGCATTTTGAGTGCCTATTGGGTTTCAATCAAAATCAGTTTTGCCTCTGCGCTTGGCGGCGCGGTTATCGGCTCTTTCATGGCCTGGGCAATCGTTCTTGGCAAATTGCCGCGCTTTCTGCGCCCCACAGTGCTGACCTTTTCCGGCGTTGCCTCCAATTTTGCGGGTATTCCGCTGGCTTTCGCTTTTCTGGCAACACTTGGGCGCACCGGTTTTGTCACTATTTTGCTGCGTGAATGGTTTGGTTTTAATCTTTATGCCACAGGCTTTAATCTTTTAAGCTTTTTCGGGCTCACATTAACCTATCTTTTTTTCCAGATTCCGCTGATGGTATTGATCCTCACCCCTGCACTGGATGGTTTAAAGAAAGAGTGGCGTGAGGCTTCCTCCATTCTCGGTGCAACAACATTCCAGTATTGGCGCATGGTGGCTTTTCCGATTCTCTGGCCCAGCCTGCTTGGCACCAGCCTGTTATTATTTGCCAATGCATTTGGCGCTGTAGCGACAGCCTATGCATTAACCGGCTCCTCGCTTAATATTGTACCTATTCTGCTTTATGCACAAATCCGCGGCGATGTGCTGCATAATCAAAATCTTGGCTATGCGCTGGCACTTGGCATGATTCTGATCACCGGCATTTCCAATCTGCTCTATATCTGGCTGCGCATGCGTGCGGAAAGGTGGCAGAAATGAAGCTGAAACATTTCCTGCCCAAAACCTTCATACCCAAGACCATCGGTGCATGGATCGCCTTTTTAATCGGCGCCATTTATTTTATTGTGCCTTTGATCGGAACATTTGAATTTTCACTGCGCATGCGCCGCGGAGAATATTCCTTTGATGCCTATCGTGTGGTGCTGACTGATCCTAATTTTCAGGCCACTTTCGGCTATTCGATTATTCTGGCGCTGATGACCATTGTGTTTGGTGTGCTTCTGGTGGTGCCAACCGCTTATTGGGTGCGGCTGCGCCTGCCCTATCTGCGGCCGGTAATTGAGTTTATCACCTTGATGCCATTGGTTATTCCGGCCATTGTTATCGTTTTTGGCTATCTGCGCATCTATAATTCATCCTCATGGCTGCCCTTCACTTCCTCAACCAGGGCAACCGATCTTTTGCTGATGTTTGGCTATGTAACGCTGGCACTGCCCTATATGTATCGCTCGATTGATACAGCCATGCGCACCATTGATGTACGCACCTTGACAGAGGCTGCCGAAAGCCTTGGTGCCGGCTGGCCGACAATCCTGTTCAGAGTGATTTTTCCCAATGTTCTTTCCGGTGTCATGAGCGGAGCATTCATTACATTTGCCATTGTAATCGGCGAATTTACCCTTGCCTCCCTGCTCAACCGGCCGGCTTTCGGGCCTTATTTGCAGCTTGTCGGCGCCAATCGCGCTTATGAGCCCTCAGCTCTGGCGATTATTGCCTTCGGCATCACTTGGGCAAGCATGATCATGCTCCAGCTTGTCACCCGTTTCTCTAAGTTCAAGACAGCAGGCAATTAAGTTATGGCGTTTCTTGATATCAAAAACCTCAAAAAAAGCTTTGGCGCCAATACGGTTGTGCATGATTTCAATCTGGCGGTTGAAAAAGGCGAATTCATCTCATTTCTGGGGCCGTCCGGCTGCGGCAAGACCACTGTCTTGCGCATGATCGCCGGCTTTGAAACACCTGATCAGGGTATCATCAAGATTAACGGACAGGATGTAGTCGATCTTAAACCCAACAGGCGCAATATTGGCATGGTGTTTCAGGCCTATGCATTGTTCCCGAATATGACTGTTGCGCAAAATGTCGCCTTCGGTCTGCGGGTATCAGGCACTCCAAAAGCCGAGATAACCACCACCGTGAAGGAAATGCTGGGGCTGATCCGGCTGGATCATCTGGCCGACCGCTTTCCCTATCAGATGTCGGGCGGACAGCAACAGCGCGTTGCGCTTGCACGCGCGCTGGCCACCAAACCGCAGGTGCTGTTGCTGGATGAACCGCTTTCGGCACTGGATGCCAAAATCCGCATTTCTCTGCGTGAGGAAATTCGCCTGATCCAGCGTCAATTGGGAATCACGACTGTTTTTGTGACCCACGATCAGGAAGAAGCATTGTCGATCTCTGATCGTATCGTAGTGATGCATGAAGGCAAAGCCGATCAAATCGGCACACCTTTTGATATTTACAACCGTCCGGCCTCGCGCTTTGTCGCCTCTTTTGTCGGCACGCTGAATATGCTTGAGGCCAAAGTGCTTGATCCGCACAATAATATTGTGGATCTTGGCGGCAACACAGTCACACTGGCTGAATCACTGGCTGCATACCGCAAATCAGATAATATTACGCTGGCCTTGCGGCCGGAGGCTATCAGCCTTGAAGCATCTCCCGCCCGCAGCAGAAATATTGAAGTTATTGTTCAGGATGTGCATTTTCTGGGTTCGGTTATCCGCACCCGTGTAAAGCTTGGCGGCGATCAGCTGTCTTTCGACAGTTTTAATAATCCTGCCATTCGTCCGCCGCAGCATGGTGACAAAATCACTGTTTATTTTTCACCATCCGATCTGCTGGTTCTTGGCAAATAAATCTTTGCCTTTGTTATTTATCAAGAAAAAGGCTCCGGATTGGGAAAATCCGGAGCCTTATTGCCACAGCGGTTGCAATCATTTACCAAATCACAGGCCCCCCCAGGGGCCGTGAAAATCGCCGGTTTTATCAATGCGCCTGAACCCGTGTGCGCCAAAAAAATCACGCTGCGCCTGAATCAGATTAGCCGATCCGCGCTTTTGCCGCAGGGCGTCAAAATAGGCAATGGCAGAACTTAATGCCGGAACCGGCACGCCGGCGGCCACGGCTTCCGCTACAATATGGCGCAGACTTTGTGAAGCTCGTGCCATTTGCGCGGTAAAAGCAGGCGCAAGCAGCAAATTCTCAACAGCCTGTTCCTGCGCTGTATGACTGGCAAAAGCCTCACCAATCTCATCCAGAAATTGCGACCGAATAATGCAGCCCGCACGCCAGATACGGGCAATTGTTGCCAATGGCAAATTCCATTGATGTTCTTTGGAGGCCGCCGCCATCACGGCAAAGCCCTGCGCATAAGCGGCAATTTTTGCAGCCAGCAGCCCCTGCTCCAGCGCCTCAATAAAAGCCTGATCAGCCTTAACATATCCCGCCCGCACCGGTTCGCCATAAATTGCCGCCAATTGCCGGCGCTCTTCAATGGCAGATGAGATTGAACGCGCCGCAACAGCCGCCTCAATACCCGTTGCCGGCACACCGAGAATCTGGCTTTCAATCGCTGCCCAGCGCCCCGTTCCCTTTTGTCCGGCAGCATCCAGAATAATATCCGGCACCGGCCTGCCCGTTTCAGGATCAATTGCCTGCAACACCTTTGCGGTAATTTCAATCAGATAAGAGTTGAGAGGCCCTTGATTCCATTTCTCAAAAACCGATGCGATCTCTGCGGCGGGCAAACCGCAGGCATCGCGCAAAATGCCGTAAACTTCGGCAATCATCTGCATGTCGGCATATTCAATACCGTTATGAATAGTTTTCACAAAATGCCCGGCACCATCCGGCCCCATCAAGGCGCTGCATGGCTCGCCCTTATAGCGCGCGGCTATAGCATCAAGAATGGGCTTAATCCGCCTGTAGGCCTCAACTGTACCGCCAACCATCATTGAAGGACCATTGCGCGCCCCTTCCGCACCACCAGAAATCCCCATACCGACAAAAGTCGGATCATTCTCACCAAGGGCATTCAACCGGCGAACCGTATCGCGATAATCAGAATTACCGGAATCAATAATAATATCGCCCTTATCCAGAAACGCCTTAAGTTTCTGCATTTCCGCATCCACCGGCGCACCGGCCTTGATCAACATGATAACCGGACGCGGGCGAATAATATTCCGGCTTAATTGCTCCATAGTTTCGCAGGGAATAATACGCTCCTGCAAGGCACCGCTTGAAGCATAAAACTTTTCCAGAACCGGTGGCTCGCGGTCATAAACGGCAATGCGATACCCTTTTTCAGCAATATTGAGCGCCAGATTGGAACCCATAACGCCAAGCCCGATCATTCCGATATCTGCCAGTTGCATCCTGTTTTCCCTGTATTTTTTAAAAATATTGCCAGCACAGACCTGCGCATTCACCAAGCCTGCCTGATAATCCATATGGTCGCAGTTTTATACAGCCGTCAACTCCGACAAGATAATGGATAATATGGCAGCAACACGATAGCGTGAACTGAAATCCATACAAAAAACAACCGGCAGAATAATATTCTGCCGGTTGTTGTATTTTTAAAAATAAAGGCGTTCACAATTCATATCACATAGGAACGCAGCGGTTCAAAACCATTAAACGCAACAGCCGAATAGGTTGTTGTATAGGCGCCTGTGCCTTCTATCAGCAATTCATCACCGATTGTCAGCGATACCGGCAGCGGATAAGGCGTTTTTTCATACAATACATCGGCACTGTCGCAGGTTGGTCCGGCCAGCACACAAGGCTCCATGGCATCGCCGTCACGCGGTGTCACAATCTGATAGCGAATGGCCTCATCCATGGTTTCAGCAAGGCCGCCAAATTTGCCGATATCCAGATAAACCCAGCGATTATCATTATCAGCCTTGCGGGAAACCAGAACCACTTCGGTTTTAATCACACCGGCATTGCCAACCATGCCGCGCCCCGGTTCAATAATTGTTTCCGGCAAGCGGTTGCCAAAATGGCGGCTGAGCGCATCAAAAATCGCTTCACCATAGGCTTGCGCACTCGGAATATCCTTGAGGTAACGGGTCGGAAAGCCACCGCCCATATTCACCATTTTCAGGATAATTCCCTCCCTTGCCAACTGGTCAAAAACCCCTTTGGTATCTGCCAATGCACGATCCCACGCGGTCAGATCTGTTTGCTGGGAACCGACATGAAAAGAAACGCCATAGGCATCCAGTCCTGATTTATGCGCCGCACGCAGCACATCCACCGCCATTTCCGGCACACAGCCAAATTTGCGCGACAACGGCCATTCAGCGCCCTCGCCATCGGCAAGAATACGGCAAAACACGCGGGAGCCTGGAGCCGCACGAGCCACTTTTTCCACTTCTTCAATACAATCAACAGCATAAAGACGAATGCCATAATCATAAGCGCGGGCAATATCGCGTTCTTTCTTGATGGTATTGCCATAAGAAATACGATCAGGAGTAGCACCGGCATTCAGTGCCATTTCAATTTCTGCAACCGATGCCGTGTCAAAATTCGAGCCCATAGAGGCGAGCAATGACAGGATCTGCGGCGCAGGATTTGCCTTGACCGCATAAAAAATACGCGAAGCAGGCAGCGCCTTTTCGAAATGTTCATAATTTTCACGCACAACGTCGAGGTCGACAACAAGGCAAGGGCCTTCCGGGCGACGGGTGGCAAGAAAGTCAATAATGCGCTGTGTAGCCATCCTGATCTCCTGAACTGCTTTTGGCAGTAAAAAGCCGCATCTCATACCGGTTGTGATGCGATGCCAGACACTTTGCATATCCTCACGCAAAGGCCGGCATGATTTTTTTAAAAGGACCGGAAACAAAAGCCACAGCAAGGCAGCCATATTCCGGAGCGACAAAGTATTGTGTTTGCAAGGATGAATCATCCGCACGCGCACCGGCCTTTGGAGCTGCCGAAACACGGGACAATACATTTGCAGGTGGATAAACGCCTTTTCTGAGCGTTTTTCCGCTTTGTCTGCCTTGGCTTGGAATGGGGGGGGAATCCCGGTTCCGCACTTGGGGCAATGAAGGTGTGCCTCTTTGAGTTCCCGACCTGTGGAGAGCCGGAAGACACCAGAAAGGCCCGCACCGTCGTTGCTTCAAGGTGTCCTTGATCTGTGGTTGGCCATCAGATCAACTGGAGCGGTTAGGTCCAGGTTACCGTACCGGTTCATTCTCCATTCAGAAGACCGGCGGACACCCACAGGCACGTGCGACTTTGGGCAAGCGCGATATAAGATGATTTATGTGTCTATACAATGACAAATTTGCATCAAAGCGATTTTTTTGGGCGTATTGGCCGTTTCTTTATAAAAAACAATTATTCTGCGCTATAAAGATATGCATAACCTGCTCAGATCACCGGTTTTTAAGGGGGCTTTGTAACATGGACACTCTCACGCGGATGCGTGCTTTTATCGATGTTGTGGAGGCCGGAGGTTTTTCTGCGGCGGCACGCAAAATCGGCCGTTCCAAAGCCCTGTTATCCAAATATGTGCGTGAGCTGGAAGATGATCTGGGCGTGCGCCTGCTCAATCGCACCACGCGGCAGTTTTCACTCACAGAAAGCGGCCACACCTATTATCACCGCGTTACGGAAATTCTTCGTGATCTGGATGATCTGCAGGATTCAATCTCTGAAAGCACCGGCGATATGCGCGGCAAGATCAGGCTCACGGCACCGCGCAGTTTTGCCGATACATCGCTTGGCATGTCCCTGATTGATTTTTGTGCTGACTATCCTGAAATATCGCTGGATATCCACCTTGATGACCGCTTTGTCGATTTGGTGGAAGAAGGCTATGACCTTGCCATTCGTATCACCCGCCTGCAGGATTCATCACTGATTGCCAGAAGGCTGACAAATTTTTATGCCGTTGTCTGCGCATCTCCTGATCTGATCGCCCGCCTCGGCAAGCCCCAAAGGCCTGAACAATTACAGGATTTGCCCTGTATTATTGATACCAACAGCCGTTCGCGCAATAATTGGCAGTTCCGCAATCAGGACGGTTCCCACCTCACCGTCTCCGTCCGCGGGCCGCTTGAGGTTAACAGCCCGCTCACCACAATGGCGGCAAGCGTCAGGGGACTTGGTTTCAGCATGCTGCCCCGCTTTGTCGCGGACAGTGAAATTTCCAGAGGCACGCTCATCCCTGTTCTGCAGGATTTTATGCCCGATGATGGCGGTATTTATGCCGTTTATCCGCACCGCACCTATTTGCCGGCCAGAATTCGGCTATTTGTAGACTATATGGCAAAATGGTTTAAAGATAACCCCTGCACGCAA
This sequence comes from Pseudochrobactrum albidum, assembly GCF_051851455.1. Taxonomy (NCBI): domain Bacteria; kingdom Pseudomonadati; phylum Pseudomonadota; class Alphaproteobacteria; order Hyphomicrobiales; family Brucellaceae; genus Pseudochrobactrum; species Pseudochrobactrum albidum. The sequence continues at coordinate 14,244 of NZ_JBPVTR010000018.1, forward strand.
GACATACAGCAAGAGCTGTAAAACACGTTTAATATAATGATTGTCGCAGTTTTGCCCAAGTGCTGAAGCAGTTTCAACCATGAGACCTTAGCCGCAGCACCCCTTGAGAAGATGATTTCCAGCCCATGACCCCAAGCCTGCACCGAAATTATCTGTTTTTATCCGGCCTGGCCTGCATGATGGCCGGTTTTGCCACAGTGCCGGCGGCCGCACACCCGCATGTTTTTGCCGAGGCACGGCTTGAAATCACCATTCAGCCTGACGGTTCGGTTGAGAAGCTGGCGCATGTCTGGCGTTTTGATGACCTTTTCTCTTCCACCGTGTTAATGGAATTTGACAAAAAGGGCACATTAAAACTCGACAATGAAGAGCTGGATGAACTGAGCAACACCATCAATACATCCATTGCCGAATATAAATATTTTCAAACCGTAACACAGGACGGCAAAGATGTTACCATGGCAAAGCCGGAACATCTTATTGCCGATTTACCGGATAATCAGCTCATCGTTCTGTTTGAAAGCAAACCGGCAAAACCGCTGAAACTGCAACCCGGCCACAAGGTCAGTTTTGGCGTTTATGATCCAACCTTTTATAGTGCTATTGATTATCTCAAGGATGAGGATCTGGTGGTTAAAGGCATGCCGGCCGGTTGCACATCAGCCGTAATACGCCCTGATCCGGATGAAGCCATAGCCATGAATCAGCAAAGCCTTACACAGGCCTTTTTTGATGAGGCTGCGGCAATGACAAATGACGTGTCCAAGTTTTTTGCCACACGTATAGAAATTACCTGCAAATAACATATTGGCCGGCAGCCTGTTAACCGCAATGGCTGGCATAAATATGTTACGTTATATCGTATGAGGCATTCAAGCATGAACCAGACAGACAGGCACACCGGCATCTCCCGTACCGTTATGCGTCCTGCCACAATAATGCTTATTCTTGCCGCCCTTTGCATAATTTATATGCCACATGCATGGGCGCAATCCTCGCTTGGTATTGGCGCCAATGAGGTTACCCTGCAGCCAAGCGGCCCTTTTGCCCGTCTGATCCTGTGGCTGAATGCCGAACAAAAACGCTTTTATCTGATGATGACCACGGCACTTAAAGCCATGCGAGACGACCCATGGGCGGCATGGTTGCTGATCAGCCTGTCCTTTCTCTATGGTATCCTGCATGCCGCAGGCCCAGGCCATGGCAAAGCCGTCATTTCCTCCTATATGATTGCCAATCAAACGGCCTTGCGCCGCGGCATATTATTGTCTTTCATTTCTTCCCTTTTACAAGCCGTCTCTGCCATTATTCTGGTGGGGCTGGCATGGTTTGTGCTGCGCGGCACCGGTATATCCATGGGGATGACGGGGCGCTATATGGAACTGGCAAGCTATGTGCTGGTTATCTTATGCGGGGTTTATATCATTATCCGCAAAATACGACCTGCCTCACAACCGGCCATACTCACAACCACTCCGGCCGGAGCCGAACCTGTCTGGCAAGGCTCGCTCTCCGCATCCGCCACGCAAAGGCCCTCCGCCCTTAACACATCCATGCGTCTCAAATATCAGCCAGCCGACAAGAAGGCGGCAGCATTTGACCATGAATTTTCCGGAACCGGCGCCAATTGCACAACCTGCGGGCACAGCCATGTGGCGGATCCCGCCGCTTTAAGCGGTGATTTTAACTGGAAAACCGCCTGGGCAGCCATTATTGCGGTTGGCATCCGCCCGTGCTCCGGCGCAATTATCGTATTGACATTTTCCATGCTCAACGGCCTTTTGCTTGGCGGCATCTTATCTGCCTTTGCCATGGCGCTTGGCACATTCATTACTGTGGCCTTGCTGGCCACCCTTGCCGTTACAGCTAAAAACACCGCCTTGCGGCTGGTAAAAAACCCGCTCATGTCATCGCGCCTGCAAAATATTATTGAGATAGGCGCGGCTTTATTCATCATTCTAACCGGTGTTTTGCTACTGCTTGCAGCACTGAAATAATTTAGTGCCGCTTTTTCTGGCTGCGCGCCCGCAGCCAGAAAACAATAAAAAACGCCAAAATAAAAATAATCGCAATCAAGGCCGCCAGCACATGGCTATAAGGCCCGACAGCCAGCATGATCACCGGCATAAAATAAAACAAAACACCAAAAACCAGCATGATCAGTGCTGCAGCAATTGCCGCATTGCGTGTTTCATTTTTATTTGGCTGTGGCATTGTCATGCATCCCTCCCGTGCAAGATCATACACAACAAGCGTGTAACAACCGGTATTATGGCTATGCAGGCGGCTTTACTTTATCACCTGTAAAAACTTTCCAATTTACGAATCTGCCGACCTTGCCTGTCAAAATTATCGGGCGCCAGCCAGTGTTCATAAGCCTGTTTTAAAACCGGCCATTCACTGTCAATCACCGAATACCATGCCGTATCACGGTTTTTACCCTTTACAATCAGATGCTGGCGAAAAATACCCTCAAATTTAAAGCCAAAACGCTCTGCCGCCCGTTTTGAGGGCAGGTTATCATTATCACATTTCCACTCATAGCGGCGGTAACCAAGCGTATCAAAAACATAGCGCATAAACAGAAACTGCGCCTCAGTTGCCGCAGCCTTACGGGCGATTAATGGCGCCCAATAAACGCTGCCGATCTCAATGCTGCCATTTTCAGCATCAATCCGCATCAATGCCTGCCGCCCGCCGATTTTACTCGTCGCCTTGTCAATAATCACAAAAAACAGGGCGGACGGGTTTGCAGCCGCCTTTTCCAGCCAGCGCCGCATCTCATCAACGCTTGCAGGCGGCGTATCAAACAACCAGGTAAAACGGCTTGCAATATCCGGCACCGCAGATGCTTCATAAAGCCCTTCAGCATGGCGTGCCGCATCCGCCGGCTCAAGCCGCACAAAACGCCCCTCCAGCACCATGCGCTCTGGCAGTGGCCGCGCCGTCCATCCTGACAAGTCCTGCATGTTCCCGCTCCTGTTTGACAAGCGGAGATGAACATATTTTACGATATTTGCAAACTAATTTCGCTTTGCTGAAGGCGGGCGGCACTGCGATCTATCGACACTGCCTTAATCAATGCAAAAACCTGTTCGCCTTCCTGCAATTGCAAATCCTGCACAGATTTGCGGGAAATCTGCGATAAAAGCTGTACATCCCCCAATTGCAGGGAAAGTTCTGCAAAAGGCCCGTCATTGACCTTGAGCGACCGGATCACCACCGGAAAAACATTGCGGATACTGATATTCACCGGCGCGCTGCGTGAGATGGAAATATCCTTTGAGCGAATACGCAGCCGCACTTTCATACCTGTTCGCAAGGCATGATCCGTCAACTGAAAACGATAATCGCCAATAGCAATTTCTGCCATTGCATAGGCATCATCCGTGCGTACCACCTCGCCCTGCAATAAAACACTGGCGGCCTCACCCTTGCCGTCAATCTGGCTGAAAATATCAAACACTGAACCACTCTCACGCATTTGCCCATGCTCCAGCAACACCAGCGTATCCGCCAGCCGCGCCACCTCATCCACCTCATGACTGACAAAAACAATCGGCAAACCGCTCTCATCACGCAATCGCTCCAGATAAGGCAGAATTTCCTGCCGCCTTGCCTGATCCAGCGAGGATAAAGGCTCATCCAGCAACAATAATTTAGGCGCAGAAAGCAAAGCGCGCCCAATGGCAACGCGCTGTTTTTCGCCGCCGGAAAGCTGGTGCGGCTTGCGTTGCAGCAAGGCTTCAATACCAAGCAATGCCGTGATTTCCTCCAACCGGTGCTGCGGGCGGCGTTTGCCTGCCCATTGCGCATAGGTAAGATTGCGCAGCACACTCAAATGCGGAAACAATCTGGCATCCTGATAGACATAGCCGATATGGCGCTGCTCCGGTTTGAGATTAATATGGGCACGGCTGTCAAACAGCACCATATCGCCAATGGCAATGCGCCCTTCATCGGGGCGCAGGGTTCCCGCGATCATCCGCAGCAGGGTGGTTTTTCCGGAGCCGGACGGGCCAAACAAAGCGGTTACCCCGGCCTGCGCACGGAATGCGGCCTGCACACGAAAACCGCCATTACCGCCTTTCACTTTCAGTTCCAGCGCGCCGGATGTGTTTGGTGCAAATATATTTGGTGATGTCATTGTTTTGCCCCGCTTAAACGGCGTTGCAACCATTCAGACAGGATCACAGCCAGCACCGAAAGTATAACAGCGATCAAAATCAGCTTCAGCGCCTGCGCATCACCACTTGGGCTTTGCAACAAGGCATAAATTGCCAGTGACAAGGTCTGGGTTTCTCCCGGAATATTGGAAACAAAGGTGATTGTTGCGCCAAATTCCCCCAGCGCCTTGGCAAATCCCAAAACACTGCCTGCAATGATGCCCGGTGCCAGCAAAGGCAGCGTCACGGTCATAAAAGCCTTAATTCTGCCTGCGCCAAGTGTACGCGCGGCCTCTTCCAGCCCCTTGTCAATATTCTCAATTGCCAGCCTGATCGGACGGATCAGCAATGGCAGCGCCATCACACCGGCAGCCAGTGCCGCCCCCGTCCAGCGAAAGGCAAAGCTGAAACCAAACCACTCCAGCAACAGGCTGCCTATTGCGCCGCGCGCGCCAAAAAGCACCAGCAAAAAATAGCCCGTCACCACGGGCGGCAGCACCAATGGCATTGTCAGCACCGCCTGCAACAGGCTTTTTCCGGGAAATTCAAACCGTGCAAGCAGCCACGCAAAACAAAAGGCAACAGGCAGCGCCCCAAGAATGGCACAACCTGCTACCTTCAATGATAAGATAATTATTTCCGCTTCCGGCATAACAATCCATCAAACTGTTTTACTTGGCTTCAGCGGCCGGCACAAAACCCTTTTCGGCAATAATTGCCTGCCCTGCATCACTATGCAAAAAAGCAAGAAAAGCCTTTGCATTATCATCAGCCTTGCCAACAAGCGCTGCAGGATAGAGAATAGGCGCATGGCTGGAAGCAGGGAAACGGTAAACCTCCGTCAGCTCCGGCACCTGTGCACGGTCAGACGCATAAACAATGCCGGCATTTACCTCGCCGCGGGCAACATATTGCAGTGCAACACGCACATTTTCAGCAAAAACCGCATTGGCGGAAACATCAGCCCAGATTCCCAGTTTTTCCAGCGCGGCCTTGCCATATTTACCGGCAGGCACATTGGAAGGATCGCCCATGGAGAAACGTCCGGCTTTTAGAATTTCCAAAGCGTCAGCAGGTTTGGCATCCTTGGCTCCGGCAATAACCAGTGCGTTACCGGCAAGGATTGCACGAGACTCATTATCAATAAGCTTGCGCTCCTGCACATAATCCATCCAGTCGAGATCTGCCGAGATGAAGATTGCTGCCGGTGCGCCAGCCTCAATCTGCTTGGCAAGAACAGAGGATGATGCATAGGAAGCCGAAACTTCGGCACCATTTTCCGCTTTGAATTTTTCTGCCGCTGTATCAATCACATCTTTCATGCTGGCAGCAGCAAAAACCACAATTTTTTCTGCCGCAGCCGCCGGCAGAACCGCACCGGCCAGAAAACCGAGCGCAACCAGAATTCTTAACATAGCTTTCCCTCTTCCATTATATTTCTCTATGCATAACGATTTCCGCACCGCACATCAAGCAAATAAAACGACACGTCAGGTCGCCATAAATTCAACCTGTGCGAAATATTGAAACAGTCAAAACAGCCCGCATAGTGGCATAAGCATCGGCCAGCAAAGGCCAGGAACAAAAAAGGCTCTTCCAATGAAGAGCCTTTAAAAAATGCAATACGGCAATTAATCGCCAATATGCCGCCCGGTACCACGTTGTCTGGCCAGCAGCACCTGCCTTTGGCGCTCGGCATAACGGGCGCGGTCAGCATCAGTGCGCTCATGATAGCAACTGTCGCAGGAAATGCCCTCCTGATAGAATTTCGACAATTTGCCCTCAGGTGTCACCGGATTGCGGCAGGCACGGCACAGCTCCACATCACCTTCCACAAGACCATGGCCGACAGAGACACGCTCATCAAAGACAAAACATTCGCCCTCCCAACGTGTGTCTTCCACGGGCATATCCTCAAGATATTTTAAAATGCCGCCTTTGAGGTGAAACACATCCTCAAAGCCCATACTTTTCACAAAGGCCGTTGCTTTCTCACAGCGTATGCCGCCGGTGCAGAACATGGCAATTTTTTTACCCTGCAACTCCTCCTGATGATCTTTCACCCATTGCGGAAACTCACGGAAAGTTTTGGTTTTCGGATCAATGGCACCCTTAAATGTGCCGATCGCATATTCATAATCATTGCGCGTATCGATCAAAATCGTGTTTTCATCGTCTATCAGCGCATTCCAGTCCTGCGGCTGCACATAGGTGCCAACGCTTTGCAGCGGATCAATGCCCTCAACGCCCATTGTCACGATCTCTTTTTTAAGACGCACCTTCATGCGGTTAAAAGGCATGAGGCTGGCTGTTGAATATTTAAGCTCAATATTCTGCGCCTGCAGGGCAGGAATAGCTTCAATAAAATCAATCAGCGCGGCAATACCGGATTTACTGCCCGCAACAGTACCGTTAATCCCCTCTGCCGCCAGCAGCAGGGTACCTTTAATACCCTGCGCATTGCAAAGTTCAGTCAAGGGTGACTGAAATTTTTCAAAATCCGGAAACCGCGCAAAACAATAAAGCGCAGCAACAGTAAAATGTGCTTCACACATAGAAATACCTCAAGTAGCCTTGCGCCTCGCAAAGGCGCTGCCCTTAACCTGCCTGATCTTCCGGCACGGAACAATCAGGCACCATAAAACAGACTGATCTGCCGCTGTTTGCCTAACGCCGGTCAGCATTGATTTCAAGATATTTGATCTCTCCTCACGCCTCCTGTCATAAATTTCAGGAAAAAAAGCGGCAAATTTATCCCCCTCCCTGATCAGGCATGACACAATACAAACCGTTGAAACGGCATAAATCACACCATAGGGAGCGCACTATGTTTGATGCAAAAACGCGGGAACTGATGCTGCAGGCAGCACAGGAGCAAAATCTTGATCCTGCCGCCCTGTCCGCCATTGCGCAAATAGAAAGCGGCGGCATTGTAACGACCCGCATTCAGGGGCGGGATGAGCCCCTGATCCGTTTTGAAGGTCATTATTTTGACAAACGCCTGAGCCCCGCAGAACAGGCAAAGGCACGCGCGCTCGGCCTCTCCTCGCCCAAGGCCGGTGCCATTGCCAATTCGCCAAATCAGGCTGCGCGCTGGATATTGCTCAATCGTGCAGCGGCAATCAACCGTGATGCAGCCTATGAATCCACCTCATGGGGTATCGGGCAAGTGATGGGCGCCCATTGGCACTGGCTTGGCTATCCTTCTGTTACTGCACTGGTAGAAGATGTGCGCCGCTCTGTAAAACAACAGATTGATCTGATGGTTCGCTTCATTATTTACAGCCATTTGCGCAACGCTGTGAACAATCATGAATGGCAGAAGATTGCCCATAATTATAACGGCCCCAATTATTCAAAAAACAAATATGACCTCAAGCTGGCGCAGGCCTATACATCCTATCTGCCGCTTTTTCCGCCTTTTCAGGCGCTGTCCGCCTGAGAAAAACAAACCGGCATATCAAGGTATTTATCATCCATACAGCACAAGTCTGGACAAAAATTCCCCCGCGCGTTAAATCGATTATAAAAATTATCGAGGGTGAAATGCCGCAGAAAACCGAAACTCTGATCCCTGTCATGACCGGGCAAGCCGTTATTCCTGTTTTGCTGGTTGATAAGGCCGCCTATGCCGTACCTCTTGCCCGCGCGCTTGCCAAAGGCGGCCTGCCTGCGGTTGAGATCACCCTGCGCACACCGGCAGCACTTGAGGCAATACACCTTGTGGCCAGTGAGGTACCGGAAGCCATAGCCGGTGCGGGAACCATTCTCAATGCCGCACAATATGAACAGGCTGTTGCTGCCGGCTCCAGGTTTGTCGTCAGCCCCGGAGCAACAGAGGCAATTTTAAACGCCGCCGATAACAGCCCCGTCCCATTGCTGCCCGGTTGCGCAACCGCCAGCGAAATAATGGCATTGCGCGAGCGCGGCTACAGCCATCTCAAATTTTTTCCTGCTGAACAGGCAGGCGGCGCAGCTTATCTCAAGGCGCTTTCCTCACCGCTTCAAGGTAGTTTTTTCTGCCCCACCGGCGGTATAAGCCTCAACAATGCCGCCGCCTATCTGCAACTGCCCAATGTGCTTTGTGTCGGCGGCTCATGGGTTGCCCCCAAAGAGCTGGTCAATGACGGCAAGTGGGATGAAATTACTGCGCTGGCTGCCGCCGCGGCACAGCTTAAAGCTTAAATCCCGCATAATTAAAAAGAAACAAGGGAGCCTTTAGGCTCCCTTGTTCTATCTGCCGGCCTGATTAAGCCTGTCAGTTCGTTTTTGAAAATTTGGCGATTGACATGAATGTCACAGCATTGCCGGTAAAGCGGTTTGCATTGGCCGTAGGAAGATCCTTCTGGAAACCTGCCGTATAAACCACTGTCGGCGCCTTGCGCATGGCATCATTACGCAGCACAGGATTGGACACAGGGACAATCTTTGCAACAGATTCCTTGGAAATCACGCCATCACCAGCCACATCTGCCGGCTGCACCACACCGGCCCGCGCTTTTGCCGCCGGCCGCTCGCTGCGCCCTGCCTTGGCAGTGGTGCGTGTGTTCTCAGCATTCACCGGTATCGTGGCCTTATGCGCCAGACGCCCTGTTTTACCTGAAGGCACATCTGCGGCAACAGCAACATCACTGCGGATCATTTCGGCGTTTTGCGGGGCAATCATAGCCACTTGTTGTGCAGGAGCCTGCGGGCGCCGCGCGGGAACCGCGGAAGGAATAGAGGCTGTATGCTCGCTGTTCAGCAAATCTGCAATCTTATCCTCACGCGGCTCATCATGAGCCATGGCAACCTGTTGCCCGGTTTCAGGGCGGGCTTCAGGCACCGCCTCAGAAGCCAGAACCGTGCTGATCGCCTGCCCTGCAGCCTGCGGACGGCGCACCGGAACCGGCACATATCCGCTCAGCACAGGGCTTGGATCTGCAGCTGCTGCAAGTGCTGCAATCTTATCTGTTGCGGGGCGCTCCGGTGCAGAAGGCTGACCTGTTGCACCGGCATAAACCTGCGCCTCAAGCGTATTTGGCGGCGGCGGCGCCATAGCCAGCTGTGTATCCGCCTCGGTTTGCGGGCGTTTTACCGGAACCGGCACGGCAAAAGCCATTGCAGCAGCAGTATCCGGCGTCATCTCCACCGCAGCCGCAGGGCGCGGGGCATTTACCGGCACCGGAGCATCGCGCGCAGGCAATGCGGCGATCAGGGTCTGCGCGGCAGGCTCAGGCTGTATTGCGCGATTTGGCTCTGCCGGCACCGGAGCCTGACGGGCAGGAACCGCAGCCGCAGGTGCGGGGGCATTACGTGCAGGGCGGGCTGCGGAGGCTACCGCACGGCCGCTGCTTTCGCTGATATCCTCTTCCTCATCCGCGCCACCGCCAAACAACATGCCAAACAGCGATTTGCTCTTTGGTTTTGCCGAAGCCATCATAATAGCGCCGCCTTTAGCCTTGCGTGCTTCATAAGCGGCAAGCGCCTGCTGATAACCCGGCAACGGCTTGCCGTCGCTTGGAACATGAATGGTTTTGCCATCAGGAAAAACGGCCAGCAACTCACGGCGGCTCATGCGCGGCCAGTGGCGCACACTGCCAACATCAAGATGCACAAAAGGCGAGCCGGAGGTCGGATAATAGCCCACACCGCCAACCTGAAAACGCAGCGCCGTATCACGCAGTTTTTTCAGCGGCACGCCCGGTATATAAAAATCCATCGCCTTGCCCAGCATATGCTGGCTGCTTTTGGCAACGCCGCGCGTGCGTGAGCGCAACATGGAATTGGTTGCCGGAGAGCGATAACCCGATACAACGGTTATGTAATCGCGCCCGCCTACAGCCTGATAAACCTGCCAGACCAGATCAAACAGACGCGGATCCATCTTGGTCGGCTCATTGCGGCGCCAATCACGCAAGAAGACATTCAGCTTTTGCAAACCGGCAGGCAGATATCTGCCGTTCTTTTTAAAAGCGATTTCTGCCTTTTCACCGGTATGCACAAAATGCAGTTTCAGCGTCCGTGTTTCAGCAGAAGCCTGAGACGGCGCGAGAGCTGTAACAGCGGTGAAAACAAGTGCCAGCTGTGCACCGAGTTTAAACACTCTGCCTGCCCAGCCTGCCAGTTTGGATATTTTGCTGTTTATCAATTTCGAATGCCTTACCGTTTACAGTCACGCTACTCATACGAATATCGGATTTAATGGTTAATAGACACTTATTGAACAGACAATGAGTTTTCAGCATGGCCAAAAAACTACATCTGGGAAGAGCTTTTCATTATGGTAAAGAAGTTATGAACAGGTTTTACAACCAAAGCGTGCATGAAGTGATTTTACACGCCGGTGATGCACGCCGCCCGCATCAAGGCAGTACTGTTGCATATATGCACCATCTGATTGATAATATTCAATATTCCAGCCATATGCCGCATTAATATATTAATTAATCACTAAAATAGTTATCCCAAAAAGGCAGAAAAATCATTTATTATTACAATGATAGGCCGTCACAGCTTCAGGCAGAATATGTATTTTTAAACTCACATTATTTCTTTTTTGTAACGCAAAGTGATGGGATACTGCCAGCATTTCCGGTAATGGCTCCACTTAACGGCACACAATAATGCGCCAAAATGCGTTTTTATACATTATGCGGCGCCGTGCAGAGATTGCCCCTCCCCCGCCACAGCCACCATTCTTTATCTTTTCCGCTCCTTTATCCCCCCCTTTTGAAAAGCCTGCACCGCATTTTGCAATGCCCGATATTTTTTACGCGGTTACACCGCTTGAAATTCATGAATTCTGCCACAGAACATCCTATATAGTCAGCACAGAGAAAAAGAATCGTATGAGGTTGAACAGCCATGAATTTATCCAGCCAGGCAGATTTTATCCGTATGCCCGCCGATATGCCGAAGCAACAGGGCGCAACACCGGCGGATTTCAACAATCTGCCGCGCTGGAACCTTGCCGATCTCTACCCTTGTGCAGATAGCCCGGAATTAAAGCGCGACCTGAAAGCTGCAGCAGAGGGTGCCGCAGCGTTTGAAACCAAATGGAAAGGCCGGCTGGAAGCTGAGATTTCCAAACCGCAAGGCGGTGATTTTGCCAATGCCATCAAGGAATTTGAACAGCTTGAAGAGCTGATGGGGCGTATTTATTCCTATGCGGGGCTGCTTTATGCCGATGACACATTGAGCACGACCAATGCAAAACTTTACGGTGACGTGCAGCAAAAACTGACCGATGCCAGCAGCCATCTGATCTTTTTTTCGCTGGAGCTTAATCGTATTGATGATGCTTTGCTTGATCAGGCTGTCAGAGCCAATCCTGCTATCGGGCATTACAAACCATGGCTTACAGATCTGCGCAAAGAAAAGCCCTATCAGCTTGATGACAGAATTGAAGCCCTGTTTCATGAAAAATCCGTCACCGGCTTTGGCGCATGGAACCGCCTTTTTGATGAAACCATGAGCGGCCTGCGCTTTACAATCGATGGTGAATCCCTGCCCATTGAGCCGGTGCTCACCCTGTTGCAGGATGCCAATGGCGAAACCCGCAAAAAAGCCTCAGCCGCACTTTCCAAAACTTTTGATGAAAATCTCCGCCTGTTCACACTGATCACCAATACACTGGCCAAGGATAAGGAAATTTCTGATCGCTGGCGTGGTTTTGAGGATATTGCCGACAGCCGCCACCTTGCCAACCGTGTTGAACGGGAAGTGGTGGATGCGCTGGCTGCAGCCGTTGAGGCAGCCTATCCGCGCATTTCACACCGCTATTATGCACTGAAAGCCAAATGGCTTGGCCTTGAACAGCTTGAAAACTGGGATCGCAATGCGCCATTGCCGGAAAGCACACAGGCCACAATCAGCTGGGATGAGGCCAAACAAACCGTGCTTGATGCCTATGCAGGTTTTGCGCCGGAAATGGCTGAAATTGCCCGTGAATTCTTTGATAAAAACTGGATTGACGCACCAAGCCGCCCGGGCAAGGCACCCGGCGCATTTGCCCATCCGACCGTGCCTTCTGCCCATCCTTATGTCCTGCTCAATTATTTGGGCAAACCGCGCGATGTGATGACCCTTGCCCATGAACTTGGCCATGGCGTGCATCAGGTTCTGGCAGCCGGACAAGGGGCCTTGATGGCCTCCACCCCGCTGACACTGGCCGAAACCGCATCGGTATTTGGTGAGATGCTCACCTTCCAGTCTCTGCTTGCCAAAGCAACAACCAAACGTGAGCGCAAAGCCATGCTGGCGCAAAAGACTGAAGATATGATCAATACGGTTGTGCGTCAGATCGCCTTTTACCAGTTTGAACGCAAAATACACACGGAGCGCAGGAATGGCGAACTAACCGCAGAACAGATCGGCAATATCTGGATGGATGTGCAGCGCGCCAGTCTGGGGCCGGCCATCCGCCTCAATCCGGGTTATGAGAGCTTCTGGACCTATATTCCGCATTTCATCCATTCACCATTTTATGTCTATGCCTATGCTTTCGGCGATTGTCTGGTGAACTCGCTTTATGCCGTGTATAAACAACATCCTGAAGGGTTTCAGGACAAATATTTTGATATGCTCAAGGCAGGCGGCACCCGTCACCATAAGGAATTGCTGGCGCCATTTGGCCTTGATGCCTCTGATCCGGCCTTCTGGCAGCAGGGCTTATCAGTCATTGAAAGCATGATTGATGAACTTGAAGCAATGGAAGACTGATCCGCGTGATACCCAGCTCTCATACGCCCTTTATCCTGTTTTGTGACGATATTGAACAGCACGCCCTGCTGTTCAATGCGCCTGACCGGCTGGTTGTGGTCAGCGATCCGGCAGAATTTGAAGCAGGTTTTGCCGCGCTTGAGCAGGCACGCCGTCAGGGTAACTGGCTTGCAGGCTATCTGAGCTATGAGGCGGGCTATCTTCTGGAGCCAAAACTGGCCGCCTTGCTGCCGGAACAACGCCGCACACCGCTGATCTGTTTTGGCATATTCAGCAAGCCGCCAACACAAGCGCCAGCTGAAACACCGGCGATAAACAATCAGGGCAATGCCTTCCTGTCGGATTTCCGCGCCGGCTGGACAGAAGCGGGTTATCGGCAGCGTTTCAACCGCTTACATCAGCATTTGCGTGAAGGCGATTGCTATCAGGGCAATCTGACCTTTCCGGTTCATGCCCGCTATCACGGCACAGCGCAAACCCTGTTTGCCATGCTGCGCACGCGCCAGCCTGTGCGTTATGGCGCCTATGTCAATCTCACACCACAGGGGCAAGGCCCTGTTATTCTTTCCCGTTCGCCGGAGCTGTTTTTCAGCATAGATAAAGAAGGCTGGATTGAAACCCATCCCATGAAAGGCACAAGCCCCCGCGGCACAACAATGCAGGAAGATGATGCCTATCGCGCCTTTCTTATCAATGATGAGAAAAGTCAGGCTGAAAACCGCATGATCGTGGATTTGCTGCGCAATGATATTTCTTTGATCAGCGAAGTGGGCAGCCTCTCCGTGCCCAGACTGTTCCATGTTGAGCGTTACCCGACCGTACATCAAATGGTAAGCCATGTGCGGGCAAAATTGCTGCAAGGCCTGAGTTTGCGGCAAATTTTTGCAGCCCTGTTTCCCTGCGGCTCCATTACCGGCGCTCCCAAAATCAGCGCCATGAGCATTCTGCGTAACCTTGAGCAACAGCCGCGCAATATTTATTGCGGCTCCGTTGGCTGGGTTGCCCCTTCCGGTGCGATGCAGTTCAATGTGGCCATTCGCACCTTATCGCTCTATCCGCAGGGGGAGGCGGTGCTGAATGTGGGCGGCGGCGTGGTCTATGATTCAACCGCTGAAGCCGAATATGCCGAATGCCTGCTAAAAGCCCGTTATGCCACCGGAACCGAAACCATATCAGGCACGCAGGATCAGTGATGGCAAATAACGATTCTGCCCGCACCTCTTCCGGCACCCCTGATTCCGGTTTTCCTGATTCCGGCCTTCCCGATTTCAATTTAATTGAGACTTTCCGCTATGAGCCAGGCCGGGGGTTTTTACGGCTGGAGCAACATTTGCAACGTCTGCAATCCTCTGCACAGGAGCTCGGCTTCAGTTTTAATGCACAAGCCATCCGCACACAGTTGCAGCCCTATGCAAACCATGATCAGAATCTGCGTCTTCGCCTGTGCCTGTCGGCAGATGGTTCTTCCGGCATAACAGCCACACCTTTTCAGGCCTTGCCACCGCAAGGCATATGGAAACTGGCCATTGCCAGAACACGCCAAAACAGCACTGCCCCGCTTTTGCGTCACAAAACCACAAAACGCGCGATTTATGAAGCAGCGCGGGCAGAATATACCGCCGGTCAGGCTGATGAAGTGCTGTTGCTTAATGAAAAAGATCAGCTTTGCGAAGGCACGATCACCACATTATTTGCAGATACAGGTGAGGGGTTGCTGCTGACACCCCCGCTTACTTGCGGCCTGCTGGACGGGGTTTTGCGAAAAACCCTGCTGCAACAGGGCAAAGCCCGTGAAGAAATACTCACAGAGCAACACCTGAAACAGGCTCACAGGATTTATGTCGGCAATTCCCTGCGCGGGCTGATCAGTGCTGAGCTTATTTGAGCATGTCTGAAGAAAAGCAGCCTATCCCTGCAGGCCATAAGCCATGAAAATTGCACAGTGATAATATAATGTATTAATATCTGAAATTATGCCTTACCTGCGCAAATGCAAAGATTATGAGACAAAAAAGCAACATATATAAGCTGGTCAGCGGTCAGCCATGGCTTAAAATGCGTCTGGTTGCTTGTATTTGTCTGCATTTCCATACATCAAATTATTAGAAAAAGTTAACAGGATTCCGGGAGAGCACGCTTATGAAAACAATCCGCACGGCCGCATCCCTTTGTCTGGCTGCTGCATTGGCGGCCTGTACCACTTACGGCCCGATCAATAATGGCGGCGGCAACATTCCCGCCCGTCCGGCCAATACCGGTATTGATGGCAGCTGGGTGGATGCCAATGGCATTACCTCAAATTTCAATGGCGGTATTTTTGAAACCCGCACAACTGATACCAACGAAAAACTGGCTGAAGGCAATTATCGTTATCTTTCGCCCCGTCTGGTTGAAATTGATATGCGCTCCATTGTGCGCGGCACAATTTCAAAAGTTAACTGCGCACAGGTCACGCCTTCGCAGCTCAATTGCACCACATCAACCGGTGCCCAGTTCTCGCTCACAAGGCGGGCTTAAGATTTTTGACATCAGAGCCTGTTGCCTGCGCGAAATCGCAACAGGCTCGTCAATATAAACACTTTGGCACAAGCGGCTCGCGCACGGCACAAAAGCCGGATTTAAAACTGATTTTTCTTATCATATTATGCTTAACTGCTGGTCATACAGGGCATAGTCCTGCTATGATATGAGCGAATATGTGCGGCGGTTTCCCGCCTTGATAAGGCGGGAATTTCCGCTGTTCAGGATCGGGACAGCCCCCTTGTCAAAATCGGGAAAAACTATGTGTGATAATATGATGAGCCAATCCGCCACCTCCGCACCGGCAGCCGCAAAACCGGTATTGGAAAAAACCGGTGTGATGCTGATCAATCTTGGAACACCGGACGGTACGGATTTCACATCCATGCGCCGTTATTTGCGCGAATTCCTGATGGATAAACGCGTAATCGAATGGCCAAAAGCCATTTGGTATCCGGTATTATTCGGCATTGTTCTTAATACGCGGCCTAAAAAATCCGGCGCTGCCTATGCACGCATCTGGAACCATGAGCAGAATGAATCGCCGCTGCGCACCTATACCCGCTCGCAAAGCGAGCAGCTTGGCGCCGGCTTGTCGGCTTTTGGCAATGTGGTGGTGGATTGGGCGATGCGCTATGGCAAGCCTTCAATTGAAGATGTGCTCACCCGCCTGCGTGAACAAGGCTGCACGCGCATTGTCGCTTTTCCGCTTTATCCGCAATATTCTTCCTCCACCACCGGCAGCGTCAATGAAAAGCTCAATGATGCATTGAACAAATTGCGCTTCATGCCTGCTATACGCACCATACCATCTTACCAGAATGATCCGGTCTATATTGATGCCCTTGCCTGTTCGATTGAGGAGCATCTGGTGCAGCTTGATTTTGAGCCGCAAATATTTGTAGCCTCCTATCACGGCATTCCGCAAAGCTATGCCCGCCGCGGCGATCCTTATTATGAACAATGTCTGGAAACCACGCGCCTGCTGCGTGAACGGCTGGGGTTGGATGAAAAAAGAATGATCAGCGCATTCCAGTCGCGTTTTGGCCCTGAGGAATGGCTGCAACCCTATACGGATAAAACCATCGAGGATATGCCAAAACAGGGCATCAAATCCGTTGCTGTATTTAATCCGGGCTTTGTGGCAGATTGTCTTGAGACAGTGGATGAGATCGGCAATGAGGCCGCAGAGGCATTTCATGAAAATGGCGGGGAAAATTTTACTCATATCCCATGCCTGAATGACACAGCCCATGGAATGCGGGTGATTGAGCATCTTGTGCGCCGTGAATTACAGGGCTGGGTTTAAGAAACCCGGTGCTCCGGTTTACATCAGGCTGCCCTGCAGCATAATAAAGAGGAACAACAATGGAATTTGGCGGTAATCTGGCCTTATTGATTTTGGCAATTGTGGTTATTCTCACCCTTTATGCCGGCATTAAGATTGTCCCTCAGGGGTCAAATTTTACTGTTGAACGCTTTGGCCGCTATACGCGCACATTGCTACCGGGGCTGAATATGATCGTGCCGTTTTTCGACCGTATCGGCGCACGCCTCAATATGATGGAACAGGTGCTGGATGTGCCCACACAGGAGGTGATCACCCGCGACAACGCAACAACATCTGTGGATGCGGTAGCGTTTTTTCAGGTGCTCAATGCCGCACAGGCAGCCTATCAGGTTGCGGATTTGCAATATGCCATTCTCAATCTGACCATGACCAATATCCGCACAGTCATGGGATCGATGGATCTTGATGAACTGCTCTCCAACCGCGATGCGATCAATGACCGCCTGCTGCGCGTGCTGGATCAGGCAGCGCATCCCTGGGGCATCAAAATCACCCGTGTTGAAATCAAAGATATCAACCCGCCCAAAGACCTGATTGATTCCATGGCGCGCCAGATGAAAGCCGAACGTGACAAGCGCGCACAGGTGCTGGAAGCCGAGGGCGACCGCAATGCGCAAATTTTACGCGCAGAAGGGTTGAAACAATCGCAAATTCTGGAAGCCGAAGGCAAGCGCGAAGCCGCCTATCGTGAGGCAGAAGCACGCGAACGTCTGGCAGAGGCGGAAGCCAAGGCCACCACAATGGTATCTGAAGCCATTGCACAGGGTGATGTGCAGGCGCTGAACTATTTCGTCGCTCAGAAATATACCGAAGCACTGGCAGATATGGCAGCCGCCAAAAATCATAAGGTAATCATGATGCCGCTTGAGGCTTCATCGCTGATTGGCACACTTGGCGGCATCGGCGCGATCGCCAGAGAGGTTTTCGGCAATAATGCAGATGGCAATATATCTCAGCCGCAGCCCGCACCGCGCCGCTCATCCGTTAAGGGCGGCGCTGCGGAAAACCCCTCCCCGACGGGCAGCCGTGTTCCTCCATCAGGATCACGCTGATGGAGACATTCTTTTCCGCACTGGGAGCATGGAACTGGGTTATCCTTGGCCTTATCCTGCTGTTTCTGGAGCTTGTAACTCCCGGTATTTTTCTGATCTGGATCGGGCTTGCCGCTCTGGTAACCAGCCTTGTGGTGTTTACGGGAGTGAGCTTTATCGCTGCATGGCAACTGCAATTGCTGCTGTTTCTGGTTCTCTCGGTGATTTTTGTGCTGGTCGGGCGGCGTTTTTTCAACCCGCGCAGTCAGCAAAGCGATGAACCTTTGCTTAACCGCCGCGCCGATCAGCTGATCGGTATGCGTGCCACACTTGAAGAGCCGATTATCAATGGCCACGGGCGCGCGCGTTTTGACGATACATTATGGCGTATCACCGGTAAGGATTTGCCAACAGGCGCTGTCGTAATCGTGCGCAATTATCACGATGGCCTGCTGGAAGTTGAAGAAACAGAATGAAAATAAAAGGCGGCCTGACAGCCGCCTTTTATTGAAACCCGCATATTCTTCAGACTATGCCTTCCGCCCGGGCTACGCATTATCTGCTTCAAACTACGCATTATTTCCTTCAGGCTACGCCGGCACGAAGCAAATCGTGAAAATGTACCAAACCCACAGGGCGGTTATTCTCCACCACAATCACCGCGCCAATCCGCGCTTCATTGAGCAATGCCAGTGTTGAGCCGAGCAGTTCATCCGGCCCAACCGTTTTTGGCTTACGTGTCATAATATCATCCACCTTCAACGATGCCATTGGCCGGTCAACATTGCGCGTCAGATCCCCGTCCGTGATAATACCGGCCAGAGTGCCATCCTCATTTTCCACAATGACACAGCCAAAATGCTTATGGGAATGAACACGCATTGCATCGGGCATGGCTGTACCAACCTTAACCAGCGGCAGCTCATCACCACGGTGCATAATATCCTTCACATGCGAGAGGCTTGCGCCAAGCGAGCCGCCCGGATGAAAGACGCGGAAATCCGTTGCCGTAAAGCCGCGTTTTTCCAGCAAGGCCAATGCCAGAGCATCCCCCAGCGCCAATTGCATTAATGTGGATGTGGTAGGCGCCGCCCCCAAAGGGCAGGCTTCTGCCACTTTTGGCAACAGCAACAACACATCCGATTGGCGCGCCAGCGCCGATTGCTTGCCGGAGGTCAATGCAATCAACGGCACCTTGAAACGGCGTGAATAGCTGACAATGCCCTTGAGCTCTGATGTCTCCCCCGACCACGACAAGGCCAGAATAACATCTTCACCATTGATCATGCCAAGATCACCGTGATTGGCCTCGGCTGCATGAACAAAAAAGGCCGGCGTACCGGTTGAGGCGAAAGTTGCCGCAAGCTTGGAGCCGATATGCCCGCTTTTACCAATACCGGTCACGATCACACGGCCTGATCTTGCGGCAATGATCTCAACTGCACGGTCAAACGGCTCCGCAAGACCGTTTTGCAACGCTTCTTCCAATGCGCTCACACCCGCCTTTTCAACGGCAAGTGTATGGAGGGCAGAGCGGATAGCAGGGCTGTGATTGCTCAATGGACTTCTCTCTTCATTGATCGGCCGGATATGCCGGTTGCGCCTTCTATATGGAAACCGCAATTCTATTCTGCAAATTTACAAGACCAGTAAAACTTAAGCGCCTGCCTGTCCAGAAATTATATGGCACGCCTGTAAGCCGGTTTGGCAAAATATAAACAGAACCAGTTCATTACCGGCATAAGAAACTATCTATTAACCATAATCATTTACCGTCTGAGGATAAGCCGCGCCGTTTCGCAGTTGCGGCTTGGCAGTTTATTTTATTATCAGGTTCTGATGTGGCCATGAAGAAGACCGCTGATACGGGGCGCGGCGCCCTGCCGTTCCCATGCAAACTGCACAAGGCAGCATTGCTGGCCGGTATTGTGCTTTATTCAGCGGTATCTGTGCAGGCGCAGACAATCAACGCCACACAACAAGATGATCTGACCGCAGCCCTGCCCGATGAGCCGCCAGTTACCTATGATGCCAATGGCCGCATTATCCTGCAGGAGCCGGTTATTACACAAAATACCGCCCCCGCCCTGCCTGATGCCGCCCCCCTGTTGACAGAGGCCGCCACCGGGCAGCGCACCGGCACGGATGGCGAGGGCAGAGCCCTGCGCATTGGCCGCGAAAACCTGCCGCAAGGTGCCATTGATGCGCGCCCGCGCACCGCTTTCAATGCCGATCCGTTCGAGCCGCAGGGCATACGCGCTGGCAGTTTTATCCTGCGTCCATCACTTGATCAGGGGATACGGGCTACCAGCAATGCCGATAACAGCGCCTCCGGCAGCAGCGCCGTCCTTTCTGAGACTGCATTGCGGCTCAATATGCGCTCCGACTGGGCGCGCCATCTGGCAACACTTGATGCCTCCGGCCTGTTTGAGAAAAATCTCTCCGGCCAATATGTTTCCAATCCGCGCGGGCAGATTGATGCGGCCTTGCGGCTTGACCTGAATGATGAAACCCGCCTGAATTTTGGCCTTGGCTATTCCGTTAACCGTGAGGATGCCTCTGACCCCAATGGGATCGGTGCCGCTCGCACCCGCCCTCTGGTGCACAGCACCACAGCGCAGGCAGGTATTGAGCGTGACATCGGCAAAATTTTTGCCCGCGCCGTCGCCCGTGTCAATAATACACGCTATGGCAAGGCCAAACTCTTCAATGGTGCGGAACTGGATCAAAGCGACCGCAACAATACCTATGTCAGCATGACATTGCGCGGCGGTTTTGAGCTTAGCGCCATTATCCGCCCCTTTGCGGAAATTGAGGTTGGCCGGCGTCTTTACCAAAATGATAACGGCCTTGACCGCAATGCAACACAGCTTGGTTTACGCGCAGGCCTGCAAATTAATAGCGGCGAAAAGCTCAATGGTGAATTTTCTGTCGGTTATATCGGCGCACGCACCAGCGATGACCGCCTGCAAAATACCGGTGGCCTTTCACTGGATGCAGCCATGAACTGGTCGCCGCAGCGTGGCACCGATGTGCGGCTGGGGCTGCACACATATCTTGACAGCAGCCCGGATATTGGCGGCAATTCCTCCATTCTCTATCTTGCCAATATTGATGTCACACGGCTCATCCGTTCTGATTTGAGCCTGAATATGCGCCTTGATGCTTCCGTGCGTGATAATCGCGACGGCAGCGGCACTGATTTTGGCATGGGGGCGGAAATCGGCGCAACTTACTGGTTTAACCGCTTCTTCGGTGTGGACGGCAAATTGCGCCATCAATTCATTAATAGTGATGTGGCAAGCCGCAAATATAGCAGCAACAGTGTCTATCTCGGCGTCAAAATGCGCCGCTGAATATTGGTAAAAAAGAAACAAGCCGGTCAATAACCGGCTTGTTCCGAGCACTTGTATTCATAAAGAATATGAGCGGTTTCCTGTCAGGATTACGCAAGCTTGATCGTCTTTAGCAGCTCCTCAATGCTGGTTTCAACCAGCGGGCGGATATCCTGCCGCCACAGGGCAAAAGCCACATTGGCCTGAATAAACCCTTCCTTTGAGCCGCAATCAAATGTGCGTCCCTGATAATTGAAACCGTAGAAAGATTGTTCTTTGGCCAGTTTCAGCATGGCATCGGTCAATTGAATTTCATTGCCCGCACCTTTTTCCTGCTTGCTCAGCAGCTCAAAAATTTCCGGCTGTAAAATATAGCGGCCATTAATATAGAGATTAGACGGCGCAGTGCCCTTGGCCGGTTTTTCAATCATCTGATCAATTTCAAAACCATTGCCGATTGCCTTGCCCTTGCCAACAATGCCATATTTATGCGCTTCTGCAGGGTCACATTCCTGCACGGCAATCACATTGCCGCCGGTCTGCTCATAGAGCTCTACCATTTCTTTGAGGCAGCCTTTTTTCGACTGCATCACCATATCCGGCAGCAGCAGGGCAAAAGGCTCATTACCCACAATTTCACGGGCGCACCACACCGCATGGCCAAGGCCGAGCGGCACTTGTTGGCGGGTAAAGCTGGTGGTACCGGGTTGCGGCTGCAATTCCTGCATATGATTAAGCTCATTAAGCTTGCCGCGCTCCTGCAGGGTTGTATAAAGCTCAACCTGCGCATCAAAATAATCTTCAATCACCGCCTTATTGCGTCCGGTTACAAAGATCAGATGTTCAATTCCCGCTTCACGCGCCTCATCAACCACATATTGAATGACAGGCTTGTCAACAACGGTCAGCATTTCCTTCGGCACAGATTTGGTAGCCGGCAGGAATCGTGTTCCAAGCCCTGCAACAGGAAAAACTGCCTTGCGGATTTTTTTAACTGAACTCATATCTCTTCCCGTGATACGCCCATAAGACGCGGTTACATTTCAGATCAATAAAAGTGGAAACAAATATATTTTCTATACCACATTTATTTTATGCGGAACTATAAGAGCCAATACAGCCAAACTATGAAAAAAACCTGTCTTTTCTATAAGTTAAGGTCACTTTTCATGTGCGATTATTAACGGATTTGAGCATAAAGCTTCAAAATTATCCGGATTTTTCAATACGCGCTCAATCTGCCCCTGTTAAAAAAAACACGTCATCCCCTGCCTCTGCCCTGCTCCAGTCTTTGCCTCTGTCCAGACTGGTTCCCCGTCATGTCTTGATTCGCAAAATTTATGGCCTCCTCCCGCACACAAATTCCTGCCGCTTAACCCCTGATCATTACCCGTAAACATTGCCTGTAGACATTGTTTGTCGTTTTATAATTGTGCAGCTGCATGGTAAACTAATTACTAACTTCCGCATGTCATAAAGAATGGACGCAAGACAGATCAAATCAAAGCCTGTCATTGATTTATCCTATTGGCATAACCGTAACATAATCGCCAAAAGACCGCGGGATTACGAGCCGCGGAATTACAGCCGCGGGATTACGGAATGCACTTTATATATTCAGGGAGAAAAGCATGCTTCGAACCCCAATTTTTAACAGTCGCCTGCTGAAAAAAACCGCGACAGCTGTTTCTGCCGCAGTGCTTTCGCTCGCCCTGTCAACCGGCTATGCTTCTGCTGATGCGCAATTCCGCAAATGGGTTTCAGGCTTCCGCCCCGTCGCCATTCAAAACGGCATTACACCCGCCACTTTTGACCGTGCTTTTGCAGGTGTTAATGATATTGACCCTGAAGTACTGCAAAAAGCCCGCTATCAGCCGGAATTTGTGGCACCGGTCTGGGATTATATGGATAATCGTGTCAATGAACATTCCATCGGCACCGGTCAGGCTATGGCGCGCAAATGGGGCAAGGCACTTGCGGCCATTGAGCGGCAATATGGCGTGGATAAAAACATATTACTGGCAATCTGGTCGATGGAGACAGGCTACGGCGAAATGATGCAGCGGCCGGATGTCATGCGTGATGCAATCCGCTCGCTGGCAACACTGGCCTATGCCGATCAGCGCCGCGCCAAATATGCCCGCACCCAATTGATTGCCGCCATGAAAATTCTCCAGACCGGCGATATAGACCGCGGCCATTTAAGCGGCTCCTGGGCAGGTGCTATGGGGCACACACAGTTCATTCCGACCAGCTATCAGGCCTATGCTGTGGATTTTGATGGCAATGGCAAGCGCGACATCTGGAATTCCGTGCCGGATGCCTTGGCCACCGCTGCCAATCTTCTGCGAAAAAACGGCTGGGAGCCTGGGCGCACATGGGGCTATGAAGTTGTCCTGCCGCCATCAGGCAAATTTCCCGCCGGATCTCTCACAATTGCCGAATGGCGCCGTCTGGGGCTTGTGCGCGCCAATGGCCGCCCTTTTCCAAGCAATACGGAAAAAGCCACTCTCAAAGTTCTGGATGGCAGAAACGGTCCCGCTTTTTTGATGACCAAGAATTTCTTTGTTATCAAACGCTATAATAATGCCGATAAATATGCGCTGGCTGTTGGCTTGCTGGCAGATCGTATTGCCGGCTATAGCGGCCTTGTGCGCGACTGGAACCGCCCCTTCACACCAATTTCCATGAAAGAGCGTGAAGAATTACAGACACATTTGCGTGCCCTTGGCTATTACAGCGGCAATATTGACGGCAAAATCGGCTCCAGTTCACGCAAGGCGATTGAAGCCTTCCAGCAGCGCAACGGCTTGCAGGCTGACGGGCATCCTAGCAAGGAAGTCCTCAACATACTGCGCCGCCGCTAAATTAAGCCTGATCAGGCCGGCTCCGGAATATTTTATTTTTCTAAGTGATGAAATGCTCCGAACCGGTCTGATACCTCTGTTACAGGGGAATACCGGTTATGCATTGCCCGATGCCCGCACAAAACAGTTTGAAAATTGCCCGCCATTATCTGCGCTATGCCATGGCGGGTTTTTGTCTGGCAGTGCTTTTTCTGCTTGTCATACCGGTTAACGCGCAACAATCCGCACCGCAAGATTCAATTCTTCTTGCACAGCAATATCCCCCGCAGGCGCCAAAACGGCGCACATTGTTTGATCTTCTTTTTGGTAATAACCGGCAGCAAAAACAACCGGAATATACGCGCCCTCGGGTTCAGCAACCCCAACGCCGCACATCGGCGCCGGTGAAGAAAAAACCTGTCATTGCCAAACCAAAACCTGTGATCGCTCCGCCGCCGATAACTGAAACCGTGGCCAAAAATCCGGATGCAAAAAAAATTCTCGTCATTGGTGATTTCACCGCCAGCAGCCTTTCAGAAGGGTTGAATGAAACATTTTCGCAAAGGCCGGATGTGCAGATTATCAATCGCAGCAATGGTTCATCAGGTTTTGTCAGGCAGGATTACTATAACTGGAACAAGCAATTGCCGGCACTTCTGGCAGAGCAGAAACCGGCGGCTCTTGTTATTATGATCGGCGCCAATGACCGCCAGACGATGACGCAACAGGATATAAATGCCGCACCAGATACCGATGAGTGGAAAAACCTCTATCAGGCACGGGTTGAGGCGTTTTTACAGGTGACTGCAAAATCCGGCATACCGGTTGTCTGGATCGGGCAACCACCCTATCAATCGCCCGGCCTGTCAAAAACAATGCTATCACTCAACGCAATCTATGATGCAGCGGCAAAACAGGCAGTCAGCCAGCAAGCCGCCAAAGCGGACAAAACAACCGATGCCTCACCGCAGCTTGTTTTTGCCGATATCTGGGACGGTTTTGTGGATGATAAAGGCAACTTCACCCAAACCGGCGTCGACATAAACGGGCAGACTGTGCGCCTGCGCGGCAATGACGGCATCAGCATGACAGCCGCGGGCAAGCGCAAACTGGCTTTTTATGCAGAAAAGCCTTTGCAGCGGCTGCTCGGCCTGAGCGCACCGGAGGCCGCCAATATGCCCGATAACACAGCCGCAGAAAGAAAAAGCAATGAGCGCATGGCCATGCCTGTGCAAAAAGAAATAACCCGCCTCGCACCGGTCAGGATCAGCGATCTGGATCAGGACAATAGCGGCCAACTGCTTGGCGATACAATGCCTGCAGAAAAAACAAGCCAACAGTACAAAGCGCCAAAAGCTGCCCCTTTGGGGCGGGCAGATAATTTTCACTGGCCGCGCCCCTGAGAATATTTGCAAGCCATAAATGAGGTGGCTACGGCTCGCAAATGCGCACAGACCCTGTCCCGCCAATCAGCGGGACAGGCTATTCAGGCAGGCAACAGGCTCACCCCCATCAAATGTAAATCAATGGCGCGGGCAGCCTGTCTGCCTTCACGGATTGCCCACACAACCAGCGACTGGCCGCGGCGCACATCACCTGCCGCAAAAAGCTTTGGCACCGATGTCTGATAATCCACCTCATTAGCCAGCACTGTTTCACCGCCGCGGGCATCTTTTTTAAGCTTCAGCCTGTCCCCCAGTTCCGGCAAGATGCCCTGTTTTGCAGGGCCGCTGAACCCGAGCGCAATAAAGGCAAGATCAGCCTGAAGAATAAATTCCGTACCGGCAACCGGCTTGCGCCTTTCATCAACAGAACAGCATAAAACATGGGTGAGCCGGCCATCCTCGCCGCCAAAACCCAAGGTTGCCACCTGGAATTCACGCTGTGCCCCTTCCGCCTGACTGGAAGAAATGCGGATTTTGGTTGCCCAATAAGGCCACACCCCCAATTTATTCTCACGCAAAGGCGGCTCGGGGCGAATATCAAGCTGTGTTACCTGCACTGCACCCTGACGAAAAGCCGTGCCGATACAATCGGAAGCCGTATCACCGCCACCCACCACAACAACCCGCTTGCCTGCCGCAGAAATACTGTCCGCAACAGCCCATGCGCGGGATTGCTCATCCTCACCGCCATTGCGCCGGTTTTGCTGTACCAGATAAGGCATAGCATCATAAACACCGTTTAAATCAGAGCCGGGCAAAGCCGGATCGCGCGGTGTTTCCGCGCCTCCGCAATAAAGCACCGCATCATATTGCGTAAGCAGGTCTTTCACCGCAATATCGCGCCCCACTTCCGCACTGCAATGAAATGTCACGCCCTCTGCTTCCATCTGGGCAATGCGCCGGTCAATCAGATGTTTTTCCATCTTAAAATCCGGAATACCATAGCGCAGCAAACCACCAATGCGGCTTTCGCGCTCATAAACATCCACATTGTGGCCGGCACGCGCCAATTGTTGCGCTGCCGCAAGCCCCGCAGGCCCCGAGCCGATAATTGCCACCCGCTTATCCGTTTTAACCGCCGCAATTTGCGGGCTGATCAGCCCCAGTTCAAAGGCTTTATCCGCCAATGCCTGTTCAACGGTTTTGATCGCCACCGGCATATCTTCCAAATTAAGCGTGCAGGATTCCTCACAAGGCGCGGGGCAGATGCGGCCGGTAAATTCCGGAAAATTATTGGTGGCATGCAAATTGGCAATCGCCTCTTCCCATTGCCCGCTATAAACCAGATCATTCCAATCCGGAATCTGGTTGTTAACCGGACAGCCGCTGTCACCGCTTTTATCGCCATGGCAAAACGGCACCCCGCAATCCATGCAGCGCGCGGCCTGTTTTTGCACTTCCCAATCACGCATCGGCAGGGTGAATTCACGAAAATGCCTGATACGGTCAGATGCCGGCTGATATTGTGCAACCTGCCGGTCAATCTCCAGAAAACCTGTAACTTTACCCATTTTAATAAACCTGTTCTGTTCCGGAGATGGTTTTACTCTGCGGCAATATTATTGCGCAGAAGCTCCATCTCTTCCAAGGCGCGGCGATATTCAACCGGCATGACCTTGACGAATTTCGGACGATATTGCTCCCAGTGATCAAGGATCATGCGCGCCTGCTCAGAGCCCGTATAATGATGATGATTGGTCAGAAGCTGCACCAGCCGCTCCTCATCATGGCGGGTCATATTGCCGGAAACATCCACGCGGCCTTTATGCATCAAATCACCACCGTGATGGTGCAGACGCTCCAGAATATCGTCTTCTTCCGGCACCGGCTCCAGTTCCACCATGGCCATATTGCACCGCTTGGCAAAATCACCGGCCTCATCCAGCACATAGGCCACACCGCCGGACATACCAGCCGCAAAATTGCGCCCCGTTTCGCCAATCACAACCACCACACCGCCGGTCATATATTCACAGCCATGGTCGCCCACGCCCTCAACAACCGCCACCGCGCCGGAATTGCGCACCGCAAAACGCTCGCCCGCCTGCCCGCGAATATAGCATTCGCCTTCAATCGCACCGTAAAGCACAGTATTGCCGGCAATAATTGCCTTTTCAGCTTTGAGCCGGCTGGCTTCATCAGGGCGAATAATAATGCGCCCGCCGCTTAAGCCCTTGCCTATATAATCATTGCCTTCGCCGTATAGTTTAAAGCTGATACCATGCGCCAAAAAAGCTGCAAAAGACTGCCCCGCAGTGCCATTGAAACGCACCGCAATTGTATCTTCCGGCAAGCCTTTATGGCGGTAGCGTTTGACCAGCGCGCCGGAAAGCATGGCACCTGTTGAACGATCCGTATTTTTGATACTGCGTGTGAGTGTGACTTTTTCACGGTTTTCCAGTGCCGGCGCGGCAGCGGCAATCAGCTCCCTGTCCAGTACATCCTCAATCGGATGCTGCTGCAATTGCGTATGGCGCAATTGTGCCCCCTCACCCCCATTAACATAAGGACGATAGAAAATACGACTGAAATCCAGGCCTTGCGCCTTCCAGTGGTTGATTGCGGCCTGTTTTTCCAGAAGATCAGAACGGCCGATAATCTGCTCCAGTCTGGTAAAGCCCAGTTCCGCCAGCAACAGCCGCACTTCCTCTGCCAGATAGAAGAAGAAATTGATCACATGTTCCGGCGTGCCTTTAAAACGCTGGCGCAAGACAGGATCCTGCGTTGCCACCCCGACCGGACAGGTATTGAGATGGCATTTGCGCATCATAATACAGCCGGCGGCAATCAAGGGTGCGGTTGAAAAGCCAAATTCATCCGCGCCAAGCATTGCGCCGATAATCACATCGCGCCCGGTGCGCAAACCGCCATCCACCTGCAATGCAATGCGCGCGCGCAAGCCATTGAGCACCAAAGTCTGATGGGTTTCGGCAAGCCCTGTCTCCCACGGGGAGCCGGCATGTTTGAGCGATGTGAGCGGTGAAGCACCGGTGCCGCCATCATAGCCGGAAATTGTAATATGATCAGCGCGCGCCTTGGCAACACCGGCCGCAACCGTGCCAACGCCCACTTCCGACACCAGCTTGACGGAAATGTCGGCTTGCGGATTGACATTTTTAAGATCAAAAATCAGTTGTGCCAAATCTTCGATCGAATAAATATCATGATGTGGCGGCGGCGAAATCAGCCCAACACGCGGGGTGGAATGGCGCGTCTTGGCAATTGTCGCATCCACCTTATGCCCCGGCAATTGCCCGCCCTCGCCGGGCTTTGCGCCTTGTGCCACCTTGATCTGGATCACATCGGCATTAACCAGATATTCCGTTGTTACGCCAAAACGCCCTGATGCCACCTGCTTGATGCTGGAGCGGTGCGGATTGGGCGTGCCGTCGCGCAGCGGATAGAGCCGGTCCGGCTCTTCTCCGCCCTCACCGGTATTGGATTTGCCGCCAATCCGGTTCATGGCAGCGGCCAATGTGGTATGCGCCTCACGCGAGATGGAGCCAAAGGACATGGCGCCGGTGGAAAACCGCTTGACAATCTCGGCAGCCGGCTCAACATCTGCCAGATCAGCCGGTTTTTTGCCGCGCTCGCCTGCCCGCTTTATATGAAACAGGCTGCGGATGGTTTTGGCAGCGGCCGAGCGGCTATTGAGCATTTCGGAATATTGCGCAAAACTCTTCGGATTATCATTGCGCACCGCATGCTGGAGTTTTGCCACCGCATCGGGCGACCACATATGCGCCTCACCACGGATACGATAGGCATATTCACCACCTGCCGGCAAAGCACCGGTGCCGCCGATCTCCTTCATAAAGGCTGCATTGTGGCGCAGCACGGTTTCCCTTGCCACTTCTTCCAGCCCCACGCCCTCAATAACCGAAGCCGTGCCGAAGAAAAACCGGTCAACAAAATCCTGCCGCAGGCCGACAGCATCAAAAATCTGCGCACCGCAATAGGATTGATAGGTGGAGATGCCCATTTTTGACATCACCTTCAGCATGCCCTTGCCGATGGATTTGATATAGCGGGAGACAACTTCTTCACTATCCACTTCCGGCGGGAAGCTGCCAAGCTGATGCATATTTTTCAGCGTATCAAAGGCAAGATAGGGGTTGATTGCCTCGGCACCATACCCGGCCAGACAGCAAAAATGATGCACCTCACGCGGCTCGCCGCTTTCCACCACAAGGCCAACAGATGTGCGCAAGCCCTTGCGGATGAGGTGGTGATGCACCGCCGCCGTTGCCAGAAGAGCAGGAATGGCAATACGGTCAGGCCCTACCTGCCGGTCAGACAGGATGATGATATTATAACCACCATGAACCGCCGCTTCTGCACGGTCGCAAAGGCGCTCCAGCGTGCCGCTCATACCGGCAGCCCCTTCATTCACCGGATAGGTTATATCCAGTGTTTTGGTGTCAAAGCGGTCTTCGCAATGGCCGATGGAGCGGATTTTTTCCAAATCCGCATTGGTCAGGATCGGCTGGCGCACTTCCAGCCGCTTGCGCCGTGAAGTGCCGATGAGATCAAACAGGTTTGGCCGCGGCCCGATAAAGGAGACAAGGCTCATCACCAGTTCTTCACGGATCGGATCAATCGGCGGATTGGTAACTTGTGCAAAATTTTGCTTGAAATAGGTATAAAGCAGCTTGGATTGATCAGACAATGCCGAAATCGGCGTGTCTGTACCCATTGAGCCCACAGCTTCCTGCCCGGTTGTTGCCATGGGCGACATCAGCAATCTGGTATCTTCCTGTGTGTAGCCAAAACTGCGCTGGCGCTCCAGAAGGCTCACATCGCGGCGCAGGGCGCGCGGCTCAACAGGGCTTAGGTCTTCCAGCACCAGTTGCGTGTTTTTCAGCCATTGGCGATAGGGGTGAGCGGTGGCAATCTGCGATTTCAATTCGTCATCGCTGATAATGCGCCCTTCTTCCAGATCAATCAGCAACATGCGCCCCGGTTGCAGCCGCCATTTCTTAACAATCCGGCTTTCCTCCACCGGCAAAACGCCGGCTTCCGATGCCAGAATGATACGGTCATCATCAGTGACCAGATAACGCGCCGGACGCAAACCGTTACGATCCAGCGTCGCGCCAATCTGGCGGCCATCAGTAAAGGCAACCGCCGCAGGCCCGTCCCACGGTTCCATCAATGCGGCATGATATTCATAAAAAGCCTTGCGCTCATCATTCATCAGCTGATTATTGCCCCAGGCTTCAGGGATCAGCATCATCATCGCATGGCTCAAGGAATAGCCGCCCTGCACCAAAAATTCGAGCGCATTGTCAAAACAGGCCGTATCAGACTGCCCTTCATAGGAGATCGGCCAGAGCTTGGAAATATCATTGCCAAACAACTCGCTGTCTACCGATGCCTGACGCGCCGCCATCCAGTTCACATTGCCGCGCAGCGTGTTGATCTCGCCATTATGGGCAACCATGCGGTAAGGATGCGCCAGTTTCCATGACGGAAATGTATTGGTTGAAAAACGCTGATGCACCAGCGCAATGGCGCTTTCAAAGCGCGGATCACTGAGATCCTTGTAATATGCGCCCACCTGAAAACTAAGAAACATGCCCTTATAAACAAGGGTGCGGGCAGACATGGAGACAATGTAAAAACCATTGTCGCGGCCTTCCGTTTCCTGAAAAATCCGGTTGGAAATGACTTTGCGCAAAACAAACAACCGGCGCTCAAAATCATCATCACTGGTAATATTCGGGTTACGGCCGATGAATACCTGCCGGTGCACCGGTTCTGTCGCGGCAATATCAGGCGCCTTGGAGAGGGAACTATTGTCCACCGGCACGTCACGAAAGCCCAGCAATATCTGGCCTTCCGCGGCAATCACTTCTGTGATCACCCGCTCCAGATGAGCGCGCAACTGCACATCCTGCGGCATAAAAATCTGACCAACGGCATAATAGCCGGCATCTGGCAGGTTTATGCCGTTTTGAGCCATTTCCTCCACAAAAAAGCGATGCGGTATCTGCACCAGAATACCCGCGCCGTCGCCCATCAAAGGATCAGCGCCCACGGCACCGCGATGGGTGAGATTTTCCAGCATCTTCAGGCCGTCCAGTATAATCTGGTGTGACGGCACATTTTTCATCTGGGCAATAAAGCCAACCCCGCAGGCATCATGCTCATGACGCGGATCATAAAGCCCTTGTTTTCGCGGTGTTCGTGTGGTTGTGGCGGTTTTGGTCGATGTTGTGGTTTTGCCGCCTTTTTCTGTAAATTTAAGAGCCTGAAATGCCCCAACAGAATGCGACTTGATCAACATCGAAACCTCCTTAGACCCGGTTAAGAGCCATGTGCCGGTTCAGGCGTGCGGCACCAACCCGCCCTCCGGACGGGATCAGCACCTGCACCGAAGCAGCAGAATTGTGAATGATTGTGAAAATGCCAGCCCGTAAAGCGCAGCCAAAAAGGCACACAGCAAAATAAAACAGATTCATCAGCCGGCCTCCTTTAAGGCTTAACCACGCATGAAGCGTGTGGTTATCAATGAAACACGCATATGCATTGCCATGCAATTTTGCGCTGCAACGGGACACCCGCCCATCATCGCAACGGCTGATTTTTAGCCATTACACAGAACGAATGAAATTATAGCATGAATTGAGTAAAATTCGCCGGATAATGCCTGAGACGAAACCTGCCCAATAGGTCAGCATTGCTGCCCTATCATTTTATTGCAGAATATTTTCCGCTCCACAAGCAGGAAATATTCAATTTTTAATCGATTTTTTGTAATTTTATTGCGCAGTCAGTCTCATCTTGTGAAAAAACAAGGATTTAGCCATTTGTGCCCGCCGCAGAATAGGCTGACTGCGTCAATGTGACCACACGCTGATTTGATCGCAGGTTTCATTCGTATGCGATAAAAAATTCGCTATAACACCTGCATCAGGCATTTGCCGGCAAAACTGCGCAGCGGTATTGTACCCGGATGATGCGAAAAAACAAATATTTACAGCAGTTGCAGCGATTCTGCCTGAACCGCAACCGCTATTAAAGCAGACGGAGCTCTTGATGCATTTTGCTTCCGATAACTGGGCTGGCGCCCATCCCGATATTACCGCCAATATCAGCGCCCATGGCGATGGTTTTGCGGCTTCCTACGGTGCCAGTATCATTGATAAACAGGTTGAACAGCGCTTTAATGAATTGTTTGAACGTGAGGTGGCGGTTTATTTTGTCGGCACCGGAACGGCGGCCAATTCTCTGGCTCTGGCCAGTGTTAACCGTCCGGGCGGCGTATCGCTCTGCCATCGGGAAGCCCATGTGATTGAAGATGAATGCGGCGCACCGGAATATTTTACCGGCGGAGCCCGCTTGCATCCTGTGGATGGTGATCTTGGCAAGATCAATCCTGCAAACCTGCGCAAGGAGCTTAAGCGCTTTAATCCGGCCTTTATCCATGCCGGCCAGCCCATGGCCGTCACAATCACACAGGCCACTGAAATCGGTACAATTTATACGCTGAATGAAATCGCCGCCATTTCCGGCATTTGCCGTGAACATGACCTGCCCTTGCATATGGATGGTGCACGTTTTGCCAATGCGCTGGTAACACTTGGTGTAACTCCGGCAGAAATGACCTGGAAACAAGGGGTGGATATCGTCTCTTTCGGCGGCACCAAAAATGGCTGCTGGTGCGCAGAGGCGCTGGTATTTATGAACCCGCAACAGGCAAAAGATCTGCCCTTTATCCGCAAACGTGCCGCGCAGTTATTCTCAAAAACCCGGTTCATTGCTGCACAATTTGATGCCTATCTCAACAATGATCTGTGGCTGGATCTCGCCCGCCATGCCAATGCCATGACCGGCAGGCTGGCGCAGGCCATTAATGCCTCAGATAAGATAAAACTGGCCTGGCAGCCGCAGGCCAATGAGATTTTCGCAATTCTGAAAAAATCAGACAGCCGGAAACTTCAGGATCAGGGAGCAGTGTTTTACGACTGGAACCCGCCGCACAGCGCCGATCCGATTGCTGAAGATGAAACTTTTATCCGCCTTGTGACAAGCTTTGCCACGACAAAAACCGAAATTGATCATTTCATCACCCTGATCAAGGCACTGTAAAACAAAAAGGGCAGGAAATTTCCTGCCCTTTCTCATTCAAATACCTGACTATTTATTTGTCGCCAATCGCCTTGGCATTAACCGTTTTGGCATCAATATTCTGTACAGCTTCCTTGCCAACAGCGGTCACATGGATCTTGCGAGGCTTCAATTCCTCCGGAATTTCACGTTTAAGATCAATATGCAACAAACCGTTTTTCAGGCTTGCACCGGCAACTTCAACATGATCAGCCAGATGGAAGCGGCGCTCAAAGGCACGCGATGCAATACCGCGATAGAGAAATTCTTTTTCGTCTTCTGCCTCATCGGCAATTTTCGTGCCTTTAATGGTCAGCTGATTGCGATGGGCTTCAATTTCAATCTCGTTCTGGTCAAAACCGGCCACAGCCATAGTAATGCGGTAAGAGCTCTCACCGGTGCGCTCAATATTATAAGGCGGATAGGCCTGCGCACTATTATCCGGCTGGCCAAGGCTGTCCAGCATGGTGAACAGACGGTCAAAACCTACAGTTGAACGATATAATGGGGAAAAATCAAAATGACGCATAATATGCCCTCCTTCAGAGCGACGATAGCGTAATGGTTTGAAACAGAAAAACTCCCGCAAACGGCAAGCTTTTCAGGTGATGCAACCCCGAAAGCGGCGGTTACAACAATGATCTGGTATTACAGAAAACACATTTCAAGGGGTATTCAGCGCATTTACTATATGTCTTGCAGACACCATGATAAGCCTTTCAATGATCTGCCTTTATACAAGCAAGGTAAAAATACCCGTTTCACAAGCAGCAATTCCAAGCGTTCAATCAAAAAGCGATAAAGCCATGACCAGCGCCTTTTATGAGACAGAAAACAATCCTGCGCCTGCTGGTTTGCAGGCAGGTTATTTTCAATCCGCACAGGGCGGGCAGCTGCGCTATGCATTATGCAAAGCCCGAACAAACAGCCCGCGCCATGGCACTGTCATTTTGCTGCAAGGGCGCAATGAAACCATCGAGAAATATTTTGAAACCATCAAGGATCTGAACAAACGCGGCTTTTGCGTTGCCACAGCCGATTGGCGCGGGCAAGGCGGATCTTTTCGTATACTCAAAAATGCCGTGCGCGGTCATGTGCGCCATTTCAGTGATTATCGCAACGATCTGGAAATTTTTCTCAAAACCATCATATTGCCCGATTGCCCGCCGCCATTCTATATTCTGGCGCATTCCACCGGCGCATTAATCGCCCTGCAGGCGCATGAAATCTTGCAATCGCGCATCACCCGCATGGTTCTGGTTTCGCCTTTTCTCGGATTAGCACGCGGCATTCTCACAAACCGCCAGTTGCGGCCGCTGGCACGCCTCTTAACAGCTCTTGGCCTTGGCAGACGCTTTGCCGCAAAAATTCCCCTGCAACTGCCGCCTGAAAGTTTCAGCGGCAATGTTCTCACACATGATCATGCGCGTTATTTACGCAATGCGATGATTATCCATGATCAGCCGCAGCTTGGTATTGCAGGCCCCACAATAGGCTGGCTGGCACAAATGCTCAATGCCATTCACAGCATCAATAATCCGCATTTTTATGAAAGTTTTTCTATCCCTACCCTGATTATAACCGCGGGAGAAGACCGCGTGGTGGACAGCAAGGCCACAATGCGCTTTGCAGCGCATTTGCACTGCACTGCACTGCTTACCATTGACGGCGCCAATCATGAATTGCTGCAGGAAAGTGATTTTTACCGCGAACAGGTCTGGGCAGCCTTTGATGCATTTATTCCCGGATCCAATGCGCCGGAACAAATAACTGAACCGGCGCTGACAGGCATATAATCACATATCAGGCGCAAATGATCGCATATCAGGCATTGAGAAATTTCAGCGCCTTTTCATGCAGGGCCGCATTTGCGGCTGCAACAATATAGCCGCCCTTTTCCGCAGGCCCGCCATCAGCCTGCGTGATAATTCCGCCAGCCTGCTCAATAATAGGAATAAGCCCCATCACATCATAAGGCTGCAACCCGCTTTCAATCACCAGATCAGCAAAACCCGAAGCCAGCATGGCATAGGCATAGCAATCCACACCATAGCGCGACAAAAGCACTTTTTTTTCCAGCCGGTCAAATCCCTCTTTCTGCTTATCATTGAATAAGGAGGGGGATGTCGTAAATAAAGTTGCCTCAGACAGCTCTGTTGTATCACGAGTTTTCAACGCCACACTGCCACCATTTTGCGCATATTCAGGCCCGCTCCAGAAAGCGCCATCTCCCAAAGCGTAAAAAAGCTCCTTGGTAAAGGGCTGGGACATCAGCCCCACCTGCGCATCACCGTCGATCATAAGCCCAACCAGTGTGCCCCAAACCGGCAGGCCGGAGATAAAGGCGCGCGTGCCATCAATCGGATCAATCACCCATATATGGCTGCTATCGAGTTGCTCGCCGCCAAATTCCTCACCCAGAATACCGTGATCAGGAAAATATTCCCTGATCACTTTGCGGATAGCTTGTTCCGCAGCCCGGTCAGCCTCTGTTACCGGATCAAAGCCAATTGTATATTTATTATCTACGGCAATCTTCTGCCGGAATCGCGGCAAGGTTTCCTGTGCTGCCGCCTGCGCTATTTCTTTTAAAAACGACGAACTCACCACGAAATTGCACTCCTTTTCGCAGCTGAATTTTGGCATTTTGACGAAAATTCAGCGATATTTTTCATTAAAATATCCGGCCGCCGGAAAAGTGGACACATATTTTAATGAAAAATATCAATGATTTAGGACAGCACTTTATTCAGAAAATTCAGAAATTGCATAAAAATTTATTTTTTACCTGTTTCTGAATTGACCCTTTTACATCTGCCCAATAAAATAGTTAACGGACAATATGTCTGATTTCGCCCGCAAGGGCGTTTCCTCCCTAGATTTTGGACCGCGCTTTTAAGTGCGGTCTTTTTTTATATTGCTACTATTCAGCAGCCTGCCGGTTACGCTGAAAAATATGATCCGGCAATGCTGTCAGATCCGCCATGAACTGCGCCAGATCACGACACAGTTTTTCAAATGAAGGCAATCGCCGAAGGCTTGTCTCATCCACATAAAGCGCGCGGTTCACCTCAATCTGCAAAGCATGAAAATCACGGTGCGGGCGCCCGTAATGCTCGGTAATATAGCCCCCTGCATAGGGCTTGTTATGCGCTACATGATAGCCCATATTCTGCAATAATTCGATCGCGGCCCATGACAGGGCATCGGCACAGGAACAGCCAAACCGGTCGCCGATAATAAAATCCGGACGCATATGATCATAGGGCTGATTGCCATCATGATAATCCTGCCCGCTTGGCATGGAATGGCAATCAATCAGCACCGCATAGCCAAATTGCATCCGCGTATCACTCAGCAACTGCCCCAATAGATCATGATAAGGTTTGTAGATGGTTTCAATCCGGTTCATTGCCTCGCTCAGCGGCAATCTTGATTTATAAATATCCTGCCCCTCACCCACAATCTTTGCAATTGTGCCAAGCCCGCCGGCAACACGCGAAGAGCGTATATTGGCATAAGGCGGCAACGGCTCCTGATACATTTTCGGGTCAAGCTCGTAAGGCTCGCGGTTTACATCAAGATAGGCACGGGGAAAATGCGCACGCAACAACGGCGCCCCCAGCGGCACAGCTGCGGCAAACAGCTCATCCACATAACAATCTTCCGACTGGCGGATATCATGTGCACTGAGGCGGGATTGCAGCAAAAATTCAGCAGGATAAAACTGCCCGCTATGGGGCGAGTTGAATACAAACGGGATACGCTGTTGTGCCGGCGCACAAACTTCATAGGGCAGAACAGATGGGAAATCCCGCTGCAGGCTCATCACTTTCCTTCATAGGCCATTTTATGCAATAATTAATCTGTTTAAGCCTAACGGATAATCCTGAAAAGCAAAGCTGAAATTGTTATAATTTATCAGATAAAACCCGCCATCCGCTACAATTATACAAGTCAGCATTTAGTACGGATTAAAATGTCAAAAAGCATAGCGCATTGTTATTATAAGATTGTGCACACAATCTGCGCCGAAAAAGCAGCCGGGAACACGTAGCAAGTACCTGTACACAGGCGCCTTAGTGACTAAAATTAAATATTTTCCAATGATTTCAGATGGTGGGCGTAACAGGGATTGAACCTGTGACCCCTACAATGTCAATGTAGTGCTCTCCCGCTGAGCTATACGCCCATCTGATGACGCGCATACACCATATTGGCTTGCGCGCGTCAATGCTCTTTTGAAGGATAAAGAAAAATTTCTTTGTTTATAATATGATTTTCAACAAGATGATCCAGTAATAGCCGGCGCTCAGGCGGCGAGCAGCATTTTCTCAACCTCGTTAACAAGATCACGCAGGTGAAACGGCTTAGACAGCACCTTGGCTTCACGCGGCGCATTCGAATCAGGATTAAGCGCAACAGCTGCAAAACCGGTGATAAACATAACCTTCAGATCCGGATCAATTTCTGTCGCGCGGCGCGCCAGCTCAATCCCGTCCATTTCCGGCATTACAATATCCGTCAGCAACAGGGAGAACGGCTCCTCGCGCAGGCGTTCATAAGCACTGGCACCATTATCAAAATGAGTGACATGATAGCCGGCTCGCTCCAGTGCCTTCACCAGAAAACGGCGCATATCATTATCATCTTCAGCAAGCAGAATTCTTTTCATTGATCCGTCCGAATATCTGTACGCCTTTATATGCAATATGGTTAATTTGTTCACGGCATGAAATTGCGGTGACAAAATGGCAATAAAAGCGATTCATTTCATCCTATAAGACCCCGCTTTGGTAAATATCGGATGAATCATTGCCGCTCATCCGGCCTTGCCGGCTATAGTGTCACTCATTAGCCACACATCAGCGCAGGGCACATTCACCACCTCATTCTTCGGCAGATCATCAGCGCCTGTGGTATAACAAGAAACCGGCAGCAAATAAGAGTGATCCGCTGTCGGTGCAACAGATCCGGATTTAAAAAGAAGCAGAATTACAAACTCATTCCGCGGTTGAATTTGGTTTCCATCACAATATTGGATGTGGTGCGCACAATGCCCATCATTTCATTAATCTTGTTAATCTCGGCATTGAGCTTTTCCAGCGTATCCGTGCAGATATGAATAATAAGATCCCAATCGCCGGAAATTGAATGCACCGCCTGAACGGCAGTCAGGTTTTTCAACTGCTTGATCACATCCGGAAAGTTTTTATTATTCAAGGCCGCAAAAGTAAAACATTGAATCGGCGCGCGCACGGCATTAGCGCCAAGGCGCACCGAATAACCATCAATAATGCCATTATTTTCCAGCCGCTGAATGCGCTCCTGCAGGGCTGTGCGGGAAACACCAAGCTGACGCGCCAGCGATGCCACGGATTCCCGTGCATTCTTTTGCATCAAGGCCAGTAATTGCTTGTCCTTCTCAGTCATTTGCATGGCTGTCATCCCGCTTTTAGCGTTGCCGCACAGGCTCTGAAAATTTGCCGTTATCTTACCGGTGCGCGCCCTTATAGCGCCCTTCCTGAAAGTAATCCATCAGGCGCAGATAACGATAAACTGTTTCTGCCGCAACAGGGCCGAAAATACCGCCATTCCATGTCAGCCCATAGGGTTTGAACAAACGAATACGGTCGCTCTCGCCGCTCAGGGCTTCAGCCACCACACGACCGCCAATGGCAGTTGTATTCATGCCGTGCCCGCCAAAGGAGCTGCATGCCCACAAACCATGCCCGATCTGCGCCACATGCGGCATTTTATGGCGGGAATAGCCCATCAAACCAGACCAGGCCTTTTCAATTTTCACATCTTTAAGGCCTGCAAAAACATCACCCATATCCTTGCGCAAAATAGCTGAAAGACGCGCCTCATTCTGCTCATTTTTTGTGGTGATACGCCCGCCCCACAAAATACGATCCCCCTCAACCACACGATAATAATCGGAAGAGCGCCGGTCATCGCCAACAGCATCCGTTGTGCGGATAAAATCCTGCAAACGACTGCCAAGCCTTTCAGTGAGCACAACATAAGTGGCAATCGGCAGGAAGGAGCTCCGCAACCTGCCAAATTCAGCGCCGCCATAGCCGCCGCAACACAACACCACATCATCACATTGCACAGCACCGGCAGCCGTTTTTACAGTGTAACGATGCGTTGCACCCGCCTGCCGCACAGGGCTGAAAGATTGCATGGCGCTATCTTCAAAAATCTGCCCGCCCTTTGCGCGTATCAGATCAGCCAGTCCGAGTGCATAATTAAGCGGATGAAAATGAAAGCCGATATTATCGCGCAAAGCCTGTTTATAAACCGGCGTATTCAGCTTTTCACGAATGGCCGCCCTATCCAGATATTCATATTCATAATTAAAATGCTGCGCCATGCGATCCCGGTAGCGTTGCAATTGCTCTCCCGCCTCATAGCGCACCACACTCAGCTTGCCTTTGACAATATTGCAATCCGGCAGGTTGTTCTGCTCAATATTCTCACGCACAATTTCAACCCCTTCAACAGAAAGGGCAAACAATTTTTTAGCATCATCAAGGCCGGAGCGCCTTTCAATCGCGCTTAAACCTTCAGACCAGCCATTAAGGCAAAAGCCGCCATTGCGGCCTGATGCCCCCCAGCCAACCTTGTTTTTCTCAAGCACAACCACAGACTTATTGCGTTTGAGCAGCTCCCACGCCGTTGTCAGACCGGCAAGACCACCGCCAATAATACAAATATCGGCCTGCACATTTTGCTGTAATGAACCAAAAGACGAAGAAGATGCCACCCGTGTGGCGCTGTAATAGGTCGCTGGATATGAACTCATAATAGAACTGCTTCTAACAGAAAATACAAAAACCATATGGCAAGGCACGGCTCCTGAAGACGGGGGCAACTTCAGGAACCGGCAGGTTGAATAAGATGGTTATTTCAGCTTGGTGTAATCCACACCGTACCATTTCACTGACAATTCAGACAGTGTGCCGTCAGCCTTCATCTCTTCAAAAATCTCTTTGATCTTGGCAGTAAATTCAGGATCGCCCTTGTCAACCGCTGCGGCAAGCGGCTCATAAAATGCAGGTTCATCTGCAAGTGCACGGATAGGATAGCCACGCTTGATTGCATTCTCCACAGTCGGCATTGCCGATACGCTTGCATCAAGGCGCGTGCCATCACCAAGGCGCAGGTCATCAAGCGGGCCAACACTATCGCCATAGGTTTTAATATCGCCCGGCTTCACATCATATTTAAATTCAGGCACACCCACAGCATCAATTTTCAATGTGCCGTTAATATAGTCTTCTGTTGTTGTGCCACCCTCAACGCCAATAACCTTGCCGTTCAGATCAGCACGCTTTTCAGCTTTGGAATCCTTATGAACGGTAAAAACATAAGGCGTGTAATAATAAACAGCCGGAAAATCGAGAACGCGCGCACGGCCGCTTGTCGGAGTCATGGAGCCGACGGAAATATCCCAACGGCCATTCCAGTGACCGGCGGTGATAACCCCCCATTCCGGCGTTACAAAACGGGCAGCCGCGCCAAGGCGCCTTGCTACTTCAGTGGCAACATCAATATCAAAGCCAACCAGCTTGTCATCTTTCATAAATGATTGCGGCGCCCAATTGGCAGCCGTTGCCACAACCAGCTCCTTTTTCTCATTCACACGGTCGAGTGTTGCCCCTGCCTGAGCAGGAAGCGCAATTCCCAGTGTCAAAGCGGCAGCAAAAACAGATATTACTATATTTTTCATTATGTTTTCCTCCTTGGCCAGAAGGGCTGGCCTTCCCAGATTGACTAGACGAATATTCGGTATTGTTCAGCGTTCCTGCCGTTTCATGCGCTGTTCCAGCACAGCCTGGCAACGTTCCAGAATGATCGACAAAGCCCAATACAGCAGCGCCGCGGTAATCAGCATTTCCAGATGACGGAATTCCTCACGCCCCTGCGTGCGCGCCAAAAACATCAGTTCCCAAACACCAATAACCGAGACAAGGGATGAATCTTTCAGCATGGCGATAAACTGGTTGCCTGTCGGCGGTATAATCAGTTTCATAGCCTGCGGCATAATAACCTTGCGCATTGTGGTAACCGGACGCAGGCCAAGTGCACGCGCAGCCTCCCACTGGCCACGCGGAATAGACATAATACCGCCGCGGAAAATCTCGGTCATATAAGCGCCATAGCAAAGCGAAAGCGCCATCACACCGGCAGGCACGGCATCAATCACATAGCCAAGCTGCGGAATGCCGAGATAGATAAGATAGATCTGGATCAGGAGCGGAACGCCGCGAAAAAACGACGTGTAAAAGGACGCGATAGCTACCGCAAAACCGTTTTGTGACAATTTGGCAATCGCACCGATAATTGCCAGCACAAAGGCAATCGCAATGGAAATTGCGGAAATATAAACCGTGGTAAACACACCTTGCGTTACCAGAAACGGCAGTTTTGAGAGGATAAAGCTGTAAGACAGTTGAAAACTGGCAAAGAAATACAAGGCCGCAAGCAACAAGCCAAACCAGACAACAATGGTTTGCGCACGTAACGGCAAACGGCCAACCATATTGAGTATCAGCGTGAGAACCAGCGAAGTGACGGCTGCAACCGCTATAACGCCGCCTGTCATTTGCAGCAGGCCGGCAACACCTGTGGCCGCCGCATCAGCGCCAGCTGCTATTTTCCAGTTACTCCAAAGGATAACGGCAAAGCTGATCAGGGCAAAAACACCCAGAAACCACGGCTGCTGCGTAATCTTGTTTTTTTGAACTTTATCGTAATACATGCTGATCTGCTCCCTCCCCTTATCTCTCCGCCAAAAAACAACAGGCTTCTACCCGAACATCTGACGGAAATGACAAGAAAAGCAGTCATATTCACTGAAATAACCGGCTTAATGCATTTCAAGAACTATATTTAACTGGCTAAATGTACGGAAATTTCTGAAAAAAGTTATTTTGCAAGGAGAAAATATGCAAAAACACGGCTGCTGAGCCGTCTTTATGTGTAAGGGGATTCTGCGCTTCAATCATTGATTTCATATATTTATGCGCAGCCTTATCAGGAATGTTTTGTCTGCATCGTCTCTTGATTTTAATAAACCGCCGGCATAAATTGCCCGCACAAATAAATTCAGTTTCATGAATTCCAGTTCTCAGGGCGGGGTGAAATTCCCCACCGGCGGTAACAGGCAAAGCCTGAAGCCCGCGAGCGCCTGAATATCCTGTTTCAGGGTCAGCAGATTCGGTGTAATTCCGAAGCCGACGGTCATAGTCCGGATGAGAGAGAACGGGGCTGACAGCAATGTGCCGGCGCTTTACCGTCTGCATCATGCGGTTTCTTCCCGTAGCATTTCCCAAACCCTGGGGTAACAGGCTTACACAAAGGAAGAGCACCGTTGAGCCAAATTGCCTCTGCATCTCATCTTAACCCGCGCATTCGCGGCGCGGCCTATATGCTGGCCGCCTGCGCCGCCTATGCCGGCGTGAATATCGCCACCCAATGGGCGGGCAGCCGCACCAATATCCCCTCAGTCATCATCGCTTTCTGGCAATATGTCATTGCACTTGTGCTAACCCTGCCCTTGCTGATCCGTGAGGGCGCCAGGGCTTTGCGCACCAATCATCTCGGGCTGCATATTATCCGCGTGGCACTGGCTGCAGCCGGCGTGCAAGTATGGATTTTTGCCCTTGCACATGTGCCGATCTGGCAGGTTATCGCACTCTCCATGACATCGCCATTTTTTGTCATTCTTTGTGCAAAACTATTTCTGCATGAGCGCGTTACCCAAACCCGTCTGCTCACCACGCTTGCAGGCTTTATCGGCGCGCTGATCATCATCGCCCCGTGGTCAGACAGTTATACGCTCTATTCCCTGTTGCCGGTTCTTGCTGCTGCGCTCTGGGCAGGCTATTCTGTGATGACCAAATATCTTACCAGCTTTGAGACACCGGCCAGCATCTCTGTCTATATGCTGGTACTGCTCACCCCCATCAATGCCACATTGTGGCTTGCCTCAGGCATCGGCATACCGCAAATCGCAGCGCCTGCAGCAGAAATTTGGTCTGTCCTGCTCACTATCGGCATGCTCACCGCTCTGGCACAATATTGCCAGATCAGCGCTTATTCCGCAGCCGATGCAGTCTATCTGCAACCCTTTGATGATCTCAAACTGCCGCTTAATGTTATTCTCGGCTGGATCGTTTTTGCCGCCACGCCTGCCATTAATTTCTGGCCGGGCGCCTTTTTGATTGTCGGTGCATCGCTTTATCTGATGCGGCAAGACAGCGGAAAATCAACTCATACAGCATAAATAAATATGGCGGGCAGCATAAATAAAAACGGCGGGTCTTCCCGCCATTTTCTTTCCTGCTGAATTTTCAGCCCGTTCAGTGCCCGGCGGCATCTTTCGGCACTTCACCGGGTTTGCGCATCATCATGGCAAAAAGTGCCAGCACGCCAAACATCGCCGTCAAAATCATAAACACATCTATAAAAGACATAACCGCTGCCTGCCCGCGCA
Source organism: Pseudochrobactrum albidum (assembly GCF_051851455.1). NCBI lineage: Bacteria > Pseudomonadati > Pseudomonadota > Alphaproteobacteria > Hyphomicrobiales > Brucellaceae > Pseudochrobactrum > Pseudochrobactrum albidum. Next base: position 58,260 of record NZ_JBPVTR010000018.1, read on the forward strand.
CCATGCCAGAGAGCTTAACCAGCGCGATATTTGCGCCATCAAGCCCTGCCGCATTATATTTTGCCGCAAGACCGGCCAGCATTTCCTCTGCGGCGCGGTTACCCTTGTTCAAATGTTCAGACAATTGCGCATAATGCAAATCACTGCGGCGCATCAGCATTGTGTTAATCACCGCAAGGCCGATAGCCCCGCCAAGATTACGCATCAGGTTAAACAGGCCGGAAGCATTTTTAAGCTGCGCCGGCGGCAGGGTGCCAAGCGCCAGATTATTAATCGGCACCATACACAGCATCATTGAACAACCGCGCAAAATCTGCGGCAACAGCAACTCATCAAAATCCCAGTCCGCTGTCAGCCCTGTCATCAGATAAGTACCGGAAGCAAAACCGATAAAGCCGATCATCATCATCAGGCGCGGATCCATGCGTGCAGAAAGAAAACCCGCCAGCGGCGCACTCATAAACATAGCAAGCCCGCTGACAAACAACGCCTCGCCAATCATCAGCGCATCATAACCGCGGATACTGCCAAGATAGAGCGGATAGAGATAAGTCAGCCCGTAAAGCCCTACCCCCATTACAAAGGAAAAGCCGGAGCCGAGGGTAAAATTAACATCGCGAAAGGCGGTCAAATCAACAATCGGCTCTTCTGCCGTAAAAACCCTGTAGAAAAATACCAGCGCCCCCGCCGCCAGCACAAGGCTCATCATGACAATATGATGATCTTCAAACCAGTCATTGCGCGGCCCCTCCTCCAGCACATATTCCAGAGAGCCGAGAAAAGCCGCCATGCCAGCAAGCCCCCACCAGTCGAATTTATCGAGCAGGGATTTGTCACCCTTGTCAAAATCAATCAAGCTCCATGCGGCAATTGCCACCAGAATACCAGGCCCCACATTGACAAGAAAAAGCCAGTGCCATGAAAATGTGTGCGACAAATACCCCCCGATTGTCGGCCCGACAGTCGGGGCTAATGTTGCCACCAGCCCGACAATGGGAGAGACAACCGAACGTTTTGACGGCGGAAAAATCGTATAAGCCGCTGCAAAAACACTCGGGATCATTCCCCCGCCGATAAAGCCCTGTATCGCACGGTAAATGATCATCTGCTCAATATTGGTCGCCGTTGCGCATAGCAGGCTGGCAAGCGTGAAACCGGCAGCAGAAACCATGAATAATACACGCGTGGATAATAACCGCCCGAGAAAACCGGAGAGCGGGATCATCACCACTTCAGCAATAAGATATGAGGTCTGAACCCAGGAAATTTCTTCAGAGCTTGCCCCAAGCCCGGCCTGAATTTCAGCCAATGATGCAGACACAATCTGAATATCGAGAATAGCCATAAACATGCCAAAAACCATTGCCAGAAAAGCAATGGCTTTTTTCGGATCAATCCTGTCTGCATTTCCGGCGCCTGCAGATGCGCCCGCTATGGTGGTTGAGGCTGTCATGACAGCAGCCCTATTCTTTTGCTGCCGCAGACTGCCCACTGCTGCCGGTGCGCGTATCCACATCCACAACAACACTTAAACCCGCGCGCAATTTGCCGCTTGCCAGTGCAGCGGCGGGAATAGCAATGCGCACCGGCACCCGCTGCACAACCTTAGTGAAATTGCCCGTGGCATTTTCTGGCGGCAGCAGCGAGAAGACAGAGCCCGAAGCCGGTGACAGGGAATCCAGCCGCCCCTCAAATTTCTCGCCATCAAGGGCATCAACAGTAAAATAAACCTTCTCGCCGCCATGCAGCCGTTTCAGCTGTGTTTCCTTGAAATTGGCATCAATATAAAGCGCGTCAACCGGCACCAGCGCAGCAATACGCTGCCCCGCGCTCACCAGATCACCCTTTTTGCCGGTCAGATTGCCGATCACCCCGTCAAACGGCGCGCGGATTGTGGTGAAAGACAAATCGCGCTGCGCTTTATCCCGCGCCAGTTCAAGGCTGCGCGTCTGGCTCTCAGCCTCGCTATATTGTGCTTTTAAAACGGCAATATTGGCCTGTGCTGCCTCAATCTGTGCCTGTGCATTGGCATCAGAAGCTCTGGCCTGTGCCAGCGCCGTTACCGCCTTATCCAGATCCGAATTGGAGACAAAGCGCGTATTATGCAATTTGGTTATGCGCTCCATGCTTGCCTGCGCATTGGCAAGCACTGCCGCTGAGGCCTGCTGTGAGGCACGCGCCTGTGTTAAAGCTGCCTCAGCTGCAAGAATTTGCGCCCGGATGCGTGCAAGTGTCTGTTGCTGGGTGGCAAGTGCTGCCTCTTTTTCGCGCAAGGCAATCTCATAATCGCCGCGATCCAGCTGAAACACCGGATCCCCTGCTTTTACCCTGCTGTTGGCGCTTACCAAGACATCCTCAATATAGCCGGTAACCTTTGGCGACATGGTCATGATATCACCCTGTATATAGGCATCATCAGTGGATACCATAAACCGCCCTGTCGTCCACCAATCATAGCCATACCATGCCGCACCTGCCACAATCACCGCCAGAAGGCCGCCGAGAATTTTGCGCTTGCGGGAGGGTTTGGCAGGCAGGGATACCGCAGCATCAGGCTTTTTCTGCCCGGCATAATCTGTGTGATCAGGCGCAGTGTCAGATCTTGCACCGTCTCCGGTCTGCGGCACACGTTTAAACGCAGCCGGCGCCACAATATGCTCTGTCTTTGCATGGTCAAATCGCGGTGCATCTTCTGCGGATGTTTCATCCGGATTAAGCTGTTCAGCGGGTTTAAGAGCGGACATGGGCGGCTTTCTCTACAAAACAGGCATAGGACGAGTAAATTTTGTCATATGGTAATCGGCGGGCGGTATTCATAAAACCGGAACCGGCAGATATAAAAAAGATAAAATAATGCAGGTTGCCGTTGTGACTGCCCCCGCAATCTGCCACATATCAAACCGATCAGTTCGATGTTGACATAGAGCAAGCGGCGCGGCATATCAATTAAAATCTTACTGATCGGTTCAAATGTTCAGGATTTCCCGCTCACATTTTATTGAAAGGAGCCAGCCAGTATGACCGGTGTCAAAAGGCTGTCCAGTCGCTGCAGTGCAGGACAGGATCCGGTAAAACGTCAGCAAATTCTGGACGGGGCACAGCGTGTTTTCCTGCATATGGGTTTTGATGCCGCCAGCATGAATGACATTACCCGTGAAGCCGGAGTTTCCAAAAGCACAATCTATGTCTATTTTGATAGCAAGGACGATCTTTTTGAAGCCCTTTGCGAGCAGCATCGCAATATCCTGTTTACCGAGATCAGCAATAATCACGGCGATAAACTCACCAGCCGCGAGAGCCTGATAGCCTATGGCATTGCACTGGTGCGCCTGGTAACATCCGATATCGTCATCAGCGCCCAGCGCACAATCCTTGGTGTTACAGAACGCAAGCCGGAAATGGGGGTGCGTTTTTATGAGCGCGGCCCGCGCCGTGGCCTGTCCGTACTGAAAAATTATATCGAAGAACTGAACAGACAAGACATTATCAAAGTGCCGGATATACAACATGCCGCCCATCAGCTGGCGGAGCTTTTTCTTGCCAGTATTTACCGCCAGCGCCTTTTTGCTGTTATGCAGGATATGCCGGACGAGGAACAGATCCGTTATAATGTGGAATCTGCGGTTGATATGTTTTTTGCAGCCTATGGCGCAAAAAATACTCCCGGATTATCAGAGGAGAAAGCCCATAATCTGCCCGCGCCGGCCAAATGATTGCAGTTGCACAGAAACAGATTTGCGCTACTCTTATATGATGCAGTTTACGTTCAGGTAATATCCGGCGGTTCTTATCCGGCTGCATCATTCATACAAGGGAGGCCGGCAAGATGACGGACAGCAATCCTGCACTCAAAAGCAGACAGACTGCCAGCATTATAACCCTTATCTATGGCCTGCTTGCCGCAGGTGCCATAGCAGGTACATTGCTTGGTGCAACCATCGCTCCGCAATGGCGTTGGCTGCATTATCTTACCAAACCGGCAGCCACAGCCTTGCTGCTTTACTATACACTCTCATTGGCAGCACCTTTTTCCGCACGCTACCGCAATGCCATTGCGCTCGGCCTTGCCTTTGCCATTGGCGGCGATTTCTTTTTAATGCTGCCGCAAGATTATTTCCTGGCCGGTCTGATTTGCTTTCTCCTCACCCATTGCGCTTATATTTATGCACTTTTATCTGATCATCTTCCTGTCAAACCGCTTATTTTCACCGGTTTTGCACTCATAGCCCTGCTGATTTTTGCCGGTCTCTGGCATACCTTGCCAACAGGCATGGCCGTGCCTGTTGCCATTTATGCTGCCGCATTGGCGCTAATGGCGGCATTGGCTGTTAACCGCGCTTTTTGCCTGCCTGCAGCCGGCAAGGCGCAACAGCAAGCTGCACAAATTGCAGCCCTTGGCAGCGTGCTGTTTGTGATCAGTGATTCCATCCTTGCTTATGGGCGATTTCGCTTTGACATTCCGCTTAATCCGCTATTCGTGCTCGGCACTTATTATGCCGCACAATGGTGCTTTGCCCGTTCAGTCACAGGAAAACCCGCATGACAGACCCGTTGCGCACCACATTTGAAACCTTGCAGGCGGCATGGCAGAAAAACCGCCCCGATGAACGCCAGCGGCGTGAGGATCTGTTGCGCCTGCGCACAGCGTTCAAAGCCAGCCTGCCTGCTATGACGGCAGCAATTTCCCGCGATTTCGGCCACCGCTCAACACATGAAAGCATGATGGCAGAGGCCATGATTGTGCTGAAGGAAATCGATTTCTGTCTGCGTCGCCTCAAAAAATGGCTGAAACCACAAAGACGCAGCGCAGGCTGGCAATTCTGGCCTGCACGGGCTGAGATCCGCTGTGTTCCGCTTGGCGTTGTTGGCATTATGTCACCGTGGAACTATCCGGTTAACCTGTCTCTCACGCCACTTGTATCAGCACTTGCTGCGGGCAACCATGTCTATCTCAAACCATCGGAACATACACCTCATACCAATGCCTATCTGGCGCGTCTTTTGGGTGATATTTTCCCTGCAAACCGCGTCAATATCGCACAAGGCGATGCACAAACTGCGGCAGCTTTTGCACAATTGCCTTTTGATCATCTGTTTTTTACCGGTTCATCGGCTGTGGGCAGGAAGGTTATGGCTGCGGCAGCGCAAAACCTCACGCCGGTTACGCTGGAACTTGGCGGCAAATCCCCTGCCCTGATCGCACAGGATGCCGATCTTGCCCGTGCCACCGCCCGCATTCTGACCGGAAAATTCTTTAATGCCGGGCAAACCTGCATTGCACCGGATTATGTGCTGCTGCCGCAAACAATGCTGGAACCCTTTATCAATGAGGCAAAAAAGCAGGTCGGCCAACGCTATGCGCAGCCGCAGGCACAAAAAGATTATACCGCAATCATCAATGCTGCACAGTATAAGCGCCTGACAGGTCTGGCAGATGATGCCGCTATCCGCAGTCATCAGATTGTGCCGCTCTGGGAAAAACGCAACGCGGCTGACACACAGGAAAATCATAGTCTTCCGCCAATGCTGATAATTAATCCGGCCGATGACAGCGCCATCATGCAGGAAGAGATTTTTGGCCCGCTGTTACCGGTAAAAACATATACTTCCTATGAAGAGGCAATTCACTTTATTACCAGCCGCGACCGGCCGCTGGCACTTTATTGCTTTTGCAAGGATCGGGATTTTACAGAAACCGCATTATCCAGAATTGTTGCGGGCAGCGTCTGCATCAATGACACGCTCTACCAGTTTGCCTGTTCCGGCCTGCCCTTTGGCGGCGTGGGCATGAGCGGCATGGGGCATTATCATGGCGAGGAAGGCTTCAAAACATTTTCCAAGGCCATGCCGGTATTATACAAATACAGCCCTGCAGTAACAGATTATCTTCACCCGCCCTACGGGTGCATGGCAGATTGTATTATCCGTTTTCTTACCAGATAAAATCTGCAGCTCTCCGCCGGCCATATGAGCGCATATGCAGGGCATAAGCGCAAAATGGGTTTGCCTGCCATCTGTATTAAACACAAATATTTAAAGCGGTTTCCGCGCATTTATCGCAACCAAAGCCGCCAAAGATAAAACCCCGCCTGATCATCTCACGCGGGGTTTTTAAAGTTTAGTTCAGGGTTTCATTTCGCTTTCTGCACCTGCATCATGCCGGTTGCACCGCGTGCAAAATATTGCGGACGATACATATCTTCCACAAAGGGAGCCGGATGCGCATAGGTTCCGGGCGTGACCGCACGAACAATATAGGCAACCGTATATTCACGGGCATCATCGCCACGGCTGTTGAAAGCTGCCACAAAACGATCACTGCGGAACTCGCTATGAGCAATTTCCGTTTCCCCCAGCCAGCCGAAATTGCTCAGATCTGCACTGTTAACAATACGTGGATTATCAATCTCAAAACCGGCAGGCAAGAGATCGGTAATCATCACCCGCGAAGGCCAGTTATTGCCTTCAGCCGCTTTCAGAACAACCACATAACGCTCATTCTGCTTAACTTGTGAAACGCTAACCTCCTCACCATCCAGCGTATAATAGCTGCGGCTGATCGTAAAACCATTGCCCCCTGCAGATGGTGCTGTTACCGGCGCCGCCACTGTGGTGATCACCGCCTCTGCCGGCTTGTCACCGCGATTGCCAAGAGCCACAGGCTGCGCCTCCAGTTCCTCACCGGTCAGACGTTCGGATAATGCGCCCTGATGCGGCTCACCATTATAGGTGAGTGACAAGTCAGCATCAGAATCGTGCAAGCCTTTGGCAGCAAGCAGCAACCAGGCCTGTTCCTGCGTGCTGGTATAGCGGGCTTTATTGCTCATATCCCCGACCATTTTAGTCAATTGCGGCATAATGGAAGGCATTGGGCGGCTTTCGGCAGCCAAGGCCAATATTGCCGCACCATCACGCAATGGCGAGCCATAATCCGCGCGTGCGGCAATTGCCTGCTCGCTCTGCGCCAGACGCAATGCCGCGGCAAAGGCTTTTTCTGAACGCTGCCCATCACCATAAAGCGCAAGGCTTGCTCCCAATTGGGCGCGCGCCAGAGGGGTTGCAAACTCTTCCAGTCGCGTATCTGCATAATAGCGCAGATCAGCAATGGATGCGCGGCGATTTCGCGACAGCACATAAAAAGCATAGGCTATCGCATCGCCGTTATCCTTGACGGAAACATCATAAGCCAGCGCATTTTGCAGATTATCCAGCGCCTGCACCATAGAATGCTGCGGCACATCAAATTTCTGCTCACGGGCGCGGGTCAGAAAATCCGTCACATAAGCATCCAGCCACAAATCGCCGCTATCTGGCGACCAGAGGCCGAAGCTGCCCGAAGATGACTGATTATTCAGCACTTTATAAATTGCGTCCTGTATACGCTTATGCAGGTCTTCCTCGCTCTCCTGCATCGTCATGCCGGCCTGTTTTGCCAGTTCACTCATATAGAGCAATGGCAAGGCACGGCTGGCAGTCTGCTCCGTACAGCCATAAGGATAGCGGTCAAGCGATGTCAGCAATCCCGGAATATCAAAACCGGCTGCGTTGGAAACATGAATACTGACAGAAGCCCCGTCCATGCGCTGTCCGGCAAGCAATTCACGGTCAATCACCAATGAGCCATTAACCGCAGCAAGGGTGATTGTCTCACGTGTTGTTTGCGGCAAAATTGCAGACCGCACCGGCAAAATCAGATCCTGTGTGATGGCAAGCCCGCTTTCATGGGTCAGCTGAACCGTCAGCTCTTCCACGCCTGCACGTTCGGCCTGCAGCGGCAGAATCAGATGGGTCTTTTCTCCCTGCGCCAATGATATGGTTGCAGGCGCCTGATCCTGCACAACAGAAACCAGACCGGAGCCGGCTACGCTGATTTTATAATTGCCGGCAGGTCCGTCCGTATTGGCAATATCCAGGCGCAGTTGTGCCTGATCATCCGGCGCCATAAATTTTGGCAGGGCAGCAGTAACAACCACCGGATCACGGATAATCACATCAGACTGGGCATTGCCCACGGCAGTTTTTGTCCAGGCCACGGCATTGATGCGTACCGTGCCGTTAAATTGCGGAATATCAAAACTGACATTTGCCTTGCCATCAGCGCCCACATCTACAGGGCCTACAAAAAACGCAACCAGCTTTTCGGTTGGCGGCGATCCCTCAATGGCCATTTGCGCACCATCACCACCGGTGCGCAAACGCCCCATAGTGCCAAGCGAACCATCAATCAAACGCCCGTAAAGATCACGTATCTCCAGACCAAGCTGGCGCTGGCCAAAATACCAACCCGCAGGATCGGCCGGCTTGTGATGGGTAAGATTGAGTATGCCAACATCAACAGCCGAGATCATAACAAAGGCCTTATCGCCGGATTTGAGGCCGCCGATGGATAGCGGAATAGTCAGAGCCTGCCGCGGTTCGGTCTTTTCAGGGGCTTCAATACGGACCGAGAGTTTGCGCGCGGCCGGATCAACAGCCAGCCAGCGTATGCCCATCGCACGTGCCGGCATGCGGTTTTCCTCAGCCTTCCCCGGCCGGTAAAGGCTGGCGGTAATATAGGCGCCTGCACCCCAGCTTGCACTGACCGGAATTTCCACCTCTGCCCCGCCGGCCGGAACCGAAACCGTTTTGGTCATCAGCAGACTGTCTGCGCCCACGGTCACCAGCAATTCACCGGCAAAACGCGGTGAGATTTTAAGTCTGGCGGTCTCTCCGTCTTTATAAAGCTCCTTATCCAGCGCCACTTCCAGCCCGTCCGGCGTTTCCGTGGAGCGGGCTTCAACATACCAGCCTGCATCAAATTCAATGCTGGTTTGCGGGCCGTCCGCATCAGCCGTTGCAACCTCAAGACGATAACGTCCCCATTGCACCGGCACCTGAATATTTCCGGCGCTCTGTGCGCTTGTGGAAACTGTGCCGCCGGCAACTTTTCTGACATAGGTGACCGGCTCATATTTCCATGCATTACCACTGCGATACCATTGATAATTGCGCTCAAGCCTGACCAGCGACCATTCCAGCCCCTCTTCATCCAGACGCTGCCCCTGCTGATTGCTGACAATAACCGAGAATTGTGCAACCGTATTTTCAGCAAGGCTGTCACTTTCAAATTCCGGTTTAATGCCAATCATCGCACTCTCGGAAGCAATCGGCAAAGTGAGTGTGCGCTCCACGGCCCGCCCGCCGCCTTCACGCATGCGCACCACAATATCGGCATTAAGGCGCTGTGTTGTAACCGGCAGATCCTCAAGAAAAACAGCAATATCAGCCCTGCCCTTGCCGTTCAGGGCTGGCAGGTTATCCAGCGGAATACGGCTATCTTCCGGCTGCTCTTCATCTGCAAGGCCAAAAACATATTTCGGAAACAGCTCCCATATGCGTGTCGGGCGGATATTCACCTCACCTTCAAGGGTCAGCCCTTCCGCCGGAGCGCCATAAAGATAGCGGCCATCCGCATGAATAACAGCTTCTTCTCCGGCGTGAATTTCCTTGGCATCTGAAGTCAGATCAAGCTCTGTGCGATCAGGCACAAAATCTTCCACCAGAAACTGTTTTTCAGCCAGCGGCTCAGCTTTCGGATCACTCAAAATGCGCAATGTCCATGTGCCGCGCATGGCATTTTCTTCCAGCGGCAATTCAACCGCATGGCCACCGGCTGCCTGCGATGTGCTGACAATGGCACGATCCTCCACCCCGTCCGGACGCAGAAACGAGAAAGTGAGCGGCAGATTTTCAACAGCTCTGGCCGCATTGTCGCGCACCAGCGCCGCAGCATGAACAGTCTCCCCAGTGCGGTAAATGCCCCGTTCCGTCCAGCCATAAACATCCAGCGCCCCCGGAGCCGGACGCCCCGTCACACCACGATCCGAAAGATCGAAGCCTGCGCGTTTCATATCCAGAAAGACATAATCCTCCCCGCCTTCTGCCCCCTTGGAGCGCGCGGTCAGGATTGCCGGTGTCATAGCCGCAGTACCGCGCATCAAACCGGCGGTAAAAGTGGCGCGGCCGTCACTGTCGGTTGTCGCCGTGCCCAGCACTTCATTATTGGTTGCCAGCAATTGCAGCTCAACGCCTTCCAGCGGCTTGGCGGTTGCAAGCGAGCGGGCAAACACATTAAGCCCGTCTTCTCCGGCAAAGGTTGCAAGACCGATATCCGAAACCAGAAACCATTGTGTGGCCTGCGCCGTCCAAAATTCCGATCTCTCCCCCTCGCCTTTGGCAGTCATGACATAAATGCCGGGCTTGCGCTTTGGCAAAGCCTCATCCACCGGAAATGCCGAGATAATTTCCTTGTTCAGATCGCTTTCAACATCAAGCTTGCCGGTATAAACCTTTTCTCCAAGCGTATTAACAATCTGCGCTGTGGCATAGCCATCCAACTGCCCGAAAAAGCTGATCCCGTCCATAGCCCGGGTCAGTGCCCGCTCACCAACGCGGTAAATCTCCAGATCAATGGTTTTCACATTAATACTGACAAGCGGAATACCGCGGCGCATAGTGCTTGGCAGCACAAAGGCATCACCGTTAAAACGCACAGCCGGCGCGCGGTCACGTACATAAACATTCAGCGCCACCGGCGTTTCAATCATTTCGCCAATGGCTGCAGGCAGGCCTGCACGCAAACCGATACGGTAATTTTTACCATGTTGCAGACCCTCAATACATATTTGCCGGTCTTTGGCTTCCACACCTTTCGGGCTTGCATCATCCACAGTTACAAAAGAAGCATAATCAATGCCGCTCTTCATCAATGCTTCTGAAAACTGAATGCAGATACGCGGACTGGCGCTATCGCTGTCCACCGTATGATCCAGCACACGAAAACCCTTGCGCGCGCGCAATTCCTCATAAGCGGCGCTGACCGCGGCAGAATTCTGCACAGCAAGGCTTGCTTTATAAGTATCAATCGCTGGTCGGAAATAATCCCGCAATTCCAATGCCTTTGCCAGATTGCTCAGAGCCTGCGCACGGTTTGAAACCGCATTGCTCAACTGATAAGCAATTATAGCTGAGGCTGTGGCAGCACGGCGCTGCTGCCAGGATGCATCTTCCCCTTGTGCCACAGCCAGTGTTGCGCTGCTCAGCCCCTGCCAGACGGTGCTGTTTTCTTTTGCAAGCGGCACAAGACGGGCAAATTCATCAGCCGCGGCAGAAACATTGCCCGCTTCATAATTTTTCCGGGCATCCCGCAATAATTTGGCAAAATCACCGGCAGGCTTTTCAGCATTATTGAGCTGATTGCGATAGGTGCGCGCTTCATCAAGCAGGCTTGCCGGCACAAATTTAAGCGGAGCTGGCGCACCAAGTGTTGCCTCTGCAGCGGCTGCATCAACAATTTTACCGGCAACAGCGCCTTCAAAAACATTAAGCTGCTTATAATCCGTTTTCAAAAAACACCATTGCGCCTTCACATTATAGGTAAAAGCGCGGCACTGCTCATCCTGCAGGCAGATATTTTGGCACGCATCCAGGCTGACATTTTTCTCGGTGCGCAGGTCAAAGCCCGGATAATCAGCATCCTGCGTGGTTTCTATCATCCTTGTGCTATTCTGCCCTCCCTGTGCCAACAGAGGCTGAGAAGACAAGACAAGTGCTGCAGACATGATAAGGCCAGTAAAGACGGCACGCATCGACATCGGGATTCTCCGGTCAATTAAATATAAAACAGCATGAAACTTGTCCGCACTGTCTTGTCAAGAGAAGGCTGATAGCAATACCGGCAGGCAAATAAGCTTTTAAATAGACAAATAAATGTAAATTGCAGCCCTGCCGCTCTCAATATCATATCCGGAATAAGCGGAATATCCGGATGCATTTGCAGTGTGATAAAAACAATCAGAGCGGCTCCGGCTATTTTGATTAACCGGAACTGCTCTGATCAAATTCCGGCAATGCAAAATTGCTGTATTACAATACGAAACAATTTTACATGCACAGAATATGACTTGATAAATATACTAAAGCACTTTCGGCGCTTCTGCTTTATCGAAACCGCATTAACGGAACAGGATCAACGACTTTTCAAAAGTTGTCCACACGCCCCAGGCAATCGGAATTCCAACCGCCAGCCATGCCAGTGCCGCTTTCATATCCAGTCCGCCTTTACCAATGCCAAAAGATCCGCCGGCGCCGCTATCCTCGGCCTTGGTTGCCGCCTGCAGCTTTGCCACTTCTTCTTCAGACATGAACCATTTATCAGACAAAGGCCGGATGAAAAAATTGGCGATCAGGCCAAGCGCCAGCATACCGGAAAGAATATACATCGTATAATCATAGACCTGGGCGCGCGGCACACCGGCAGCGATCTGAAATTCGCGGATATAATTGACCACCACAGGCCCGACAATACCTGCCGTGGCCCAGGCCGTTAAAAGCCGTCCGTGAATTGCGCCCACAAATTGCGTACCAAAAACATCGGCCAGATAGGCAGGAACGGTGGAAAACCCGCCGCCATACATGGAAAGAATAATGCAGACCATGACCACGAATAATGTGACAGACCCCATATGTGCCGCTGTCGGCAAAAGCATATAAAGGGCAATGCCAAGCGCAAAAAATGTATAATAAGTCGCCTTGCGCCCGATCCGGTCTGACAGGGATGCCCAGAAAAACCGCCCGCCGATATTGAACAATGAGATAAGACCGGTAAATCCGGCTGCAATTGCTGCAATGGCTACTTTTTGTTCAGAGCTCAATTCCGTAAAGGACAATCCGTCCTGCCCGATCAGCTTGCCGCCAAAAATTTCCTGCAACATCGGCGAGGCCATACCGATCACCCCGATACCGGCAGAAACATTCAGGCACAACACTGCCCAGATCAGCCAGAATTGCAGTGTTTTATGAGCATCGCGCAAATGTACATGGCGCGTTGTAATCATGGTTTTCTTTGCCGGCGGCGCAACCCAGCCTTCAGGCTTCCAGCCGGCCGGCGGAATACGATAACCAAAGGCCCCGCCCATCATAAATACAAAATAACCGGCAGCCATAACCAGAAAAGTCTGCCATACGCCAATCGAATCCGGTGTCTTGAAATATTCCATCAGCAAATCTGCCAGCGGAGCGCCGATCATCGCACCACCGCCAAAGCCCATAATTGCCATGCCCGTTGCCATGCCGCGCCGGTCCGGAAACCATTTTATCAAAGTGGAAACCGGCGAAATATAGCCAAGCCCAAGGCCAACGCCGCCAATAAAGCCGGCTCCCACCCACATGAGCCATAATTGATGCGTCATCACGCCAACAGCGGCAATCACCATGCCGCCACACCAGCACAGAGCAGAAACAAAGCCGGCCTTGCGCGGACCGACCCGCTCCAGCCACCCGCCCCATAATGCGGCCGAACAGCCAAGCAACACAAAAAACAGCGTATAAATCCAGCCAAGATCTGCCACCCGCCAATTACAGCTGGTGGTAAACAAGGCTGTAAAGAGGCTCATATCAGCACAAGCGCCAGTTGCAGCCTCCGGCAATGCACGGCTGAGCGGCAGCCAGAACACGCTAAACCCGTAAGCCATGCCGATACAAAGATGAATTGCCAAAGCCGCCGGCGGCACCAGCCAGCGGTTAAATCCGGGTTTTGCTATGATGCGCTCCCTGTCCAGAATGCCCGGCCCGTGCAAACTGCCCAGCGTCTGATCACTCACTGCCATTATAAAGCCCTCCCTTTATATAGTTCTCCTGTCTGCAGACAAGCCGCAGCCTGCCCTCTCCCACGGGCAATGTTGAATTTTCAGGCAAAATATATTGCTGCCGCCACGTCCATCCGGCTTGATCAAAACCGGATGGAACCGCCTCTTATGAAGCGGGGCGTTTTATATACGGGGCTGCAGCCACAACCAAAGGGTGCAACCCCTCGCCGCCTGCATCTAACAGCGCAAAAAGCTGTGTACGCATGCGGGGTTCCCAAAACATATTAATATGTTTAGCCACATTTTCAGCCTGTCCCTCGCCGGGTTGCGTGGCAAAAAAAGTGGCAATCTGTGAGGCCATCATCGGAATACGGCTGCGATATTCACTCATGATCAACCCGCCGTTTCCAGATTATGCGCAATGCGGCGGCTCTGTTTTGTATGCGCCTCATAATCACGCTGCCATTCAGACGGGCCGTTGGAAGCACTGACCTGCACTGCAGTTACCTTATATTCCGGACAATTGGTTGCCCAATCAGAAAAATCCGTGGTCACAACATTGGCCTGTGTGCCGGGATGGTGGAAAGTTGTATAAACCACACCCGGCGACACACGATCGGTAACCAGCGCGCGCAAGGTTGTTTCTCCCGCACGGCTGGCAATTTTCACCCAGTCGCCATCACGCAGGCCGCGCATCTCCGCATCATGCGGATGGATTTCCAGCCGGTCCTCCTCATGCCATGCCACATTGCCGGTACGCCGTGTCTGCGCCCCGACATTATATTGCGAGAGAATGCGCCCTGTGGTGAGCAAAAGCGGAAAACGCGGGCCTGAACGCTCATCCGTTGCCACATATTCCGTGCGGATAAACTTGCCCTTGCCGCGCACAAAACCATTAATATGCATAACAGGCGTGCCAAGCGGCGCCTTTTCATTGCACGGCCATTGTACTGAGCCCTCCCGCTCAAGAAGATCATAGGACACACCGGCAAAGCTTGGCGTTGTCATGGCTATTTCATCCATAATCTGCGACGGATGAGTATAATTCCAGCCAAGTCCCATTGCACGCGCCAGATTCTGCGTCACCTCCCAATCCGCATAGCCGTTTTTCGGTGTCATCACCTTGCGCACACGGTTAATCCGGCGCTCGGCATTGGTAAAAGTGCCATCTTTTTCAAGGAAGGTAGAACCCGGCAGAAATATATGGGCGTAATTTGCCGTTTCATTCAAAAACAAATCCTGCACAACCACGCATTCCATAGCCGCAAGGCCGGCGGCAACATGGCGCGTGTCAGGATCAGACTGCAAAATATCCTCACCCTGAATATAAATGCCCTTGAATGTGCCCTCCACAGCCGCATCCAGCATATTGGGAATGCGCAATCCTGGCTCATTTTCCAGCGTCACACCCCAGACACTTTCAAAAATTTCACGCGTGGCAGCATCAGAAATATGTCTGTAACCCGGCAATTCATGGGGAAACGACCCCATATCGCAGGAGCCCTGCACATTATTCTGCCCGCGCAGCGGGTTAACCCCCACACCTTTGCGGCCGATATTGCCGGTTGCCATAGCCAGATTGGCAATAGCCATCACCGTGGTGGAGCCCTGGCTGTGTTCCGTTACACCAAGCCCGTAATAGATAGCACCATTACCGCCGGTTGCAAAAAGCCGTGCGGCACCGCGCAAATCCTCCGGCGGCACACCGGTGAGCTCTGCAATTGCTTCAGGGCTATGGCGTTCTTCGCTCACAAATTCCGCCCAGTCCTGAAACTCGTCCCAGTCACAACGCTCCCGTATAAACGCTTCATTGTAAAGGCCTTCTGTCACAATCACATGTGCCAGCGCCGTTACAACCGCCACATTGGTGCCGGGGCGCAGCGGCAAATGAAAACTTGCCTCCACATGCGGCGAGCGCACCAGATCAATCCGCCGCGGATCAATCACAATCAGCTTGGCGCCCTGCCGCAGGCGCTTTTTCAGACGGGAGCCAAAAACCGGGTGTCCGTCTGTCGGATTGGCACCGATGACCAAAACCACATCGCTGTGTTCCACACTGTCAAAATCCTGTGTGCCTGCCGAGGTGCCAAAAGTCTGGTTCAAACCATAACCGGTAGGAGAATGGCAAACACGCGCACATGTATCGACATTATTATTGCCAAAACCTGCACGGATCAGTTTCTGCACCAAAAATGTCTCTTCATTGGTGCAGCGTGAGGAGGTGATGCCTCCGATAGCGTTTTTGCCATATTGCTTCTGCAGGCGTTTAAATTCTCCGGCAGCGCGCGCATAGGCCTCCTCCCAGGAGACTTCCCGCCACGGATCCGTAATTTTTTCACGGATCATCGGCTTGAGGATGCGGTCTTTATGGCTGGCATAGCCATAGGCAAAGCGCCCTTTAACACAGGAATGGCCACGATTGGCCTTGCCGTCCTTATAAGGCACCATACGTACCAGTTCCTGCCCGCGCATTTCAGCCTTAAAGGAGCAGCCAACACCGCAATAGGCGCAGGTTGTGACCTTGGAATGCTCAGGCTGACCGATTTCAATCACCGATTTTTCTGTCAGTGTTGCCGTCGGGCAGGCCTGCACACAGGCACCGCAGGACACGCATTCAGAACCCAAAAAGCTCTCATGCATCCCGGCAGAAACACGCGAATCAAAGCCCCGCCCCTCAATAGTCAGCGCAAAAGTGCCCTGCACTTCCTCACAGGCGCGCACACAGCGCGAGCAGACAATACATTTGGAAGGATCATAGGTAAAATAAGGGTTGCTTTCATCTTTGGGCAGCCATTTTGCATTCAATGCGCCGTCATTGCGCCCCTGCCTGAAAACATGGTTGGCGCCATCCTGGCCATAGCGCACATCGCGCAGCCCCACAGCACCTGCCATATCCTGCAATTCACAATCACCATTGGCAGCACAAGTCAGGCAATCCAGCGGATGATCGGAAATATAAAGTTCCATCACCCCTTTACGCAGGGATTTGAGGCGGCTGGTTTGGGTATGCACCACCAGCCCCTCAGCCACCGGTGTTGTGCAGGAAGCCGGCGTGCCGTTGCGCCCTTCAACCTCCACAAGGCACAGGCGGCAAGAGCCAAAAGCATCCAGCATATCCGTTGCGCAGAGTTTGGGAATGCTGATTCCCGCCTCCATGGAAGCCCGCATGATCGAAGTGCCTTCCGGCACGCGCACCACATGGCCGTCAATTGTCAGCGTCACCATGTTTTCTGAATGAGAAACAGGGGTACCGTAATCTTTTTCCTTGATCAAAGACATGAGAAAACCCTCCTATTCCGCTGCCTGTGCCAGATGCCGGTCAACAGGTTGCGGGCGAAAATCCTGCGGGAAATGTTTAAGCGCACTCATCACCGGATAAGGCGCAAATCCGCCCAGCGCACAAAGGGAGCCGAATTTCATTGTCTGGCAGAGATCGGTCAGAATTTCGATCTGCGTGTCACATTCAATACCGGCTGCCAGCCGGTCAATCACTTCAACCCCGCGGGTTGAGCCGATGCGGCACGGTGTGCATTTTCCGCAAGATTCTATGGCGCAGAATTCAAATGCAAACCGCGCCTGTTTCAGCATATCCGCCTGATCGTCAAAAACAACCAGACCGGCATGGCCGATCAGGCCATCTTTGGCTGCAAAAGCTTCATAATCAAACGGCGTATCAAACAGGCTGCGGGAGAAATAAGCCCCGAGCGGCCCGCCAACCTGCACCGCCTTGACCGGACGTCCGGTTGCGGTTCCCCCGCCGATAACCTCAACAATTTCACCCAGCGTCAGGCCAAAAGCGGTTTCAAACAGCCCGCCATATTTAACATTACCGGCAATCTGTAACGGAATGGTGCCCCGTGACCGCCCCATGCCAAAATCACGGTAAAAATCCGCACCCTTATCCATAATCACCGGAACAGAAGCGAGCGAAATCACATTATTAATCACCGTTGGCATGCCAAACAGCCCTTTATGAGCAGGAAGCGGCGGTTTGGCGCGCACAAGGCCGCGTTTGCCTTCAAGGCTTTCCAGAAGTGCGGTTTCCTCACCGCAGACATAGGCACCGGCACCGGTGCGCACCTCCATATCAAAGGCAAAATGCGAACCCATAACCGATGCGCCAAGTATGCCGGCCTTGCGGGCAATCGCTATGGCCTGCTGCATCATGGCAATCGCATGAGGATATTCCGAACGCGTATAGAGATAGCCCCGCGTGGCTCCCACCGCGATACCGGCAATAGCCATCCCCTCAATCAGCACAAACGGATCACCTTCCATGATCATACGATCAGCAAAAGTGCCGCTGTCGCCCTCATCGGCATTGCAGACAATATATTTACGCGGGCTTTGCGTATCGTGAACCGTCTTCCATTTGATCCCCGTCGGAAAACCGGCGCCACCGCGGCCGCGTAAGCCGGAATCCGTAACCTGCGCCACGATTTCCGCAGGCTGCATGGCAATAGCCTTTTGCAAGCCCTTCAATCCGTCATGGGCGCGGTAATCCTCCAGCGACAAGGGATCAGTCACACCGCAACGGGCAAAGGTCAAACGGGTTTGTTTCTTTAAAAACGGGATCTCTTCTGTCAGCCCCTGACAAAGCGGATGCGCAGCGCCCTGCAAAAAGCCACTGTCAAAAAGCGATGTAACATCTGAAACATCAACAGGGCCATAGGCCACACGCCCCTGATCCGTCTCCACTTCCACCAGCGGCTCAAGCCAGATCATCCCGCGTGAGCCATTGCGCACCAGCCTGATATCCTCGCCCCGCCGCACAGCCTCCTGTGCAAGCGCAGCCGCCACCTCATCGGCACCAAGGGCAAGCGCTGCAGCATCACAAGGCACATAGATTTTCACACTCATGCCCGCGCCTCCGCAATTATCTTCTGTGCTTTTGCCTCTGTAAGGCGGCCAACCGGCCGGTCATCTATTTGCGCGGCAGGCGCACAGGCACACAGGCCAAGACAATAAACCGGCTCCAGAGTAACTTTGCCGTCAGCAGTCGTCTGGTGCCAGCCAATGCCCAGCAATTTCTGCACTGCTGTGGCTATCTTATCCCCCTCCATCGACTGGCAGGCCTCGGCGCGGCACAGGCGGATCACATGGCGCCCTGCAGGTGCCGCACGAAAATCGTGATAGAAAGTCATGACACCATGCACTTCCGCGCGCGACAGGTTGAGCACCTGCGCAATCAGCGTCAATGTTTCTGCGGGCACATAGCCAAATTCTTCCTGTATGGCATGCAGGATCGGCAATAGCGGCCCTTCAACGGCCTTATATTCATTGATAACATCTATTGCCCGCGCGAGCGTATCAGAACCCGGCACTGTCTTTGCAACGCCGTTACCACTGCGCTTTTGCTCCGGATATATGCCTGACATGAATATCAAGCCCTCCTGTCACCTTTTATTTTTATCCCCAATCTAGAACAGATCAAAACTAAGCACCAAGTTCAATAAGCGAAATCCGTCAAGCGATAGAAAAAATCAATCACATCGAAATCATCATCTGCCTGGAGAGTGCCCTTGCCTCATGGAGCAGGGCGGCGATCAGGGGGGTATGGGGTTCACGATGAGCAGCAATCAGCCCCACACTGTGGCTCGCCTGCGGCTCGACAATGGGAATGGAGCGGATCGGCTCGCTAAAGCCGAGAATATGTGTCAGATTGAGTGGCATAATGCTTGCCCATTTGCCCGTGCGGATATGAGAAAACAGCACAATCATGGAATTGGACTCAAGCGTTGGCTGCACATTGACACCCGCCTGCTCCAGATGCTGGTTTATGATGCGCCGGTTTTGCATATCTGTGGTCAAAAGGCAGAGCGGCAGATTGCCGACCTCGCTCCATGTGACGCTTTCACGCTCTGAAAAGCGGCTGCCTGCCGATGTGATCAACTGATACCGCTCCCGATATAGCGGCACCGCCGTTACCTTTCCAAGCGGCTCATTATCCAGATAACTGATACCCGCATCTATATCAAAATTATCAAGCGCGGCCAGCACTTCCACCGAGGTGCGGGAAATCACCGTAAAAGTGACATCCGGATGTTTTTCACGAAAGGGTGTCGTTAATTGCGGAACCATCGCCAGAGCTGTGGGAATAGCCGCAATGCGGATATGCCCGCCAAGGCCGAAGCGCGCTGCACGCATTTCCTCTTTCATGGTGCGTGCATCACCAACAATGCGGCGCGCCCATTCCAGCACCCGCAAACCTTCCGGTGTCAGCCCCTGAAAACGCGAACCGCGCTGCACCAGCATCACCCCCAGCATATCCTCAAGCTGGCGGATACTGGCAGAAAGCGTGGGCTGCGTGATGCCGCAATCTTCCGCAGCGCGCCCGAAATGCTTTTCCCGCGCAAGGGCGATAAAATATTCAAGCTTGTCGATCATGGTGTTCCCCGTTATTTTTAACCAGTTATATGCAGCAAAAGACCTCCGGCACAATCTGTAGCACAACCGGTTATGCTTTGATCATGCCTGCCCGGCAGGCGGAGACGGATTTTGGATAAAGCCCTGAAACCTTATAAACATCCTGTTTCTGTCCGGCTGATCATGGCGCTCACTGGCACCGCCGTTTTTATCAGTGTGTTTTTGGCAAGCCTTCTTATTCTCGACAAGGCTTTCCCGCCCCCGCTGGAGATTGTCCGCCACACATCCAAAGAGGTGCTGGATCGTGATGGCAGGCTGTTACGCGCTTTTGCAATTCCGTCAGGCCATTGGCGGCTTGCCGCAACCAGAGAGGATGTTGACCCGCAATTTATTGCAATGCTGATTGCCTATGAGGATCAGCGTTTTCGCAGCCATGCCGGTATTGACCCGCGGGCAATGTTGCGTGCTGTTATTCAGCTTGTGCGTAACAGGCGTATTATTTCCGGCGGCTCCACCTTGTCCATGCAGGTTGCACGCCTGATTGAACCGCGCAGCGAACGCTCGCTCACTGCCAAGCTGCGCCAGATGTTGCGCGCCCTGCAGATTGAGCGCCGCCTCAGCAAGGATGAAATTCTGGATGCCTATCTTACCCTTGCCCCTTTTGGCGGGAATCTTGAAGGTATTCGTGCGGCAAGCCTTGCTTATTTTGGCAAGGAACCACGCCGCCTCACCACATCCGAAGCCGCATTATTGATTGCCTTGCCGCAATTGCCGGAACGCCGCCGCCCGGATCGCTACCCCGATAATGCCCGCACCGCGCGCGATCGTGTGCTGAACCGGCTCACCGTTACAACACTGCTCGGCAAGGATGAGGCAGAGCGCGCCGCCCGTCTGGCTGTGCCCGCACATCGCCTGCCCTTGCCGGCACTGGCTGCCCATGTAAGTGAGGCGGCTTTGCGCCAAAATCCCGCAGCCAATATGCATCATGTCTCACTGAAGCGCTCCGTGCAGCAGGCACTGGAAACCGTGGCACGGGATGCAGCCAAGCGGCTTGGCCCTAAAATTTCTGTTGCCATGGTTATGGCCGATGCAATGAGCGGCGAAATTATCGGGCAGGTCGGCTCATCCGATTATTTCGATTCCGGCCGCAGCGGCTGGATTGATATGACAGATGTGCAACGCTCCCCCGGCTCCGCGCTCAAGCCCTTTATCTTCGGACTGGCCTTTGAAGATGGTCTGGTGATGCAGGGAACCATTATTGAAGACCGGCCAACTAATTTTTCCGGCTATCGCCCGCGCAATTTTGATATGAATTATCAAGGCGATGTAACCGTGCGTGAGGCTTTGCAGCTGTCGCTCAATGTGCCATCCGTCCGTCTGCTGGATAGTGTGGGCGCAACAAGGCTGATGGTGCGCATGCGCCGCGCACAGGTTAAAACCACATTGCCGCCGGGGGAAAGCCCGGGGCTGGCAATCGGCCTTGGCGGGCTTGGCATCAGCCTCAAAGATCTGGTGCAGCTCTACACTGCGCTATCCAATCGCGGCAAGGCGGTTATTATCTCCAATGGTGTAGACGGCCGCTGGCAAAATGGCAGTCCGGCAATCAGTGGCGAGCCGTTGCTGCAACCAGCAGCCGCATGGCAGGTGGCCGATGTGCTGGCAGGGGTTAAGCCTCCGCTTGGCAGCCTGCAACGCGGCCTCGCCTATAAAACCGGCACCAGCTATGGTTATCGTGATGCATGGTCAATCGGTTTTGATGGCCGCTATGTGCTGGGCGTTTGGGCCGGCCGTGCCGATAACAGTGCCGTGCCCGGCCTGAGCGGCTATGGTTCCGCCGCTCCGATCCTGTTTGAAGCTTTTGCAAAATCCGGTGTCGGTTTTACCCCTCTGGCACCGGCGCCTGCAGGCACAATGCGGCTGGCACAAGCGGAGTTGCCGATTTCTCTGCGCCGTTTTACCCCTCATCTCTCGGCTCTTGTAAGCGCTTCCGTGCGGGAGCCGGCGCCGCAAATCCTCTATCCGCCGGAAGGCGCCCGCATTGAGCTGACCAATAAACAAGACGGCACAACAGCACCGCTCGCACTAAAAATGCAAGGCGGCCGTGCGCCTTTTCTCTGGCTGGCCAATGGCAAACCACTGCCAAAAACCTCACGCAAACGCACCGGCCTGTGGCAGCCGGATGGTGCGGGCTTCTCCACCCTTACGGTGATTGATGCGGCAGGACGTGCTGCAAGCGTTCGGATTTTTATCGACTGATGACAGCGCATTTTGCCCCTGCCTGACAGCTTAACATCAATCTTGCAGCTTTATATCAGCCTTTTAAAACCTTGTTTCGGGCGTGGTTTTTACCACGCCTTTGCCACTTTTTATGTGCCGGAACCACAATAGCCGCGCCGCAATGGCGCGATATTTTCGCTTGATCGATTCCGAAAATACAAGCCAGATATCACTGTACATACAATGATAAATATAAACATATATTTATCTGCGATAGTTTTATTTGTTAAAATTAAAAATTACGCAAAATTATCCTAATAATTATGAATTCATAGATTATTGTTTCTTGTTATCGCAGCCCGTTCTGTGAAGAATGGGATCATACGCATTGCCGCCCTCCCGATGGAGAAAACCGGCAGGCGTTTGGAGAAATAATTTGACGCTGATTTCGCGTCTCATCAAACATAAAAGGAAAACAGCAATGTCGTTGTCAGATATCGCCCGCGTTAGAACCTTAATTTCGCGCCGCACCGGCATGAAAATGATGCTGCTTTCCGCTGTTGCCATGAGCGTTGCTCTTGCCGCTCCGCTAACGGCTCAGGCCGGGGAAAAAACTGTTAAAGTCGGCATTATGGGCGGAGAAGATGAAGATGTCTGGAAAGTTGCCGCAGAACAGGCAGCCAAAAACGGATTGAAAATCGAAACCGTTGTCTTCAATGATTACACCCAGCCCAATGAGGCGCTGGAGCGTAAGGAGATTGATGCCAATGCTTTCCAGCATGAGCCTTATCTGAATGAACAGATCAAGCAGCATGGCTATAAAATCTCGGTTGTCGGCTATACGGCGCTCTGGCCGATCGGCATTTATTCCCGCAAGGTTGAAAAGCTTGAGGATCTTAAAGAGGGCGCCATTGTCGGTGTGCCCAATGACCCCACCAATGAAGGCCGCGCCCTGCGTGTGCTTGAAAGCAAAGGGCTGATCAAACTCAATCCGGATGCCGGTATTCTTGCAACCCCGATTGATATTGTTGAAAATCCAAAGAAAATCGAGATCAAGGAACTCGATGCCGGCGTTGTCGGCCTCTCCATTGATGATCTTGATGCTGCGGTGGTCAACAATAACTGGGCGGCAAAATCGGGGCTTGATCCGGTCAAGGATGCAATCGGCTGGGAATCCAAGGAAAACAATCCTTATCGCAACTTTATCGCTGTGCGCACGGAAGACAAGGATGCTGACTGGGTAAAACCGCTTGTGGCTGCATTCCAGAATGAACCGGTCAAGGCCGAGCTCGACCGCGCCTATAAGGGCACCGGCATTCCGGCCTGGGAATAAAAGCTGGTTTTTGCATCAGCTTATCCTGTAATGTAAACGGTCCGGATCTTCCGGACCGTTTTGCACTTGAATTTGCATCTTTTAATTGAACAAAAACCCGGGGATAAAGTGGTTACTTCAGCTCCCAATAATAATAAACCAACGCAACCGCCCTCATCCGGCGCTGATGATGAGGTTGTCAAACTTTTAAATATTAAACGCATGTTCGGCTCCACACCGGCCGTCAATAATATTTCCCTTTCAGTAAAACGCGGTGAAATTCTTGGCATTATCGGCCGCAGCGGAGCCGGAAAATCAACCCTGATCCGCTGCCTCAACGGGCTGGAGCGCCCCGATAGTGGTTCTGTGATTATAGAGGGGCAGGAAATTACCGGCCTGAGCGAAAATCAGTTGCAACCGGTGCGCCGCCGCATCGGCATGATTTTCCAGCATTTCAACCTGATGTCAGCCAAAACCGTGGCACAAAATATTGCAATGCCGCTTAAAATTGCCGGCATCATTAAAGAAGAGCGCCGCAAAAGGGTAGATGAATTGCTGGAGCTTGTCGGCCTGTCTGACCGTGCGCAGCATTATCCGGCACAACTCTCCGGCGGCCAGAAACAGCGCGTCGGCATTGCCCGCGCATTAGCGGCAAAACCAAGCCTGCTGCTCTCGGACGAGGCCACCTCAGCCCTTGATCCGGAAACCACACAATCCATTCTGGCGCTTTTGAAAGATATCAACCAAAAACTCGGCCTGACGATTTTGCTCATCACCCATGAAATGGATGTGATCCGCAGCATTGCAGACCGTGTCATTGTTCTCGATCACGGCACGATTGCCGAACAAGGCTCTGTCTGGGAGGTTTTTGCCCGTCCGCAGGCCGAAACCACCAAAAATCTTTTACAGATGCTCACCCCTGCCCTGCCCGAAAGCATTGCCGCCATTCTGCAGCAACAGCCTGCAGCTGAAGCCATTATCCGCATCCGTATTTCCGGTGCGGCGGCACAAAAGCCGCTCATGGCAGATATTGCACAGGCCTGCGGCCTGAATGCGCGCCTTATTCATGGCGGTATTGATACTGTTCAGGGGCAACCTGTCGGCACCCTGTTTCTCGGGTTACCTGCGGGCAATGCCTCGGCACTGCAAAAAGCCACGGCTTTTCTGCAAACAATTTGTGATGAAACGGAGATTGCCGGATATGTTCCAGTTCCTGACACCCGCAATGCTTGATCTGCTCTGGCGCTCGCTTGGCGAAACCCTGATCATGACCGGTTTCTCCTGTTTTTTCACGCTGATTTTTGGCCTGCCGCTGGGGCTTCTTCTGGTGCTGACCGATCGTAACGGCCTGATGCAGAACCTTTTTGTCAACCGTATCATCGGCGCAATCGTCAATGCATTCCGCTCTGTGCCTTTCATCATTCTTCTGGTGGCACTCATTCCCTTCACACGGCTGATCATGGGTACCGCGCTTGGCACATGGGCATCCATCGTGCCCTTGTCCGTTGCCGCCATTCCCTATTATGCGCGTATGGCAGAGGTTTCCCTGCGTGAAGTTGATCACGGCCTGATCGAGGCCGCGCGCTCAATGGGCGCCAACCGCCACACAATCATTCGCGATGTGTTGATACCGGAATCCATGCCGGGGCTGATTGCCGGTTTTACTGTAACCATCGTTACGCTGATCGGCGCATCTGCCATGGCCGGCGCAATCGGCGCCGGCGGGCTTGGCGATCTCGCAATCCGCTATGGCTATCAGCGTTTCAACTATCCGGTTATGGCCGCAGTTGTTGCCGTTCTGATCATTCTTGTCTGCCTCATTCAATGGGCAGGCGACAAATTGGTGCAAAAGGTTGATAAACGCAGCATAAAACGCTGATAATCATCTGCAATCCAGTAAAAAGGCCGGCTACAGACCGGCCTTTTATAATGTCTTTAAACACAACTATATGCGCGGCTCATGCACGCCAACCTCTATAGTATTGCCATCAGGGTCATAAACCAACGCCACGAAATATCCCATCTCCTGCGGCCCCTGATAGGAAGGCGCGCTGTTATCCTTGCCGCCTGCCTGCAGCGCAGCATGATAAAAAGCCTCAACCTGCGCCTGACTTTCTGCCCTGAATTTGAGATATAGCCGGTTTGCAGGATGAATATCCGCATCTTGCGCATTTTCGTCATGCGCCGCACAAATACGGATAAACGGCATGGGATCATGTGCATCGCCGCTGATAAAAAACAAATTATCAGATGTTTGTAAAACTTTAAGCTCCAGAATTTTCATGGTTCCGGAGTAAAAACGATAGGAATCTGTAATATTACGGCTATCAAAGCCGACATGATCAAATAAAGACATAGCAAATAATATAACGCACTTATGCTATAAAAAAAGAGCCGCCGGAAATCATATCCTGCGGCTCTTTTACATCATCACCCTGTCGGCTTTTATCGTGTGCGGCTCAACCCGTCCTTGGCAGGCTTATATTGCGGATCAAGCTGCACAGCGCGCGCGTAAGATGCGGCAGCACGCTTCCTGTCGCCGCGGTGCTCATAAACCAGCGCCTGATTGGCCCAGCTCTCCGCCACCTTGTCATCAAGACCGATTGCCGTGTTAAAATCATCAAAGGCATTATCATAATCGCCAAGAGCGGCATAGGAAATACCACGCCCGTTATAAGGCTCCGGCGCATTGGATTGCAGCGAGGCGGCAGCCGAAAAATCCTCAATCGCCTTTTTGTGCTGGCCGCGTGCCTGATAGATCAGGCCACGATTATGATAGGCGCGGCCATCGGTCGTATCCAGCTGGATGGCACGGTTAAAATCAAGCATTGCTTCATCAAGCCTGCCCGCCTGACGATAAACATTACCACGGCCGATATAGGCGGCATCATATTGCGGATTGATCTGAATGGCGCGGCTATAATCCTCCACCGCGGCAACATCATTTTTCAGATAACGCTGGATCAGGGCGCGATTGGCATAGGCCTGATAATAATTAGGATCCAGCTGGATTGCCGTATCAAAATCCTTCAGCGCCTCACGGTAGCGCCCTGCCTTGCCATAGGCCGAACCGCGCACATTGTAACTTTCAGGATTACGCGGATTATTCTGGATCACCCTTGTCAGGGAGCCGATATTTTCACTGGAGCCCTGTGCCAGATCAATTGGATTTAAAATAGAATTGGATGTGCTTTGACAGCCTGCCACACCCAAAACGGAAACAGAGGCTGCAACAAACAATGCGCGCTGCAAAAAAGTGCTCCGCACGGATGAAGCCCTGTCGATAATTTCCAAAGACGCCATATTCGGTCTCCCTGAGCATTTCCGGCAAAAGTGCGAGCGGTTTTGCGTTCGGATAATGCGTAAAAATAAAGAATCAGAACATTTCATCATTTCCGTAAAAAACAGAAATGTCCCAACAGCAGCCTTGACACGCGCCTCATCGGAATATTTCACTCCGGCATATCAGGCAATTTCACCAGAAAACTACCTATCTTGCTGAAATTGCGTCAATCAGCAATTTGTCAGACCGCTGAAATGCCACCCCCAATAATACAATCAATTATCAACTTCATAGCCACACAGAAAAAGGCGGAAGTGAAAATCACCCCACCTTAAAACTGTTTTGCAGTGATGCAAACATCCCTGTGTGCTCAATCTTATAATGATGCTGTTATATTGCGTTAAAAAACTTTCAGCAAAAGGCACAATCAGATGATTATGAACCAGCATATTATAAATCAATTTCCAGCTGCCTGAAAATATAAGTCCCATACCTGTCATCAGGCTGAGACAAACCGGCCAATAAGCCACAAAAAGCCAATGCCCGGCAACAAAGCCGCCGGCCGGTTAGTTAAACCGCCGGCACCTTTTATCAGCGGGCTGCTACGCGGCCGCCTACCAGACCTTCACGCTGTGCGCGCTTACGAGCCAGCTTACGGGCGCGGCGAACAGCTTCAGCTTTTTCGCGAGCGCGCTTTTCAGACGGCTTTTCATAATGACCGCGCATTTTCATTTCGCGGAAAATACCTTCGCGCTGCATTTTTTTCTTCAATGCGCGGAGAGCCTGATCAACATTATTATCGCGTACGAGTACCTGCACGTGTAATCCCGTTCCGTTTCAGTTAGATTTTTCAGTTTAGCCTGAAGGCACTGGTGAGCGTCGAAGAAAACTCAGTCTGGCAGTTCCGGTAAGGGAGCCGTCTTATGGCTGACAAATCTTAAGACTTCGCAACGGCCTTCCGATGCAAATTCGTGAGCCGTCTAGCAGTATCTGACGCAATTGTCCACACAGAATCCGCCAACACACAGCCTGTCAGGCTTTATTGACGCTATTATTACAGTTTCAGCCTTTAAAATCACCCCTGTTTTGCAAAAAATTGATAAAATTTCTTTTCTCCGACACAAATATGCCGGCAATTTCAGCGCGGCTTTGCATAGATTCTCTGACCAGCAGGCAGAGATTCTCTTAAACCTTTCAACAGGTCTTTCAACAGGCAAGGCCGCAAACAGGCAGGCCGGCCGCCAATAAAATTTCCACCAAGCGGCCTTACTGTCCGTTTTTATCAAAATTCCCCTGCCCCCGTATTTCAAACGCCATAACCCGTCGCAAAATGGCAAAGTTACTGTCGTCATCTGGTTTAGTTATAAAGGAGACAAGCGGGACAAAATACACCGCTCCCAAAGAGGGAACATTATGCGTAAATTTTCAGTATTTGCAGTTGCCCGTGAAGCACTGCGCGGAAATAAGGGCTGGGAACCGCAATGGACTTCGCCGGAACCGCGTGCCAGCTATGATGTGATTATTGTCGGCGGCGGCGGCCATGGCCTTGGCGCAGCCTATTATCTGGCCAAGGAGCACGGCATTACCAATATTGCGGTACTGGAAAAGGGCTGGATCGGCGGCGGCAATACCGGCCGCAACACCACCATTATCCGCTCCAATTATCTCTATGAAGAGAGTATGAATATTTATGAGCATTCGCTCAAAATGTGGGAAAGCCTGTCGCAGGAACTGAATTATAATGTGATGTTCTCACCGCGCGGCGTGATGATGTTGTCGCATAATATTCACGATAAACAATCATTCCAGCGTCATATTCATGCCAACCGCCTCTATGGCATTGACAATGAATGGCTCACCCCCGAACAGGCAAAAGCCTACTGCCCGCCGCTGAATATTTCGCAAAATTCCCGCTATCCTATCAATGGCGCAGCCTTGCAGCGCCGCGGCGGCGTAGCCCGCCACGATGCTGTTGCCTGGGGCTATGCCCGTGCCGCCTCAGACCGCGGCGTGCATATTATCCAGAATTGCGAGGTAATCGGCATTCGCCGCAATGCAGATGGCAGTGTCAGCGGCGTCGAAACCAATCGCGGCTTTATCGGCGCCAAAAAAATCGGGGTTTCCGCATCCGGTCATTCATCGGTCATTATGAATATGGCTGATGTGCGTGTGCCGCTGCAAAGCTCGCCACTGCAGGCGCTGGTTTCAGAACCGATGAAGCCGATTGTCCCCTGTGTGATCATGTCCAACAGTGTGCATGCCTATATTTCTCAGTCAGACAAGGGGGAGTTTGTTATTGGCGCGGGCACGGATCAATATAATTCCTATTCCCAGACCGGCGGCTTGCAGATCATCACCCATACGCTGGACGCAATTTGCGAATTGTTTCCGATGTTCCGGCGGGTAAAAATGATGCGCCAATGGGGCGGTGTTACCGATAATACTGTCGACCGCGCCCCAATCCAGAGCAAAACCCCTGTGCCGAACCTGTTCATCAATGCAGGCTGGGGCACCGGCGGTTTCAAGGCAACGCCGGGCTCTGCCCATTTATTTGCCCATCTGATCGCCCGCGGCGAGCCGCACCGGCTTGCTGCCGGTTTTACGCTTGATCGTTTCCGCACCGGTCGCCTGATCGACGAGGCAGCCGCTGCCGCAGTTGCGCATTAAGGAACCCGCCCATGTTACTGATCCATTGCCCCTATTGCGGTGAAGACCGCTCGGAACTGGAGTTCCGTAATGCTCATGATGCCCATATTGTCCGTCCGGCCAATATAACCGAGCTTTCAGACGAGGAATTTGTGGAATTTCTCTATTGGCGCGACAATCCCAAAGGTGTGATTTTTGAACGCTGGCGGCATATTCACGGCTGCGGGCGCTTCTTCAACGCAGCGCGCGATACGGTGAGTGATAAATTTCTTGTCACCTATAAAACCGGCGAGCCAAAGCCTGACCTCAACACAATCACACAGGGCAAAAACTCTGCCACACAGGGCAAAAATTCTGCGATCAGGGAGAGTGGTCAATGAGCGGCTCAAAACGCATTACCGGAAAAGGCCGTTTAATCCCGGCAAAAACCGCCCGTTTCACCTTTGATGGCAAAACCTATACCGCATTGGCCGGTGATACTGTCGCCTCTGCACTCCTTGCCCATGATATTCATCTGGTCGGGCGTTCGTTCAAATATCACCGCCCGCGCGGTTTTCTCTCAAGCGGTCCGGAAGAGCCGAATGCGCTTTTGGATATTGCCCGCGATAAATCCCGCCGCCAGCCCAATGTGCGCGCCACCGTGCAGGAAGTTTTTGACGGTATGCAGGCGCAATCCCAAAATCGCTGGCCGTCCTTATCTTTCGATATTGGCGCGGTGAATGATTTATTCTCGCCATTCTTCGGAGCAGGCTTTTATTACAAAACCTTCATGTGGCCCAAAAAAGCCTGGGAAAAGCTCTATGAGCCGGTTATCCGCCGTGCAGCAGGGCTTGGCGTTACCCCGACAGAACCGGATCCCGATCGCTATGCAGGCCGTTATGAGCATTGCGATGTGCTGGTTGTCGGCGGCGGTGTTGCGGGTCTGAGCGCCGCTCTTGCCGCTGCACGCACCGGAGCCAAAGTTATTCTCTGTGATGAACAACCGGAGGTTGGCGGTGCCCTGCATCATGAAAACGGCACGCAAATCAACGGGCGTGATGGTTTTGACTGGGCGCAGGACACAGCCGCACAATTATGCGCCATGCCCAATGTACGCCTTCTCACCCGCACCACGGCTTTTGGCTATTATAACCATAATTTTGTGGCGCTTGCTGAGCGGGTTAGCGATCACATTGCACAACCAGAAAAAAACACTGCACGTGAACGTTTATGGCAGGTGCGTGCCAAACGTGTTATCCTCGCCAATGGTTCTATTGAGCGGCATATGGTGTTTGCCAATAATGACCGCCCGGGTGTGATGCTGGCTTCTGCCGCCCGCACCTATCTCAATCATTTCGGTGTGGCTGTCGGCTCAAATATTGGCGTTTTCACCGCCCATGACAGTGCCTATGAAGCCGCCTTTGATCTGAAAAATGCCGGTATTGATATTCCGGTGATTGTGGATAGCCGCGCCTATCCGGGCGAAGCGGTGCTGGCCGAAGCCCGCCGGTTGAATATTCCGGTTTTGACCAATCATTGCGTATTAACCGTTGGCGGCAGGTTACGTGTCAAATCCATGACCGTTGCCACCAATGGCGCAAAATCAGGCCGCAAATATGCTATTGATGCCCTGATCACCTCCGCCGGCTGGACACCATCGGTGCATCTGTTTTCACAATCACGCGGCAAGCTGCGCTTTGATGAAACAAAACAGCGTTTTCTGCCGGATATTTATGCGCAAGATTGCATTTGCGTGGGCGCATGCAACGGCACAGATGATGTGCAGGCAATGGTTGACGAAGCTGTCAGGGCCGGCACCGATGCAGGGCTTGCCACCAGTCCGTCTGGCGGCAAGGTGCAGGAGAGCCCCGCAATCACCGCAAAAACGGCCTATAGCTGGAGCGGCGGCATGGTGGGCACAACAGCCGGTGCAGGCCCCGACAGCAATGTAAAAGCCTTTATTGATTTTCAGCATGATGTCTGCGCCAAGGATATCCGCAATGCTGTGCGGGAGGGCATGCATTCTATCGAGCATATCAAACGCTTCACCACCAATGGCATGGCCTCCGATCAGGGCAAGATGTCCAATATGCACGGGCTGGCAATCGCTTCTGAGGCGCTGGATAAACCGATCCCGCAGGTCGGCCTCACCACTTTCCGCCAACCTTATACGCCGGTAAGTTTTGGCACGCTGATCAACGCCTCGCGCGATCATCTGTTTGATCCGGCACGCCACACAGCCATGCACCGTTTTGAAGAGAAAAACGGTGCGGTTTATGAAGATGTCGGCAATTGGAAACGCGCCTGGTATTATCCGAAACCGGGTGAGACCATGCATGATGCGGTTGCACGCGAATGCAAAACCGTGCGTGAAATTGCCGGGATTTTTGATGCCTCCACCCTTGGCAAAATCGAGGTTGTGGGGCCCGATGCGGCAAAGTTCCTCAATCTCATGTATACCAATGCCTGGGATACGCTGAAACCAGGGCGCTGCCGCTATGGTATCATGACCGGTGAAGACGGCTTTGTAATGGATGACGGCGTGGTTGGCCGCATGGCACATGACCGTTTCCACGTAACCACCACAACAGGCGGTGCGCCGCGTGTGCTCAACCATATGGAGGATTATCTCCAGACCGAGTTTCCGCATCTCAATGTCTGGCTCACCTCCACCACCGAGCAATGGGCGGTGATTGCCGTGCAAGGGCCAAAAGCGCGTGAGATTATCGCGCCGTTTGTTGAGGGCATTGATATCTCCAACGAGGCCTTCCCGCATATGAGTGTGGCGGAAGGTAAATTCTGCGGCGTGCCTTGCCGCCTGTTCCGCATGTCCTTTACCGGCGAGCTCGGCTTTGAAATCAACGTGCCGGCCGATTACGGCCAATCGGTGATTGAAGCCGTATGGGAGCAGGCACAATCCATGGGCGCCTGCCTCTATGGCACAGAAACCATGCATGTGCTGCGCGCGGAAAAAGGCTATATTATTGTTGGTCAGGATACGGATGGCACACTAACACCCCATGATGCCGGTGTTGCATGGGCTGTTTCCAAAAAGAAAACCGATTTTGTTGGTATTCGCGGTATGCGCCGCCCTGATCTGGTGAAGACAGGCCGCAAACAGCTGGTTGGCCTCCTCACACAAAATCCGAATACAGTGCTGGAAGAAGGGGCGCAGATTGTGGCAGACCCCAACCAGCCCAAACCGATGACAATGCTTGGTCATGTCACCTCGGCCTATTGGTCGGCCAATTTGGGGCGCTCCATTGCCATGGCAGTGGTACAGGACGGATTTAACCTGCATGGCAAAACCCTTTATGTGCCGATGAATGACCGTGTCTTGCAAGTTGAAGTAACGAGCCCCGTCTTTATTGACGAAAAGGGAGAGCGCCTGCATGTCTAAATCAGAAATAACCGCACAGCGCGTCACCGTTTTAGGCAAGTGCCGCACTGGCAATAATGCGGTGCAGATCACAGCGGCAGAACCGGCAGAGCGTATCTCGCTGCGCGCCCGTGCCGCTGATATTGCCGCCCTTTCCAAAATTCTCGGCGTTTCCCTGCCGCAGCAGCCAAAACACAGCGCCACCAAAGGCACGCGTTCAGCCTTATGGCTCGGGCCGGATGAATGGCTGGTGATTGATACCGGCGGAAAATCGCCTTTTGCCGATTTGCAGGGTGTGGATATCCTTCATTCCGCGACAGATATTTCACACCGCAACACGGCTATCCTTGTCTCAGGCGAAGGCGCAGAGGCAACCATCAATGCCGGTTGCCCTCAGGATCTGTCACTGACCGTCTTTCCTGTCGGCGCTGCATCGCGCACAATTTTCGGCAAGGCGGAAATCGTGCTCTGGCGCCTCTCCGAGACAGAATTCCGCGTGGAATGCTGGCGCTCCTTCGCTGCTTATGTCTTTGCCTTATTGAGTGAAGGGGCGCTGGATGCAGCGGTTTAAAACAGCCCGTTAAAGCATTTGCAGACAACAAATGTGAAACTGTTTTAAGCTTATTGCTTTAAATGTCCTCAAAGCGTCATAATTCACTTTTATAGCGCCGCGTCACACTTTTGACGCGGCGCTTTTGTTTTTTAAATCAACGGGAAATCATCAAATTAAAAGTGATCACTCATTTGCGCCATTTTACAGTAAACACACGGCCTCACGCATTCATTTTTACAAGCCATCTTCATGACCATTCAAAAACGCCTCATTGTCAATTTTACCGGCTATGAGGGGCTCCACCCCAAAGCTGTTCGCATCCGGCACCGCAAAATCATGAGTGATTTTGACAAGCTCTGGGGCACCAAAACCACACTGTCGCCTATGTCCGCCGAGCAGAATGGCAGTGCAGCCATGCAAATTGTCGTACAGGCAAAAAACTGGCGCACACAAAGCGAGTTCTGCCAGTTTGGCACTGCTGATATTTTTGATGATTATGCGGCACGCTCCCTGCCTCTTCGCCTTTTTACCGGCAGTCGCGCTTTTCTCAACATTCTGTTGACCGGCACACTATGGCGTTACGGCCGCACCAGCTGGCGCTTTGTGCTGTTTTTTCTGTGGCCGTTTTTAATGGTGCTGGCATTGCTGACCCTGACACTCGGCATAACGGCAGCACCGGTTCTGGCGGGTTTTTCCGCATGGCATATGCTGTGGTCGCTGCCGCTTGCACTTGTCATTTGCAATCGCCTGATAAAAGCACGCGATGAAAAACTGTTCATCTCCTATCTGCTGGATGACTGGTCAGCCGCCTATGACCGGATTTACAACAAAAATGCCGCACTGCTTGCACGTAAACAGGCTTTTGCACAAATGCTTGCTGAAAAATTGCGCGCAATCGATGCGGATGAGGTTATCATTATGGGGCACAGCCTTGGCACGGTGCCCGCCATTGAGGCATTGGCAGAAATTGAGCGCACAGAACCCGAGCTGTTGCGCAAACAACCGGTCTCATTGCTTGCCGCCGGCTCCTGCCTGTTGATGATTGCCCTGCATCCGCATGCAAGAAGCCTGCGGGAAGATGTGCGCCTGCTTCTCAATCACAGTCCGGTTTTCTGGGCAGAGTTTCAGGCACTGACCGATATTATTCATTTTTATGATTCCGATCCGGCACAAGCCCTGAAGATTACCACGCAAAATGCACCGCTGATCCGCCATATCCGGTTCAAACATATTCATTCCCCTGCCCGCTATAAGCAGGCCAAGGGTAATTTTTTCAAAATGCATTTGCTGTTTATTTCCGGCAGTCAGCAAAAAAATGCCTATGATATCGGCATGTTTCTGCACGGGCCCTTTGCCTTCAGATCATTGCTGGAAAATTATCCGGATCAGCCCGCACCGCTTGATAAGCTGCAGTGAAACCTCAGCCCTGGGGAGGAACGACAGCGATGGTCAGCCACCGCGCTGTCAAAGCCGGCTTGGCCAGCCCCTCCACTTCCAGCGTCACATCATAATGATTGACCACGCGGCCGGAAGGCCGGATATCGGCATCTGCCAGTTTAAAACGCGCGCGCACACGAGTGCCGGTTTTTACCGGAGACATAAAACGCACATTGTCAAAACCATAATTAATACCCATTGTAGCGCCCTGCAACATAGGCAGCGCCTCAAAAGCCAGAGTGGAAAGCAGGGACAGGGTCAGAAAACCATGAGCGATCGTGCCGCCAAAAGGGGTTTCTGCCGCAGCGCGCTCCGGATCAACATGGATAAATTGATGATCATCCGTTGCATCGGCAAACTGATTGATCATTTCCTGAGTCACCAGCCGCCATTCAGAACAGCCGATTTCCGTGCCGATTGCTTCGCGCAGCTGATCCAGAGTGATCGCATCTTTCATGATTACCAACCTTTATAACGGAATCACCATTGCAGAAAATATTATTCTTTATCTCTTGCCGGGTGCTATAAACAACTTTGGCAGCTTTTTCCAAAAGCTTTTGCCTGTGTTTTTATAACTCTATCCGCAGCTATACGGCGAATTGCTGCGCAATTCGCCGGTCAGAGCATAATATCTGCCTGTTTCTCTCCCGCATATTAGGCTGCAGGATCATCCGGAACCGGTATATTATAACAGGCACAGATATTACAAAAAGCCTCTGCGGCAAGCCGCGCACTATCAACCGGCTCCTGTTGCGGTCATAAATCGTCAAATTCCGCTTATCATCATCCTGTCCGGCACTTTATACCCTTGATATGTGCTGATGAGATGGCTGATGAGCCCAAACAGATTGAATTTCAAACCAGTCTTTTATAGGTGTCATTATCAGACTGGTATGTCAGCCGTAAAACAACAGATGCGGAGAATAAAAATGGCCACCAATGTCGCCCTCACCGGGCTTGCCCGCGATATGAAAGCCCGCGCAGATTCCGGCAGACCCATCCGCATCGGGCTGATCGGCTGCGGGGAAATGGGTACGGATATTGTAACCCGCGTTGCCCATATGCCCGGCATCGAGATTGGCGCAATTTCTGAAAACAGGCCTGAACGCGCTCTAAAAGCCGCAGAGATTGCCTATGGCGAACAAGGACATGCCCGCGAGATCACATCCGGCTCTGACCTGAGCCTTGCGCTTGCAGCCCATAAAATTGCTGTTACAGACAATGCAGACCTTATTTTGAATAATGAGCAGATTGATGTGGTGATTGATGCGACCGGCATTCCTGCCGTCGGGGCGGAAATCGGCCTGCGCGCCATGGAACATGGCAAACACCTTGTCATGATGAATGTTGAAGCAGATGTCACTATCGGCGCTTATCTTAAACGCGAGGCCGACCGTCTTGGCGTCACTTATTCACTTGGCGCCGGCGATGAGCCTTCTGCCTGTATGGAGCTTATCGAATTTGTCACGGCAATGGGCCACCCTGTTGTTGCCGCCGGCAAGGGCAAGAACAACCCGCTTAATATTGATGCAATCCCTGATAATTATATGGAAGAAGCCGCACGGCGGAATATGAATGTGCGCCTGCTGGTGGAATTTGTTGACGGCTCCAAAACCATGGTTGAAATGGCAGCCATTGCCAATGCCACCGGCCTTGTGCCCGATATTGCCGGCATGCATGGCCCTGCCGCCACCCTTGACCAGCTCTCTTCCACACTTATTCCGGAAAAAGACGGCGGTGTGCTCTCAAAAACCGGTGTGGTGGATTACACCATTGGCAAGGGGGTGGCACCGGGCGTGTTTGTGGTGGCCGATATGTCCCACCCGCGCATTACTGAGCGCATGGAAGATCTGAAAATGGGCAAAGGCCCTTACTTCACCTTCCACCGTCCATATCACCTGACATCGCTGGAAGTACCGCTGACCTGTGCCCGCGTTGTGCTCTATGGCAAGCCGGATATGGTGCCGCTGGACAAACCTGTGGCAGAGGTGGCTGCCGTGGCCAAAAAGAATATAGCTGCCGGTGAAACGCTGGATGCGATTGGTGAATATTGCTACCGCGCATGGATCATGACCGCAGGTGAAGCCCGCGCGGCCGGAGCCATTCCCTGCGGCATGCTCACAGGTGCAACAGCCACCAAACCAATCCAGAAGGGTGAGCTTATCACCTATGATAATGCCTGCCTGCCGGCCGGCTCCCGTCTTGCGGAACTGCGCGCCCGTCAGGACAAGCTGATTTATGGCCAATAGGCTGCGCATTCGTTGAATCTCCGCATCAAGGTACAGAAACAAGCAACTGACAACAGAGGCATTTGCCTGCTATATATTTGAAAAACCAACAAAAGACGGCAGAAATATTTTATAAGAACACAATAATAAAAAGGCGGCCAAAGGCCGCCTTTTCTTCAATCTTTATTATGATCTTGTTTATTCCAGTGCCTTGACAATATTTTCAACCATCTTCTTCGCATCAGCAAACAACATCATCGTATTGTCACGGAAGAACAATTCATTCTCGACACCGGCATAGCCAGAGCCCATACCGCGCTTGATAAACAACACGGTTCCGGCCTTGTCGACATCCAGAATAGGCATGCCGAAAATCGGTGATTGCGGATCGGTCTTTGCAGCCGGATTGGTCACATCATTTGCACCAATCACAAAAGCCACATCTGCCTGCGCAAATTCAGAATTGATATCCTCCAGCTCAAAGACTTCATCATAAGGCACATTAGCTTCAGCCAGAAGCACATTCATATGCCCCGGCATACGCCCTGCCACCGGATGAATGGCATATTTAACCTCTACACCCTCTTCCTTCAGCTTATCGGCCATTTCACGTAAGGCATGTTGTGCCTGTGCCACAGCCATACCATAGCCCGGTACAATAATAACCTTGGAAGCATTTTTCATGATGAAAGCTGCATCATCGGCCGAGCCCTGCTTAACCGGACGCTGCTCAACTTCGCCACCGGCACCGCCAGCCGCCGCATCTCCGCCAAAACCGCCAAGGATTACGGAAATGAATGAGCGGTTCATACCCTTACACATAATGTAAGACAGGATAGCACCGGACGAACCAACCAGAGCACCGGTAATGATCAGCGCCAGATTGCCCAATGTAAAGCCGATGCCAGCCGCAGCCCAGCCCGAATAGGAATTGAGCATGGACACCACCACCGGCATATCCGCACCACCGATCGGAATAATAATCAGCACGCCAAACAGCAGCGACAAAACCACAATTACCCAGAACACCAGATGGCTCTCGGTCATTGCCAGCATAATAACCAGCACCACAATGGCTGCACCCAATGCGGCATTGATCATATGGCGCGATGGCAGCATGATCGGCTTGCCGGACATGCGTCCGTCAAGTTTAAGATAGGCAATAATTGAACCGGTAAAGGTGATGGCGCCAATGGCCACACCAAGCGACATCTCCACCAAAGCCTGCGCATGAATGGTGCCAACCTCACCAATTCCAAAAGAATGTGGTGAATAAAGCGCGGCTGCAGCCACCATGACCGCGGCAAGGCCAACCAGCGAGTGAAAGAACGCCACCAGTTGCGGCATGGCGGTCATGGCAATACGTTTGGCCACAACTGCGCCGATACCCCCGCCGATTGCCAGCCCCAGCACGATCAGCGCCAGACCGCCAAAAGACGGCTGCGCCAGCACCAGAGTGGTGACAATGGCAATGCCCATGCCGAGCATACCATAAAAATTACCCTGACGGCTGGTTGTTGGATGAGAAAGTCCGCGCAATGCCAGAATAAACAACACGCCTGAGACAAGATAAAGAAAGGCTGCCAGATTAACACTCATATCCACGCCCCTCACTTATCTTTTTTCTTATACATGGCAAGCATACGCTGGGTAACCAGAAAGCCGCCGAAAATATTAACACTGGCCAGTATCAGGGCTACAAAACCAAAACCGGTAGCCCAGCCGGAAAGTGAAAGCCCGACAGCCAGAAGCGCACCCACAACAATCACCGAGGAAATTGCATTGGTCACAGCCATCAAAGGTGTGTGCAAGGCGGGCGTTACCGACCAGACCACATAATAGCCGACAAAGATCGACAATACGAAAATTGCCAACTGGAAAACAAAAGGATCAATCACCCCGCCACTGGCCGCATGCACGGCATTGCTGATGGAATCCGCATTACCCAGATTTTCCGCCACAGAGCGCAGATTCTCAACCGCCTGATCAACCTGCCCAAGCGCCTCTTTCAAAGTTTCCGCACTCATGCCTCACCTCCTTCACCGCCGGCTTTCTCGTTTGTGCCGGCCTTTGCGGCCGGTTTTTCAGCAATAACTTCTTCCGCAACCTTTTTCGGCGTAACCTTTTTCGGTGTTGTCTTTTTCGGGGCTGTCTTTTTCGGTGTTGCCTTTTTCACTGGCGTTTTTTGGGGCGCGGGTTTTGCAGCGCCGCCAGCCACCGCACGCTCAGCAAAAGCCGGATGCACAATCGCGCCGTCACGGGTCAGCAAGGTTGCCTTAACCAGCTCATCCTCAAAATTAATCGCCAATGTGCCCTTGTCAGCCAATGTTTCAAGAAATGACAACAGATTGCGTGCATAAAGCTGCGAGGCAGAAGCCGCAATGCGGCCGGCCATATTCATATGACCAACAATCTTCACGCCATTCACTTCCGTGATCTGGCCTGCCACAACGCCTTCCACATTGCCGCCGCGTTCAACCGCCAAATCCACCAATACGGAGCCGGGTTTCATGCTGGCAACCATAGCAGCACTCACAAGGCGTGGCGCTGCACGCCCCGGAATAAGCGCGGTGGTAATCACTATATCCTGTTTGGCAATATGTTCTGCCACCAATGCGGCCTGTTTTGCCTGATAGTCGCTCGACATTTCCTTGGCATAACCGCCCGCTGTCTCCGCAGCCTTGAATTCCTCATCCTCAACGGCCACAAATTTTGCACCAAGCGATGCCACCTGTTCTTTAGCTGCAGGGCGCACATCGGTTGCAGTGACCACAGCACCCAGACGGCGCGCCGTTGCAATGGCCTGCAAGCCTGCAACCCCTGCCCCCATGACAAAAACCTTGGCTGCGGGCACGGTACCGGCTGCAGTCATCATCATCGGCATGGCGCGGTCATATTCCGCCGCCGCATCAATCACCGCCTGATAACCGGCAAGATTGGCCTGTGAAGAGAGCACATCCATCACCTGCGCGCGGGTAATACGCGGCATAAATTCCATGGTAAAAGCGGTAAGCCCCGCTTTGGCAATTGCGGCAACCGCCCCCTCATGCCCGTATGGATCAAGCATCGCAATGAGCACAGCGCCCTGTTTGTAATTTTTAAGCTCCGCCTCAGACGGACGGCGCAATTTCAAAATAATATCTGCGGTTTTGATATCAGCAGTTTTGCCAAGCGTGGCACCGGCATCGGCAAATGCCTGATCGGTAATGCGCGAGGCAAGACCTGCACCGCTTTCCACAATAACTTTAAATCCGGAACTGATCAGCTTTTTCACGGTTTCCGGCGTTGCCGCCACTCGTGTTTCAACCGGATCAGTTTCAACAGGAATGAATATTACCTGAGACAAAACTGCCCTCTCTTTCCTTATCCCCAATCATTTCAAAAAACGGCCCATGCTTCGCGCCTGGCACAATTTTGAACGAGGGCAGTAAATCACGGAAAAATCAGGCTGCAATAGCCATTATGCAAAAAAATCCCTGATGTGATCGAAAATACGCACAATCCTGGTAAATCGGGCAGGATAACCCCGCAAAACAGATGTCGCACACAGAACAATCTGTTGTTATACACAGGCAATCATTATCAATTATTATCCTGACAGGCTTTCAAAAGCACTTTTCCTGCGCCGCGTTTGGCAGGCGGCACAGGTAATAGAGGGCATTTGCAACAACTCAGGCCAGAAAAAACGCAGCCGCAATAATCAGCACAAACAAAATAAGCCCCGAGAACCAGCCCGCAGCAAAAAAGGCAAAAGCCATTGAGATCAGCACAGCGCAAAGAGTGATTATTCCCCATTTCACCAATTTGGTAAAACCCTGATAGGTGCGCTCATGCTCAGGATAATCCATCGGCGCTCCCATCCCCATTTCAGCAGAACCATGTGGTATTCTGGACATCGCTTACCCCTCCCAAGGTCAATATCTGCAACGCTTTCCCGTCTGCCTGTTATCCGGGTCAAAATTGGCATGTTCCGGATAACATCCAGTTGATACAATTATCTGCCCACAAGCAAGTATCCGCACCAATCTCCCCTTGCGACAATCTGCAGCAAGGCAATCTGGTGCACGCGCAAAAGCCCGCTCAGGCACCAAGTCCGGTATATTTTGCCGTTGGCAGAATGGTCAGCGGAATATTGCCCTGCCCAATATCTGCAAACATATTGCGTCTTTCATGAACTTGCGATTTGAAAAAAGGAAATCTTATCGCCACTGCATCACGAATCGAGCTGACCGCCGCAGCCCCCAACCCCACCTGTATGCCATAACCCTCATGATCACGCGGATCGGCCAGCATTTGCGAGCCAAAAATACGTTTATAGAAAGCCATATGCTCAGGTTTAACGGCGGCAAGACAAAAATTCGCGTTAAAATGCTCTGATGCCATCGCAGCAATACGCAAGGTAAGATAAGGAATTGCAGGAAACTCCGTCAGATAGACAGGATCAGCAGCAAAACGGGTTGGGTCTACAAAACTCAGTTGCTGATCAAGCATCGGCTCAAGCACATCCGGAAACAGCTTGACACTGGTGCCAATGCGGTGATCTGCGGTAATGTAATGTATGCGCAAGGTGCTGACCAGAATCCCGTCAATATACACACCATAGACATAGGCCTGCGGATCGCGATCAACATCATCAATAATAGTGCCAAGGCAATTATCGGTCATGACATTGCGCGTCATATAGGAGCGATAGCGCAACCTGCCAATCTCTTCGAGATCTTCCGCATGGATAACCCGCCGGTATTCCACCCTGTCGAGAAATTCCAGCATATGCCGGGCAAAATTAGAAAGAACCGGTGCTGCCGCAGCCGTTTGTGAGACCGTCATATATATTTGTCCGCTGCCGGTAAATTCAGCATGATCATAGCCCGCCATGCACAAATGCACATTTCAGCAGGCAAATACTGAATCTTCAGGAAACTCCATACCATTACAGGCATTACTCTATATCTGCGATGCGAATAACATGCGGATATATTGATAATCATTTCCCTTTATGTGCGTAAAAAAGCAAGAGTCCAAAAACAAACAATTAAAATTTTTTTATTTTTCAGCCAGCTCACACCGGCAAATCATTTTATCGGTCTTCAGAAACAGCGCCAAAGGCGCCTGTAACCATAGAAAAGCCGGCATTTAAGGCCGGATCGGCTCGCTGTCATGCCCCTGTTTGAATATTGCCGGCGTGACCGACAGGGAACGGCGCAATTGCGCG
Organism: Pseudochrobactrum albidum; assembly: GCF_051851455.1. NCBI lineage: Bacteria > Pseudomonadati > Pseudomonadota > Alphaproteobacteria > Hyphomicrobiales > Brucellaceae > Pseudochrobactrum > Pseudochrobactrum albidum. The sequence continues at coordinate 100,497 of NZ_JBPVTR010000018.1, forward strand.
CTGATTTCCCCGCTGCTCAGCGGCGTGCCAAGCAAATATCCCTGCACCAGATCAGCGCCACCGGTATTGCGGATCAGCTTCAGTTGCTCTTCCGTTTCAATACCTTCAATTGTAACACCAAAACCCAGCTCATGGGATAATTGCGTCACACCACGCAGCAACATGAACGCACGGCGATCATTCACAATATCGCGCACAAAAGAGCGGTCAATTTTTACCTTGGTCAAAGGCAATGTATTAAGATAGCTCAGGCTGGAATAGCCGGTGCCAAAATCGTCAAGCGCAATATTAATGCCGGAATTTTTAAGACGCTGCAGCATTTCACAGGTCTTCAGCCGATCGCTGATAATCGCACTTTCTGTAACTTCCACTTCCAGAAGATAAGAGGGCAGCTGCGCTTCTTTCAGCGCATTGGTGACCATATCAACAATATCCGGATTTTTCAGATCAATTGCCGAAAGGTTGACAGAAACACCAATCCGGTGCCCCCATGTGCTGCAATCCTCACAGGCACGGCGCAGCATGAAACGCGTCAGTTCCGTGATTATGCCCATTTCTTCGGCAAGCGGAATATAATCGGCAGGGCTGATCGGCCCCAGTTCCGGATGATGCCAGCGCGACAAGGCCTCAACGGCAACAATACGCAGGGTATTAAGGCTGACGATCGGCTGATAAACCACTGTCAGGGTGCCTTCAGCGATTGCTTCCCGCAATTCGTTCTTCAGTTTCTGGCGTGAGCGATATTTGGTATCCATCGCATCAACAAATTTTACCCAGCGATTATGCTCACTGCTTTTGGCTTCAGATAAAGCCAGATCCGCATTCACATGCAGGCCACGCAAATCAAAGCTGCCGGCTTTATCAATTGCAACACCGGCGCTGATATCGAGATAAATTTGCTGTGAATCAAAGTCATAAACCCCGCATAAATTGGCAATCACCTCATCCATAAGCTCGCCAAGATGCTGATGATCGTGAATATTTTGAATAAACAGCACAAATTCATCGCCACCAAAACGTGATGCCACATACCGGCCGGGGTCAAGGCCGCCCAGCCGCTTGGCAAACTGGCATAGCAAGGCATCACCGGCATGGTGGCCATGTGTGTCATTCACATGTTTGAAATGGTTAAGATCAATCACAGCCAGCGCCACCAGCGCATCCGGCTGATTATTAGCAACACGCGAGCGAACCTTGCCCTCAAAATAATATCTGTTTGCCAGTCCGGTAAGCCCGTCATAGCGCGCCATATGCTGGATCTGTTTTTCCGCCTCAATGCGCGATGTCACATCATCAAAGATCAGCACAGTGCCTTCATCACGGCGCTGATTGCACATCACTTCCACATAGCGTTTTTCGCCAAAGCGAAAAATCTCCCTCTCACACCGTCCTTCAAGAAGATCGATAATACGCAGGCGCACATCATTCAGCTCATGACGCGGAAACAGACCATGTTTGGCGCTATAACGCAAAACCACCTCAAAAGACCGGTTTAAAAGGCTGATATCCTGGGAAATATTCAGCATGCTGCGCACCTGTTTATTCACAACGGAAATCATACCCCTGCCATCCAGCATCATTAATCCCTGCGGCATATTATTCAGCGCCGCATCAAACCGGCCAACAACAGTGCTAAGCCGGCGCTCATTCATAACAGAGGAGAACAGTGACTTTCGCAGGCCGTTGGCCATTTGCACATTGCTGAGAAAATACGGCACCAGCAAAAGGCCGATTGCGATATGAAAAGGACTGTTAACCATGATAAAACCGGCAAGCACCGGCATCAGAGTGCATACAGACATCATAATAACAGCACTGCGCGATGCATAATTGCGCCCGACAATGGACACAACTGAAGCGAGCATAATGGAAAGACTGGCCAGTTCAGCAAGCGGGTCAGCAATAATATATGTGCTGTAGAAACATAAAGTGCCAAGCAGGAAACAGACAGCGCAGGCGCCGATAAGATAATGCGTTTCCCAGCGATCAATATCGCGGTGCTCCAGACGGCTGAAGTCACTCCTGTCAAACAGGTACATATCAAACATACGGATACTGGTGACCAGCGTGAACAAACCGGCAAAAATCAGGAATTCCATATGTCCGGTTTTGAGATATATAACCAGACAGGCAAGAACATGGGCAGCCAGACCAAACCACAATGTGGCCCGGTTACCATAAAGCGCCCTGACAAATGACAAACGAACATCTGCCGGAATACTGGTTTCAAATAACCGCGCCATTATCATCTTGCTCCCATACAGAGTAAGAATGGCAAAAATACTTTAAAAATAAGTTTCAATTTTTTCTACTTTAAGGTGTTTTTTTATAAAAATCAACATCATAAGGTTGTTTAGCAACTTCATATTCATCATATAAGTAAAACTAAAAATAACTCACAATCTATTTAACTCTGTTACCATTCTTGAAATATACACATCTATAAGGCTTAAACAAAGCTTGGCGCGCCTATTTCTGCTAAAAAAATTAAATATTTATTGCTAAAAATAGAAAATTATAAAAATCACAACATCACATTTACGCACAATAAGATGAATAGCCATTTTTTCGTGAACCGGCATCAAAACAAAGCCGCATTACAGATGCGAATCATCGCGTCAAAACATATGCCCTTCCTAAAGCGGCTATCCTTGCAGACTATGCCCCCCGTCTACGGTGATTGTTGTGCCGGTTATGTAGCCGCCGGCTGAAGAGGCAAGCAACAGCAACGCCCCTTCCAGATCACCAGCCGCGCCTAAGCGCCGCATCGGATTTTTTGCCTTGAGATAGCCCTGTGCCGGCCCTTCCAGAAGATCCTGATTAATACCGGTCGGAAACCATCCGGGAGCAAGCGCATTGACGCGAATATTATGCGCCGCCCATTCCAGCGCCAAAGAGCGCGTCATCTGCGTGAGTGCCGCCTTGGACATAGAATAGGCAGTGGCACCTTTTTGAGGAATCTTGCCAAGTATGCTGGTTGTATTGATAATTGCACCGGCAGTTTTCGCCTCAATCATGCGGCGTGCTGCCTCCTGTGCCACATAAAAGGCACCCTGCACATTCACATCAAAAACCTGTTGCAGCATCTGCGGCGTTGTTTTCAGCGCAGTTGCCTTGCAGGCAATACCGGCATTGTTAAACACAACACTCACGGTGCCAAAATGTTTTTCCGCCCTATCAAAGGCCGCAACAACCTCTTCCGGCCTGGAGACATCAGCATTTACAGAAAGAATATTTTTAGCATCATAGCTGCAATCAGCATGCGCATCATGCGCATGGCTGCGGGCAACAGAAATAACTCTGGCACCATGAGACGCTAAAATATGCGCCATATAATGCCCAAGACCGGATGAACCACCGGTAACAAGAATAACCTTGTCTCGAACCGAAAAAACATCCCGATGATCTGCGTCCATTTCCCCCGCTTCCGCTACTTCTGTAAGAACGATCCGGCTGAAAAAAAATGCCGTAACCGCCTTAAATACTTGTTTTATCACACCACAGCCGCACAAAACCGCTTCATATGTTCGGCTTAAAATGCCCTGTTCTCAATCTTTACTCCGCTCATAAAGCAATTATATGAAAATTGGCAACCATTTTGCATCAAACGCGCTTTTCCCCTTATATTGCAAATAAATCGCACAAAAATATATTTTAAAAGCCTGCAGCTTGCAGTAAAGACAGGCCGCATCTGTAAGACTGATCTGCATAGCATTTCAATTTTTCCCAGAGGCGATAGAATGCCCTGTTATTTGCATGGCAGATTTATATCCCCATATTACTGCAAAACATCCGTCTATTCCTGAACAAGCTGTATATCACCATGCAGCATACAAGGCTCCTGCAATGACACAAAAATCCCGCCCGCTGATTGCCGTCACTTCTGATATCCGCGCTATTGACGGTAATAACTGGCACGCCACCCCTTCCGAATATATTGCCGCGCTTGTCGATATTGCCGAGGTTACGCCGGTTCTGGTGCCCAATATCGGCGGGAAGGTTGATTACGACGCATTATTCTCCGCAGTTCACGGCCTGCTTGTCACAGGATCGCGCAGCAATCTGCAGCCTGTCCTTTACGGAGAGGAAAACACTGAAAAGCACGGTCCTTTTGATCCCGATCGCGATGCAACAACATTGCCGCTGATCCGCGCCGCCCTTGAGCGCGGTATTCCGGTGCTCGGTATATGCCGCGGCCTGCAGGAGATGAATGTGGCGCTTGGCGGCTCTCTGGCCAATGATATTCAGGAGCTTGACGGCAAAAATGACCATCGTGCGCCGGAAACAACCGACCGCGACACACGCTATGCTATCCGACATCCTGTTGAAATAAAACAAGGCTCATGCCTGTCTGCCATTGTGCAAAGCCAGACCATCAAAACCAATTCTGTTCACCGGCAGGCTATTGACCGCTTATCAAACAGGCTGGAAGCATTGGCTCTTGCTGAAGACGGCACTATTGAAGCCGTTACTGTCAAGGGTGCAGCAGACTTTGCCCTTGCCGTACAATGGCATCCGGAATATTGGGTGCATTCCGATGCACCATCCGCCAGCATTTTCCGCGCATTCGGCGATGCCATACGCCAACATGCAGACAAGACAAAATAGCCCCGCAAATTGCAGTCCGGCATTTTCCGGTTCAAGCCGCTCATTAGAACATCGGGCATTAAAAATATCGGGCTGCAATTTTTCATATTTTTTGCAAAGCGCGGAAAATATAAACTGCTGCTTAAAACCTGTATTGAAAACCGGCAGAAATTGCCAGACTTTGCAGTTTCATTCCCGCAGCATCCGGATAAACAACCAAACTCTTACCGCTTTTTATATCAAAAATTTCCGTATCACCGGTTTTGTGAAAATACTGGTCAAAATTTCCTGCCAGAAACATAAATAATCTTGAATTCAGGGCATATTCTGCCCGCACCCCCAATGAAATAAACGGGGTTTGTCCGTATGTTTCAATAAAATATATATCTCTCATCCAATGATGGTCATCATCTCTGGGGGCAATCGAAATACCGCCACGGGCAAAGGCAGAGAGCGTCCAGCCAGATAATTGCGTAGCTATCTCAGCCCCCAAAAACAGCGCCGGATAGCTCTGTTCATAGGATATAGCCGGCTCTCCCGCATTAAAATCACCGGAAACATCCCGGAAACCGCTATAACTGCTATAAACATAGGAGCCGCCATAAGCAGTCCATTTTACATTTGTATATTTAAAACCACCATGTAAATTAATAACAGACGCCTCAGTCAGCGGCACATTTCGCCCAAAGGCGATATCAACCGTCCAGTAGCGGATAAGTTGCGTATCAGGATGGACGGAGAGATCGCTCCAGGCATCAGGCGGATATCCGGCAGGCAGCGTCTCCCCCCAGTCATAATCCTCCATATAGCTATCACCGCTCATAGCCGCCAACAAATTGGCCGATATAGTGAACGCATTGTCAGACACGAATTTTGCAGCCATTTTAAGAGCCGGAGCACTTGATTTCCAGATCAATTGACTGATTTTTGCGCCTTGCTCATCATAAACAAACTCATCGGCACGCAATGAGGTGTAACCAATACCACCCAGAAAATAAAAATCCGGCCCCCTGTAGCTGAATTCATTTATTTTTTCGCCCTCTGCAATATCCGCGGCCTGCAAAGGCAAAACAGATAAAAACACAGCATTGCTTATCAATAACGGAAAAACATATCTCAATATACCCACCCCTTATATTGAAGAAGGTATATTGAATAACTTTTTTAAATAAACTGAAATGCCAATTAGTATCTATAACTATACTGCGGGCAAAAAAATAAAATCAGCGTGGTTTGCTGGTGGATTGACGAATATGCAATTCCGGCTTGATCAGGGGCTGATTGCTGTGCATTTCCACCCCGTTCAATTGATCAAGCAGGGCGCGGGCGGCCTGCCGCCCCACTTCCCTCTGCCCGTTCCAGACTGTTGTCAGTGCCGGAGTAGCAATTGCCGCCTCTTCCAGATCATCATAGCCGGTAACCGAAATATCCTCACCCGGCACAAGACCGGCACGGGCAATACCGTTCATCAGCCCAATAGCCACCAGATCATTCCAGCAAACGGCAGCAGTTGGCTTATCTTTGAGCGAAAGAAATTGCGGCGCCACCTCAAAACCGCCCTGCTTGGTGCGCGGCCCCGGAATGCGCCATTCCGGCCGCACACTGAGGCCGGCTTTTTCCATTGCATTGACATAACCCTGATAGCGATCACGGCCGGTTGATGTCTGATCCGTACCGCCAATCATCGCAATACGCGTATGTCCAAGCGAGATCAGGTGATTGGTGGCAAGGCTGATACCATAGGCATCATCCCCGCGAAACACCGGCACATCCGCCCCTTCCACATTACGCGCAATCAGCACCACTGGCAGGCCGTTATTTTCAGCCAGTTCAATATCTTCAGCCGGCGTGCCTATCGCCGGAGACATAATCACACCATCGGCGCCGAGCTGCAAAAGCGTATCCACAAATGTGCGCTGCTTTTCCAGCTGGTCATAATGATTGCTGAGAATAAAAGTTTGTCGTGAGCGGTCGAGTTCCGTTTCAATCGAACGCAGGATTTCAGCAAAAAACGGGTTCATAATATCATGAACCACCACACCGATAATGCCCGAACGCGATGTGCGCAGCGAGGCCGCACGGCGGTTATAAATATAACCGATCATGCGGGCATGTTCTTTAATACGGTCGCGGGTCTGCTCTGCCACCAAAGGGCTGTCACGCAGTGCAAGAGAAACTGTGGCCGTTGATACGCCAAGTGCATCAGCAATGGTTGAAAGCTTGATCTTCTGCGCCAAATGCGGTTTGCCCCTCATCTACAAAACATTTTCCGCCACCGATATTAATAACCGGCATCGCATCCAGAAACCGCAATTATGGCTTGCCGTTTCATTTAATCAATATCTAGAATAGAGTTTTATAAATAGCGAGATGAATTCTTAGCGTATTTTTCAAAATATCACGTCCCGCCCGCCTCATTTTCCTCAGCAATATCTGCATTATCGCCTTTTTCAGACACTATGCGTGATATGCGCCCGCTCATTTCCGCATCAAGATTGCGCTCTATTCTTGTCAGTAATTTCACCAGGAGCCTGCGCTCTTTTTTCTCAAAACCGCGCAGACAATCTTTTTCCGTCCTGCGTACCAGTTTTTCAATAATAAGAATAACATCATGGCCGCGATCGGTCAGAAAAATATGAGACTGGCGCTGATCACTGTCTGATGCCTGACGGCTTACAAAACCCTGCGCCTGCAACCGGCTGACTGTTTTGGTAATTGTTGGCGGACGCACCCCCAAGCGCTGCGCCAAAACCCCCGGCGGCAATCCGTCCTCTTCAGCAAGCTGCAGCAAAACCGCATCCTGTCCGGCATAAAGCCCGTGCTCCAGAAGGCGCGTGGCCAGAATTGTCCGCATCATACGCGCTGTATGCTGCACAGGTTGCAAAATCGCAGTCTTGCCGGTTTTTTTCATATTCTCCCCGTCCGTTGCCGCAGGCACGAATTGATCCCGATGATAGCACCATAACCGGCGGGAAAACACAATGTCCGGCAATTGCCATACTTCAATAGTCGCGGCACGTTCATCAATAAGACTTGCCCGAAAAATCCCCTCAGGGCGCATTTAGAATAGTCGCATGGCTTTTCCCCCGTTATGATGCTTGCGCGAATATATCCGGCGGTTATGCCTGAGGAGTAAATCCAAGGGTTCAATGACAGGAGAAAGATTTTGTCCCAGATCAAGCAGAACGGAAATTCAGCCCCTACTGCCCAGCCGTTTCACAACAGCCAGACATCCCCTTCCGAGGGTGAAGCAGAAACGGTTCCGGAAAATCTTATCGCCGTCCTGCCGCTTGGCGCCCATGAGCAACACGGCCCCCATTTGCCTTTTGAGACCGATACAATTATTGCCGAGGGCATTGCCGCACGGCTGGAGAAAAATCTGCCGCCCCATATCAGCGCCCGTTTTTTAAGTGCCGAGCCTGTCGGCTATTCTGTTGAACATATGGATGTTGAAGGCACGCGCACACTGGCTTTTTCTGAAGCCGTCAACCGCTGGATCGGTATTGGTGAAAATCTCTGTGCCGGCCATATCCGCAAATTACTGATCCTGAATGCCCATGGCGGCAATTCTCCGCTGGCCACAATCGTTGCCACGGAGCTGCGCGCGCGGCTGAACATGCTTGCCGTGGCCACGCATTGGACACGTTTTGGCATTGCGCAGGAGCTGATCAGCCCTGAGCAGAAACATCTTGACATTCATGCAGGCTATATTGAAACCTCGGTCATGCTGGCTCTGGCGCCAGATCAGGTACATATGGACAAAGCGCAGGATTTTGCCAATGCGCAGCAGGATTTTATCCGCGATTACCAATATTTACGCGCCTATGGCCCCCATGCCTTCGGCTGGATGATGCATGATCTCAACAAACAGGGGGCGGCGGGCAATGCCTTGCGCGCCAATGCGCGCGATGGCGAAAAAATCATCGCCCGTGCGGTTAGCGGCCTTACCGGCCTGATGGAGGATATGCACCGTTTTGACATGTCCGCTTTCGGGGATAATCCTTTATACTGATGCTGCTTTTTCTGTTTTTCATAAAAACACAAAAGATTGCTCACAACATCCGCTCTGTTCTATAGAAGAGCGGTTGCGCATTTCCTATATGCAACAGGAATTGACACCACAACGAAATATAGCAAACAACTCTGCCAGCAGACAGAGCCTGTTTTGATAATGAAGAGGCACTCTCATGAGCGATAGCCCTGAAACAGCCGTTGAGGCAGCGGCCGAAACCAGAAAAATTCCTGTTACCGTGCTGACCGGCTATCTCGGCTCCGGCAAAACAACGCTGCTCAACCGTATTCTGAGCGAAAATCACGGCAAACGCTATGCGGTCATCGTCAATGAATTTGGCGAGATCGGCATTGATAATGACCTTATTGTCGAATCTGACGAAGAAATTTATGAAATGAACAATGGCTGCATCTGCTGCACCGTGCGCGGCGATCTGATCCGCGTGGTGGAAGGCTTGATGCGCCGTCCGGGTCGTTTCGATGCCATTATTGTTGAAACCACCGGCCTTGCTGATCCTGTACCTGTTGCCCAGACATTCTTCATGGATGACGATGTCCGTGCCAAAACCGAACTTGACGCGGTGATTGCCCTTGTTGATGCCAAACATCTGCCATTGCGACTGAAAGATTCCCGCGAAGCGGAAGACCAGATTGCCTTTGCCGATGTGGTGCTGCTCAACAAGACCGATCTGGTTAACGCTCAGGAACTGGCAGATGTGGAGGCGACAATCCGCGCCATCAATCCGCATGCCATTATTCACCGCACCCAACGCGCTGCAATCGACCTGACAAAAGTGCTCGATCGCGGCGCTTTTGATCTCCAGCGCACATTGGATCATGATCCGCATTTTCTGGATCATGATCATCCCGACCATGTTTGCGGGCCGGATTGCGACCATCATGATCACAAGTATGATCACGGGCATGAACACAGCCATCACCATCATCATGATCATACCTGCGGGCCGGATTGCGATCATGATCACCACCACGGTCATGCCTCCGCCATTCATGATGTAACCGTTATGTCGGTTTCCCTGCGCACCGGCGAGCTGGATCCTGCCAAATTTTTCCCCTGGATCCAGAATGTGACACAGGTACAAGGGCCTGATATTCTGCGCCTTAAAGGTATTATTGCCTTTGCTAATGATGATGACCGCTATGTGGTGCAAGGCGTGCATATGATTATTGAAGGCGATCATCAGCGCCCGTGGAAAGCGGATGAAAAACGTGAAAGCCGCCTGGTCTTTATCGGCCGCAACCTCAATGAACAGGCGCTGCGCTCCGGTTTTGAAAAGTGTAAATAACCATGCCGACAATTGCCCCGATTGATCTGGGAAGCCATTGCCTCAAGGCAGGTTTTCTTGATGATAAAGCCTATTATGCCCTCGCCGATGGTTCATTGCACTGGCTGGATGATGCCCATAAAACGCTTGCCATTCATGATGGTTTGCTTTGTGTGGCTCCCACAGCAGATAATAAAGCACTGATCACCGGCGGTGAGGACGGGCGCGTTTGCCGCACAAACAGCACAGGCACCACAGAAGAGCTGGCCGCCCTGCCGCGCAAGTGGATTACGGCTGTTGCCAGCGGGCCGCATGGCGCTGTTGCCTATGCATCCGCCCGCATTGCATGGGTGCGTGAGGCCAATGGCAACACCACTGAATTTGCCCATGAACGCAGTGTGGAGGGCGTGGCCTTTGCCCCCAAGGGGCTGCGCCTTGCTGTTGCCCGCTATAACGGGGCAACATTGCATTGGGCAGGCACCGCCGGCAAACCGGTTGATCTGGAATGGAAAGGTGCCCATACCGGCATTATTTTTTCACCGGACGGGCGTTTTCTCATTACCGCCATGCAGGAAAATGCGCTGCATGGCTGGCGACTGGAGGATAACCGCAATATGCGCATGACCGGCTATCCGGCAAAGGTCAAGGACTGGTCATGGAGCCCCAAGGGTAAATGGCTGGCCACATCCGGCGCTCCGGCGGCAATTATCTGGCCTTTTGCCGGTAAGGACGGACCAATGGGCAAGGCGCCGCTGGAGCTTGGCTTGCGCGGTGATACAATGGTCACCGCTGTTGCCTGCCATCCGGAGGAAGAGATTGTAGCCGTTGGCTATCAGGATGGCATGATCCTTCTATGCCGTTTTGCCGATCAAAAAGAAGTGTTGCTGCGCCGCCCGGGCAAGGGTGCCATCAGCTCCATGGGCTGGGATAAATCCGGCGGCCGCCTTGCCTATGGCGCTGAAACCGGCGATTGCGGCCTGATCAATATTGCCTGGTAAAACAAGCCACATCTAAAAGGCAGCCTTAATGAACTGCCCCCAAAAAATCGGATTGATGTCCGGCTATCGGGGGCAGTTTCAAACCGGTCCGGCTTTTAATTTACCAAAACCTTGATTATTCAGGCTGTTTCAATGCCTGCTTATCAGATTTTTCCGGTGCACCCTGCTGCAATTTTGCCTTATCTGCCCTGTTCTTTATTTTATCCGGCAGTGCTTGTGACATTGCCGGAGCGCCGTCCGGCCCCTGTCCTGATAACCATGCAGTTACCAGCGCAACATCCTTATCACCAATCATATGGCCGGCCTTGACTACCCGTGCATCCACTTTGGCACCACTATTGCGCAACAAATCTGACAATGCAGGCGCAAAAGGCGCATACATCTTATCCTCTGCACCGGTCACCACCAGAACTCTGGTTTTGGACAGATTGGCCTCCGGTGTCTGATCCAGCACCGGCATTGAGCGCATCAGCACAGCCTTTTTTACCAGATCCGGATGCAGCATCATGGTAGCAGCCAGAAGATTGGCACCATTGGAATAGCCAACAAAAGTGGTGCGGCTCAGATCAATTTGCTCTTCACTTGCCAGTTTTGTTAAGAAGCCGACAAAGGCGTTCGCCTCATGGCGCACATCCTTCTGGTCAAATTTAACCGGTGTGATACGCGCATACCAGCGGGTGCGCCCCTCCTGCAAAATCCGTCCGCGAATGCCAAGCAGTGTGGCGCGCGGCCAGACTTTTTGCGCAAAAGGCACCAGACTTGTTTCATTGCCGCCAGAACCATGCAGCAACACAATGGTCTCTCCGCTGGTATTTTCCGGACGGGTAAAATGATAGATAAATTTCTGACTGCGGGAAATGACATCCTTAACCACTTTGCGCCCATCTTTCGGTTTGGCTACCTGCGCTTCAGGCTTATGCATGGTCAGCCCGCCTGGTACCGGCATCATCCTGTCAGTTTTTTTAATAAAAGCTGCCTTGCCGGAATCCGGCTCAACAGAATTTACAGGCGCAGCAGGCAATATTGCGGTCTGCGCATGGGTTATTTGCGGCAATAATACAACCAGACCAGCGGCCAGCACCGCAGAACCGGAAAAAGAAAAGAACTTGTTTACCATAATGGTGTTTTGCCGGATAAAAATTAAAAAAATCTAACGCCCTGATAAATTCACATATCCTGCAGCAAGGCAAGCGCAATGATCGTGATAATCTTGTCTGTTTTTGCAGCATACGGGATAGGGAAAACGTCCCTTAAACCGCAAAAAGGGCAAAACATGCTGCAACCGGTTGCAAATTATTGTTTTATGTTAAACATTCCGCGCAATACCCACATATCTCTTCATCCGGCAGCGGACGATAATGGCAAAACAAACATCCCTGACATTGCTGAATTTTCTGGCGCGGGCGCTCATCAGCCTGCTTGTGCTGATTATCACCCTGTGGGGCAGTTTTGCCTTTTATTACCAATTGCAGCAACCACCTGCTCTCACCGGTTTTACTACCGGCCTGTGGGTGCTCACAGCCTTGGCCGCATTCAGCAGCTTATGGTTTGCGGGCTTGCGCCAATATCGCACAATTCTCTTTCTGCTGTTTGCCGGTTGTTTTATCCTGCTGCTCATCTGGTGGCACAGTATCAAACCTTCACTTGACCGCGACTGGGAACCGGAAGTCTCGCAAACCGTGACCGCGGAAGATGATGGCAATCTTGTGCGCCTCAAGCATATCCGTGATTTCGACTGGCGCACCGAACACGATTACACGGCTCGGTGGAAAAGTGCTGATTATGATCTTGATAAGATCACATCTGTTGATCTGTTTTTGTCTTACTGGTCAAGCCCTGCCATTGCCCACACACTTGTCAGCTTTGGTTTTGAAGACGGGCGGCATATCGTATTCTCGGCAGAAATCCGCAAAAAACGCGGTCAGGCTTTTTCAGAGATCGGCGGCTTTTTCAAAGATTTTGAACTGGCAATGATCGCAGCCGAGGAAAGTGATATTATCTATCTGCGCACCAACGTGCGGGGCGAGCGTGTCTATCGCTACAGGGTTGATATTGCAAAGGAACAGGCACAGAAGCTTTTCCGGCTTTATACAGATACCGCCAACCGCCTGAGCAAGACGCCGGCATTCTATAATACATTGACAGCAAACTGCACCACAGTGGTGTTTGATATGGCCAGAATGCTCGATCCTTCCATTGCGATGGATTATCGCGTGCTGCTCTCCGGTTATCTTCCGGAATATATGTTTGAAAAACAGCTCATTATCACGCCGGAGACAAACGCGCATTCCATGCGCCTCAATGCCAGTATCAGCACCATGGCTGAAGGAGGCCGTGAGGGTTATTCACAGCGCATCCGAACTGAGCCGGCACAATAAAGAACCGGCACTGTTCATCACCAACAGCACCGGTTCTTAATATTTAGTCGATTGCAGCCGTCACAATGAATTCCACCTTATAGCCCGGTGTTGCCAGATGAGCAGAACCGGTGGCGCGAGCCGGTGTGTTTTCCGGATCAACCCAAGCCTCCCACACAGCATTCATCTCTGCAAAATCCTTCATATCATCCAGCCAGATAATGGTCTGAAGGATTTTGGATTTGTTTGTGCCAGCCAACGCCAGCAAACGGTCAACCTCGGCAAGCGCGGTTTTGCACTGTTCCGTCACGCTGGCATTTTCCGTGCCTACCTGTCCGGCAAGATATACAGTATTACCATGAATAACCGCACCGCTCATCCGCTTAGTCGTTTCAAGACGCTTAATGGCCATTGTTTTTTCCTCTCATTACCAATGCATCACAGGTTTATAATCATCCTGTCCCGGAATTATTATTCGCCTGTCATGATAAAATTCAAAACAGCATATATTTTTGCATATTGCACCTCTGCAACAGCATAAAATAAGAATAATCCGCACTATTCTTGACTCAAAACCGGCCTGCCTCTATAAGCCGCGGCAAGTTCCGGATTTTTTAAAAGGGTCTTTTGCCCGCACCGGAACCAGCTCCTGTTAAAAAAACAGATTTAAGAAGGGCCGCACACCGCGGTATTAAACAAATGAAGCGCACCTATCAGCCATCCAAAATCGTCCGCAAGCGCCGTCACGGTTTCCGTGCACGTATGGCAACACCAGGCGGCCGTAAAGTTATCGCAGCCCGCCGCGCCCGCGGCCGCGCCAAGCTTTCTGCATAATGTTACGCCCGCGTAGAGCATAACGCGGTGGCAGAGCAGCAAGAAAAACAGACCAAAATACTCCGCCTTCGCAAGAGAGCGGAGTTTTTGGCTGTGCGCAGCGGAGAAAAGCGCCGCGGCAAATATTTTCTTCTGGAAGTTAAGCCGCGCAATGAAGCAGCCAGCAAACAGGCAAAAGCAGGCGATTGCCCGCGCATTGGCTTCACAGTGACCAAAAAAAACGGCAATGCGGTTATCCGCAACAGGATTCGCCGCCGTCTCAAGGCCGCCGCACGCCTCAATGAGGCAGCAATGGCCGCGCAAACCGATTATGTTATTGTTGGCCGCAAGGAGGCGCTGAATGCACCTTTTTGTGCACTGACAAAGGAACTTGCAAAGCGGTTAAAGTAACCGCCGCTTAAAATAGGCCTGAATTATATCTTCCAAGCGTTCGCTTTTCTGATCTGATCGTATTATAAGGCAGGCACTCGAAACTCTGACAGGCAGGGCATATTTAATGCACAGCACCCTGTCAGCCGGCATATTTATAAGCCAGGGCAGTGCAGCCATGCGGATGCCGCCCTGCCTGTAATGAACTGACAGGAACCAGGACCCGTCAATGGAAAAAAACCGTAATTTCTTTCTCACCATTGCCCTGTCGATTCTGATTCTCACGCTCTGGCAGGTGTTTTATCTGGGGCCAAAGACAGAGGCTCAGAGAGAACAGGCGCGGATTGAGGCGCTTAATAATCAGGCCAAACCGGCAGCAAATGGCAGCCCGTCTTCCGGTGTGCCGCAGGCCAATATTTCGCAAAATGCGTCTCAGGGCATTCCCGGTCAGGCCACTGATGCACCGGCTGCACAGCCGCTTACCCGTGAGGTTGCCCTCACCCAAAGCAAACGCATCAGCATTGATACCCCCCATGTGCGTGGCTCGATCAACACCACCGGCGCACGTCTGGATGATCTCTATCTGAAAGATTATCGTGAAACGGTGGATCCCAAATCACCGGAGATTGAGCTTCTTGCGCCATCGGGCATCAAACAGGGCTATTTTGCCGAGCTCGGCTTTGCCGGCAATGAGGCAACCGGCACGGTTCCGGGCCCTGCAACCGTGTGGAATATCGAAGGCAATGACAAGCTCACCCCCTCCACTCCGGTAACGCTGACCTTTGCCAATGAAAAGGGCATCCAGTTCAAACGCGTGATCTCCGTTGACGAGAACTATATGTTCACAATGGAAGACACTGTTACCAACCCGACAGGCAATGCGGTGTCACTCAATGCCTATGGCCGTGTGACCCGTTTTGAAAAGCCGGAACATGCCAACGGCACCTATGTGCTGCATGAAGGGCTGATCGGTGTTATCGGTGATCAGGGGCTTCAGGAAGTCTCTTATTCCAAGGTTGAAGACAAAAAGAACCTGTCTTTCGACAAGGCCACGGGCGGCTGGGTCGGCATCACAGATAAATACTGGGCTGCCACGCTCATTCCGCCGCAGGGCGAATCCTATGATGCCCGTTTTTCCTATTTCACCGATGGCCAGCCGCGTTATCAGGCAGATTTTCTGAGTGCGCCGGTTACCATTGCCGCAGGCCAGAGCGCCACAATCAAAAACCATGTTTTTGCCGGTGCCAAGGAAGTCAGCCTGATTAATGCTTATGAAAAGAACCTCGGCATCAAACAGTTTGAACTGCTGATTGACTGGGGCTGGTTCTATTTCATTACCAAGCCCATGTTCTATCTCATCGACTGGATTTACAAATTTTCCGGTAATTTTGGTATCGCCATTCTGGTGGTGACCGTGCTGCTGAAGGCTCTGTTTTTCCCGCTGGCCAACAAATCCTACAAGTCGATGGCCCGCATGAAGATGATGCAGCCTGCCATGATGGAGATCCGTGAAAAATATGCGGATGACAAGGTCAAACAACAGCAGGAAATGATGCAGCTTTATAAGCGCGAGAAGATTAATCCGCTGGCCGGCTGCTGGCCGGTGCTGGTGCAGATTCCTGTCTTTTTTGCGCTGTATAAGGTTCTTTATGTCACCATCGAAATGCGCCATGCGCCTTTCTTCGGCTGGATTCACGATCTTGCGGCACCCGATCCGACATCGCTGTTCAACCTGTTCGGTCTGCTGCCATGGGGTGTGCCTGCATTCCTGATGATCGGCGTATGGCCGGTGATTATGGGTATCACCATGTTCCTGCAAATGCGTATGAACCCAACCCCGCCGGATCCCACACAAGCAGCAATCTTCACATGGATGCCGATCATCTTCACTTTCATGCTTGCGGCATTCCCTGCCGGCCTCGTAATCTACTGGGCATGGAACAACACCTTATCCATCATTCAGCAGGCAGTGATTATGAAACGCCAGGGCGCTAAGATTGAGCTTTTTGACAATCTCAAAGGGATGTTTAAAAAGAAGCAACCTGCCGCGGCGGTCAAAGCCGACAAGCCGGTGAAAAAATAATCAAATAAAAGCCCCCGCTAAGGGGGCTTTTTGTAGCTGCATCTTTTGGATGGTTGACAAAGCGCGCTGAAAGCTCAATGCCTTCCAGGGATAAAATAAAACATACAGGATGCATTCAGTGACCGAAGCAGAACAGGCTGCCGCAAAAGAGGCCGAAAAATACGCAGCACTTGTTGCTGAAGGCAAGGCGCTTTTCAGCAAACCGTGGATCTTTATCCGCGGTGTCCCCTCCATGAAGTTTTTGCCGCCGGAAGGCCCTGTTGAAATTGCTTTTGCCGGACGCTCCAATGTCGGCAAATCTTCACTGATCAATGCAATTGTCGGGCGCAGCGGCCTTGCCCGCACATCCAATACGCCCGGACGCACACAGGAGTTGAACTATTTTGTGCCGGATGGATATTCCGGCGAGAATGGTGACCTGCCTCCTCTGGCATTGGTGGATATGCCAGGCTATGGTTTTGCAGAAGCCCCCAAAGCCATGGTTGATGCCTGGACAAAACTGGTGTTTGATTATTTGCGCGGCCGCACCACGCTGAAACGTGTCTATGTGCTGATTGATGCCCGCCACGGCATTAAAAAAAATGATGCGGATGTGCTCG
Source organism: Pseudochrobactrum albidum (assembly GCF_051851455.1). Classification (NCBI taxonomy): domain Bacteria; kingdom Pseudomonadati; phylum Pseudomonadota; class Alphaproteobacteria; order Hyphomicrobiales; family Brucellaceae; genus Pseudochrobactrum; species Pseudochrobactrum albidum. Next base: position 117,621 of record NZ_JBPVTR010000018.1, read on the forward strand.
ACCTTCTCGACAAGGCCGCTGTTTCCTATCAAATTATTCTCACTAAAATTGACAAGATCAAAGAGACTGGCATTCCCCGCCTCATGGCAGAAACGCAAAAGGCAATCTCCAGACGGCCTGCTGCCTTTCCGCATATTCTTGCCACATCCTCACAAAAGACAACCGGTATTGATGCGGTGCGCGCTGCCATCGCCCTTATCTGTAAAGAATAAATTTTTTATCTGCCACCCTCGCCTTACAACACCAACCAATCTTTATGCCGTGGAGTGTTCCATGACTGCGACAAGCCCAGAAATCCAAGCGCAACTTCTCTCTGCCGCCCTGCCATTTATGCAGCGTTACGAGAATAAGACTGTTGTCGTCAAATATGGCGGCCATGCCATGGGCGATGCGGCTCTTGGCAAGGCTTTTGCCCGCGATATCGCCCTGCTCAAGCAATCGGGCATCAACCCGATTGTGGTGCATGGCGGCGGCCCGCAAATTGCTTCCATGCTCAACAAGCTCGGCCTTGAATCCCGCTTTGAAGGCGGCCTGCGCGTTACAGATGAAAAAACGGTGGAAGTGGTGGAAATGGTTCTTGCCGGTTCCATCAACAAAGAAATCGTTGCCATGATCAATGCCGAAGGTGAATGGGCAATTGGCCTTTGCGGCAAGGACGGCAATATGGTTTTTGCGGAAAAAGCCCGCAAAACCTATCGTGATCCTGACTCCAATATTGAGCGCGTGCTTGACCTTGGCTTTGTGGGTGAACCGGTGGAAGTGGATCGCACATTGCTTGATCTTCTGGCGCGTTCTGAAATGATTCCGGTTATTGCCCCCGTGGCCCCCGGGCGTGACGGCCATACCTATAATATCAATGCCGATACTTTTGCCGGCGCTATTGCCGGAGCGCTGGCGGCAACACGGCTGCTGTTTCTTACCGATGTGCCCGGCGTGCTGGATAAGGATAAAAACCTGATCAAGGAATTATCGGTTGCTGATGCGCAAGCCCTGATTGCCGATGGCACCATTTCCGGCGGCATGATTCCTAAAGTGGAAACCTGTATTGATGCCATCCGCCGTGGTGTTGAGGGTGTGGTTATTCTTAATGGTAAAACCCCGCACTCAGTGTTACTGGAACTCTTTACAGAACGCGGTGCCGGCACGCTACTCGTGCCATAACTAAAAAAGCACCCTTTTGGTGCCATAACTAAAAAAGCACTCTTTGGGTGCGTGACTGCAAAATATGTAACAGATATGAACCAATAAAAATCCCGCATAAAGCGGGATTTTTTTGCACATTTATTCAAGACGCAAACTGTTTTAATTCCACAAAAGCAGGAACAAAATACCGGTTACAATCAACAGGCAGCCGGCAATTTCCGTATGATTGATCTTCTCCTTAAAGATAAAAACGGAAGAAATAAAAGTGAAGATCAGCTCAATCTGCCCCAGAGCCCGCACATAAGCCACCTGTTGCAGCGCCATGGCTGTGAACCAGCCCGCAGAGCCAAGCACGCTTGACAAGCCAACCAGCGAGGATGAGCGCCATGATTTCAGCACCAGCGTAATTTCGCTCTTATCTTTGATCAGCATCCACACCAGCATGAAAACCGTCTGAAAACTGGTAACGCAGGCAAGTGTTACTGCCGCCTGCATGATCGGGTCTGCCCCTTCCAGCGAGAGCGAAGCCGAGCGGTAGGCCACCGCAGAAATACCGAAAACACCACCGGATGCAATACCGATCAGCGCCGTACGACTGATAAGCGCTTTTAACAGGTTAGCCCAGCTCAGCGGCATACGCGCAACAGAAATCAGCATTACCCCCGACACGCCAACAATAATTGCCGCAATCGCACCGGTTGTTACCCGTTCACCAAGCAGGATCAGCCCAAAAATTGCGGCCTGCACCGGCTCGGTTTTGGAATAGGCCGTACCAACGGCAAAATTGCGCAATGTAAATAGATGCACCAGCATAATAGTGGCAAAGATCTGTGCCAGTCCGCCGATAATACTCCAGAATATAAAGGCTTTATTCAACTGCGGCACCACAAAGCCCGCCAGCATATGCAAAGCCAGCACATAGGCAATGGCAACAGGAAAGCCGTAGCCAAAGCGCACAAAGCTTGCCCCTCTGGTTCCAAGTCTGCTTTGCAGCTTTTTTTGCAACGTATTGCGGATATTCTGCATGAAGGCAGCTGCAATGGTGATTGGTATCCAGAGTTCCATGGTGCGATATTATGTTCTTTGAAACAAAAAGGAAATCTGCCCGTTGCTTGTGCATGTCTGCGCTGAAAATACAAGTCCCCGCAGGCTTTGCCTGCAAACTTAAAACCGCAGGCTTTGCCTGCAAACTTAAAACGACAGGCATAGCCGCAAACTTAAAACGCAGGCATAACCGCAAACTTAAAAGATCTCACTGCTGTGTCCGCAGCCTTAAAAAAAATAAAGGCTGAACTTTACAAAACTTCATGGCATAACCTGTCCATGAGCAATTTACCTGATCCGCACCACTTCGCCCATGTCACTGACTGGGTTTTTGACTTGGATAATACGCTTTATCCGCATGAGACCAACCTATTCTCACAGGTTGATGTCCGCATGACCGCCTATGTGGCAGACTTGTTAAAACTGCCCCGCGAAGAAGCGCGAAAAGTCCAGAAACAATTTTATAAGGATTACGGCACCACCCTCAAAGGGCTGATGGAATGCTATAAAATTGATCCGGATGATTTTCTCGCCAAAGTTCATGATATTGATTATTCATGGCTAAAGCCCGATCCGCTTTTAGGAGATGCTATTGCCCGTCTGCCCGGGCGCAAATTCATCTATACCAATGGCGACCGCAACCATGCGGAAAAAGCAGCGGCACAATTGGGCATTCTCGACCATTTTGATGGTATTTTTGACATAATTGCCGGCCAGCTTATACCCAAACCGGAGCGCGCGCCTTATGAAATTTTCTACAAGCAGTGCGGCATTAACCCGCAAAATGCAGCGATGTTTGAAGATCTGGCGCGCAATCTTGTGGTTCCCAAAGCCAGCGGCATGCGCACAGTGCTGATTGTGCCGCGCAATTTTGAGCCGGATTTCAGCGAAATCTGGGAAAGTGATCCGGCCTTTACCGATCACGTGGATTTTGTAACCGATAATCTCACAGAGTTTTTGAAAGCCCTGCACCCTCGATAATGGATCATAATATAATCAAAACCAGAAAAAACCGCCATTTCACCTCTCTTGAAACAACCATTGATACCGCAGCACATCGCCTGCTTGATCGCCTTCCCCGACATGGTTTTTCCGGCGCTTTGGTGGAATTTCTGGTTTTTGGATTAAAACAGGCATGGGCCTGTCTTTTTGGCGGATTGATGCTGGGATTGATTATTCTCAGCAAATTTCTCTGGACAGATGCATCTGTTCTGCCGCATCTGATCACGCGCTATGATTTTCTGTTTCTTGCCGCAATAACCATTCAGATTTTGATGCTGTTTTGCCGTCTTGAAACATGGCGCGAGATGAAAATTATCCTCATTTTTCATATTGTCGGCACAATTATGGAGATTTTCAAAACCCACATGGGATCATGGGTTTATCCTGAGGCCAATTTTTTCCGTATTGGCGGTGTGCCGCTCTTTTCCGGTTTTATGTATGCGGCTGTCGGCTCTTATATGGCGCGGATCAACCGGATTTTTGATATCCGCCTTGCTCATTATCCGCCGCTGCCGCTGACCTTCATTCTCGTAACCGCTATTTATATAAATTTCTTCAGCCATCATTATCTGCCCGATATACGCTGGCTGCTCTTTTCCTGCACCGCGCTGTTATTTTGGCGCACATCCATGCATTACCGTGTTTTCCGGTTTCGTCACCAAATGCCCCTGTTGCTGGCTTTTTTTCTCACATCATTTTTTATCTGGATTGCGGAAAATATCGGCACATGGTCGCGGGTCTGGCTCTATCCGGGGCAGCATGATCAATGGGTGCCGGTTTCTCTGTCCAAACTCGGCTCATGGTATTTGCTGATGATCATCTCTGTTGTTCTGGTAACAATCATCCACCCGCCAAGAGTTCCCGATGATCACCAAACCGGAAAATCTCAAGGGTTATAACAGCCGCCAATATAAAACACCGCCGCATCAGACATGCGGCAGCGTTTTAATAAGCAGAAATATTGATTAAAGCTTGTAGTGGTCTTTCACCACATTCCATGCCTCTTCAGCCGTGTCCACATAATGGAACAGCTGCAAATCTTCCGGCGAGATTGTTCCCTGCTCGGCTAGATAAGGAATATTGATCGCTTTATTCCAGAATTCCTTGCCAAACAGCACCAGCGGCACGCGTTCCATGCGCCCGGTCTGCATCAGGGTCAGGGTCTCAAACAATTCATCCATCGTGCCAAAGCCGCCCGGAAAGACCGCAAAAGCCTTGGCGCGAAACAGAAAATGCATTTTCCGCAATGCAAAATAGTGGAAATTGAAACAAAGTTCCGGCGAAACATAGGCATTGGGCGCCTGTTCATGCGGCAACACAATATTCAGCCCGATTGACGGTGCGCCAATATCAGCAGCCCCGCGATTGCCGGCCTCCATCACGCCGGGGCCGCCGCCGGTCACGATTACAAATTCACGATAATAGGTTGTTGAAGAATATTCCGAACAACGGCGGGCAAATTCCCGGGCTTCCTCATAATAAATTGAATTGGCTTCAAGGTTTTTCTTCTGCTGTTCATTTTTTGCAGCCCATGCCTCACCGCCCGGCTCCGGAATACGTGCGCCGCCAAACAACACAACGGTTGATTTGATACCGCGCTCTTCCATAATCATTTCAGGCTTCAGAAGCTCCAGTTGCAAGCGCACCGGGCGTAATTCCCGCTTGGTCATGAAATCAGCATCGCTGAATGCCAGTTTATAGGCAGGGGCACGGGTTTGCGGCGTATCCGGCACAGTGGCCACGCGCTTGACGGTTTCACCGGAATTGCTGAATGGTGTCCAGCCGTCTTTCTCAAGCGGGTTCATGCAATCTCTTCCTGTTTTTACTGAACATTAAGTTCGTTATTTTTGTATAACGGAGGCATATAGTGCAAAAGCGGCAAAGCCAAGATTGACCATCACTCAAGCTTAGCCTAATCATTTGCCGAAAATATTCCAAAATCTGAATATTTCGTCGTTAACTTCGTCTGAATGCCGAAATAAATGTAATTCAACCTCGTTTCAACACCTTCAGGAGCCGTAAAATGTCTCAGGCTGATCTGTCTGCTCTCGAAAAAATTATCACAAAAGCCTTTGATGAGCGTGACAATGTATCGGTATCCACAACCGGAGAGATCCGCGATGCCGTTACTCAATCCCTCTTATTGCTGGATCAGGGCAAGGCTCGCGTGGCAGAAAAACAGGCAGACGGCAAATGGCATGTCAATCAATGGCTGAAAAAAGCCGTGCTTTTGTCCTTCCGCCTCAATCCGATGGAAATTATCAAAGGCGGGCCGGACGCATCCGTCTGGTGGGACAAGGTGCCGTCCAAATTTAACGGCTGGACAGCGGATGAATTTACCAAAGCCGGCTTTCGTGCAGTGCCCAATTGCGTTGTGCGTCACTCCGCCTATATCGCTCCCAATGCTGTTTTGATGCCATCATTTGTCAATCTTGGTGCATATGTGGGTGAAGGCACAATGGTGGATACCTGGGCAACGGTCGGCTCCTGCGCTCAGATCGGCAAAAATGTGCATCTTTCCGGCGGTGTCGGAATTGGCGGTGTGCTGGAACCACTGCAAGCAGAACCGACAATTATTGAAGATAACTGCTTTATCGGTGCGCGCTCGGAAGTGGTGGAAGGCTGCATCATCCGTGAAGGTTCGGTGCTGGGAATGGGGGTCTATATCGGAAAATCCACCAAAATCGTGGATCGCTCCACAGGCGAGATATTCTATGGTGAAGTGCCGCCTTATTCCGTGGTGGTTGCCGGCACCATGCCGGGCAAGCCATTGCCGGACGGGCAGGCAGGCCCAAGCCTTTATTGCGCGGTTATTGTAAAGCGTGTTGACGAAAAAACCCGCTCCAAAACTTCAATCAATGATTTGCTGCGAGACTGAAATCCACCGGCAAGAAAACTGATAATATAAGGGAGATCAGCTAACAGGCCGGCCTCCCTTTTTTTAATTTTGAAGGGATAAAATGCGCCTTGAAAAACAGGGCGCATTTTTCGTTTAATCAGCAAAAATATTCAGCAATATTCTGGTTTATGAAAAATTATCGGCGTGTGCTTGATGGCGAATGATCGCCGAAACCATGTGCTGAACCATCACTGTATGTTTCAGGCTGTGTGCTCTTGACAGTAGAATTTGTAATCACCGGTGTGCGATCATTACTGTAGAGATCATCAGGTGTGCCAACATTCGGATTTTCTGCAAAAGCAATACCGGCAGTCATGGCAAGAGCTGCAGCGGACAAAATAATCTTTTTCATTTCTCAATTTCCTTGTTCAGTTTATGTGAACACGCTTGGGAGGTGCGTTGTTCGTATGAACCGGAAATAAGAATTGTCGTTCATAATTTCAATTCACATAGATTTTACATTTGCCTCAAATTTAGGCCATATTTTGCTAGCCATAAAATAACACCCATAAAAAATATTATTAAAAATCAATATATTATTGAAATTAAATTTATTGATCACACTCAAAATGCGTAATAATTGTGCATGATTATGAAACAATCTATTCTCTCTACAGTTTACAAAAATGAAACAATGAAGGTTTTTTCACAAAAATATGACTTTAGCCAAAAGCCATACGGCGCAACGAGAAACACTTCTTCGTGAGAATTTTCTGTAAGACCACGTTACCGTAAAGGGGAAATATTTTCTGTAAAATGTGATCTGATCTTGCTGAAAATGCCCTGCACAATATTATCACTGCCGGTCATCGCCCTCGATAAAAGGATATTAAAACACTGATCAAAGCGCGTGAAAATTTTCTTGAAGATTTTATTGCCTGCTCAAGCCATATAGGCTTGCGGCACATATTCTATAAGCGGTCGATTCTCCGCCCCATTTATACAGGTTGTCTATGCCCAGTTTTGAAGAAATTCAGTATTATTTCTCTGCAGTCTGGCAAACCATGACCGGCCATCCGGAAGCGTTAAACCGGCTCAACACCACTGCTGATGGTTTCTGGCGTTCATTTTATGCTGTTGTCATTGCCCTGCCGCCAATGCTGATTGGCTGGGTTGATATTTCTGCCCGTCTGGCGCAGGGCAGTGATGAGGCAATGCTGCGTATTCACAACACGGTCAAACTCGGCCTTATTGATATGCTTGTCTGGCTTCTGCCGCTGCTGATCATCGGCCTGCTAAGCCGCAGCCTCGGCCTTGAGCGGCGCTTTTCCACTTATGTGGTCGCCACAAACTGGGCAACGGCACTCTTTGCCTGGATTTATGCACCGCTGACATTTTTCAGCCTGTTATTGCCGGATTTTGCAGTGTTTTTCGCAACACTTGGCTTTATGCTGTTTATTGCCACACTGGTGCTCGGTTACCGGCTGACACGTGCCGCCCTGCAAAGGCCGCACAGTTTTGCGGTTCCGTTTTATCTCAGCATTATGTTTGGCAGCATTATGCTCACCATGATCCTGCAAAATCTGGCAGGCCTGATGCCGGTTTTATAAAATGGGGGAATAATCCGCACCAATCATATAAAGCCCGTGCGCAGGCGCAACCATGCCGCAAGCCTTGCGATCACACGCCGCAAGAGCTGCCAGAAGATCATCATTATTCCAGCGGCCGCTGCCAACCTCGCTAAGGCTTCCCACCAGCGAGCGCACCTGATTATGCAAAAAAGATCGTGCGGAAGCCCGCACTTCAATCAACTCGCCATGGCGCTGCACATCCAGCACATCCAGGGTTTTCACCGGGCTTTTCGACTGGCACTGCGTTGAGCGGAAAGTTGTGAAATCATGCTGGCCAAGCAGCAATTGCGCGGCTTCCTGCATGGCATCCGTATCCAGTTTTTTCGACACCCACCATGCGCGGTTTGCCTCCAGCGCCAAAGGTGTGCGCCGGTTGATAATGCGATAGATATAGTGCCGCCCGAGGGCGCTGAACCGCGCATCAAAACGATCCGGCACCTTTTCAACATTAAGCAAAAACACACTATCCTTGGCCAGCACCAGATAGGCATTGACCGCATCACGCACCTTGGAGGCTGCCCAGTCTTTTGTCAGATCCACATGCGCTGTCTGCCGCAATGCATGCACACCGGCATCAGTGCGCCCTGCCGCGCCAAGAGAATTCCTGTCACCGCAAAATTTGAAAATAGCCGCCTCTATCGCCCCCTGCACGGTTGGCGCATTATCCTGCCGCTGCCAGCCGGCATAGGGCGTGCCATCATATTCAATTGTCAGGCGGTAACGCGGCACTCAATTTTCTCCGAATGCAGAAGCATAAATCAGTTTACCTTGCAAATAGCCGCAAGGCCTATTGTCTGCAAGATGCTTCAATTGCAGATATTGCGCCGGATAAGGGCTCCTGAGCTCAGCCGCATCCGCTACATTATAGCCAAAGCGCCCGTAATAAGCAGGCTCTCCCAGCACAACGCTGAGCGTCTCGCCTTGTTGCGCAAGCCGCCTGTGCGCCTCTTCTATCAGTGCGCGTCCTATCCCCGCCCGCTGATAGGCAGGCATAACCGCCAGCGGTGCCAATGCCACAGCCGGCAGAAAAGCATCAGACTGCTCAACCCATAGACGGGAAAACAGAATATGCCCGATAACAACACCTTGCACGTCTGCAACCAGTTCCAGCACAGCATCATTATCGGCAACCAACCTGCGCACGAGCACAACTTCGTCATTTCCGCTAAAAGCGGCAGCAATCACACCATAAATCTGAGAGCGGTCTTGCTCACGGACAGGGCGAATATCTAACCGCTTTTCGGAAGAATGGGTCATGACAGAATTGTACCGCGTTTAAGTTTTACGCCATTACAAAATTCCGCAGCACTCACCGGCTTGCCCCCTGCCTTCTGCACCTGTGTGAGCGCCACCGCCCCCTGCCCGCAGGCAATAACCAGCTGCCCCTCCAGCACTTCGCCGGCCTGACCTGAGCCATCAGCGATTACCGAACGCAGCACTTTCACCCGCTCTGAACGGCCGTTCATTTCCATCTCACACCACGCACCGGGAAACGGGCTTAACGCACGGATGCGATTATGCACATCCTGTGCCGGTTGCGACCAGTCAATCCGCGCTTCCGATTTCTCGATTTTAGCAGCATAGGTCACACCCTCTTCAGATTGCGGGCTCAGCTTCAGACTGTCGCGCTCCAGCGCCGCAATCGCCCGCACCATCAGGTCGGCGCCGGTCAGGCTCAAACGATCATGCAATTCACCGCAGGTCATATTGGGCGTGATTGCAACCTTCTCGACCATGGCCACAGGCCCCGTATCAAGACCTGCATCCATTTTCATAATCATCATGCCGGTTTCCCCATCACCGGCCATGAGCGCCCGCTGCATTGGCGCAGCACCGCGCCAGCGCGGTAAAAGCGATGCATGGCCGTTATAACAGCCAAGTGCAGGCGCATCGAGAATAGCCTGCGGCAATAGCAGACCATAGGCCACAACCACCGCGACATCTGCTTTGAGATCACGGAAAATCTGCTGTTCTTCTTCGCTTTTCAGGCTTTTGGGCGTAAAAACCGGAATGCCGAATTCCTCAGCCTTTTCATGCACCGGCGATTTGGTCAATTCCAACCCGCGGCGCCCCGCAGGGCGTGGCGGCTGGCTATAGACCGCCACAATGTCATAGCCCTGCCCGATCAGCGCCGTCATCACAGGAACAGAAAATTCCGGCGTGCCCATAAACACAATACGTAATGACATAGACTATCCCATCCCAGTTTTTGATAGAGTGCAAAAGCTGCTTCACATTTTTTTGGCTGAGGCAGGCATATGGGTCTTGGCCAGTTTTTTAAACTTCTTGATCACCATATCCCGTTTCAGCTTGGAAAGATGATCAATAAAAAGCACCCCGTCCAGATGATCAATTTCATGCTGCAGACAAGTTGCCATCAAGCCCTCAGCCTTTATTTCCTGCGGTTTGCCCTCAATATCCTGATAGGTCACGCGCACGCTCGCAGGGCGCTGCACTTCTGCATAATAATCAGGAATCGAAAGACAGCCTTCTTCATAAGTGTTCGGCGTATCTGATCGTTCAACAATCACCGGATTGATGAATATATGCGGCTCCGGCGTTTCACCCTCTTTTGCCAGATCAATCACCACCATGCGGATCGGCTCAGCCACCTGAATTGCAGCAAGCCCGATACCCGGCGCATCATACATTGTGGCAAACATATCATCGGCAAATTTATGCAAGTCAGCGTCAAAACGCTCAACCGGCTTGGAAATCTGGCGCAACACCGGATCAGGAAGAATAATAATCGGCTTGATGGTCATCACATTTGTCCGGAGCACTTTGCAATTGATTGGAATATCTGACACCGGCAGGGTCACCTGAAACATAAATAAACAGGCAGCGGCATCCGGTTTGAATAGCGACCGGTCTAATCATTCCGCACTGTCACGTCAATAAATTACATAATAGCAATGTATAATCGTTCACGTTTTATTCCTGTATTTACCACGAATCATGTAATCTTTATCTCATGGAAAACATCTCTGCTTCACAATTACCCGCCTCAATCAGCGCCTTATCCGGCCTTTCACCTGTCTTGCTGCTTAGTGCAGGCGGCATCCTATTGCTGGTTCTTCTTATTGGTTTGTGGGCAGGAAGGCGCAATAATCACGCCATATTGCAGGCACAGCTCCAATCGCAGGAGCGGGCGCGGGAAGCAGAAATACAGATGCAGTCATTGCTCAAAAGCCAGGCGGAAATGCAGGGGCGTATGCAGACAATGGCGGAGTTATTCGGCGCAAGGCAGGCAGAACTCAACAAATCCATCCGCGACCGGCTGGATGGCATGACCAGCCATCTTGGCCGCAGTATCAGCGAACAAACCCGCTCCACCCATGAAAACCTGACCAGATTGCAGGAGCGGCTGGCAGTGATTGATACTGCTCAGAATAATATCCAGTCACTTGCCGGACAGGTGGTGCAATTACAGGCCATTCTTACCAATAAACAGACGCGCGGCGCTTTCGGGCAATCGCGTATGGAGGCAATTATTGCTGACGGCCTGCCGATAGGCGCTTATGAGTTTCAGGCCACACTCTCCAATAATATGCGGCCGGATTGTCTGGTAAAAATGCCCAATGGCACTGCATCACTGGTGATTGATGCAAAATTTCCGCTGGAAAGCTGGCATGCATTAAAAGAAGCAAAAACACCGGAGGCCAAACGCCATTATGAGCAATTATTCCGCCGTGATATGGAAATGCATATTCGCGATATTGCCGCCAAATATCTTATCAGCGGAGAAACACAGGATACCGCTTTTCTGTTTGTACCTTCAGAATCAATTTTTGCGGAAATTCACGAGAATTTTGAAATCATCATCCAGCGCGCTCACCGCGCACGGGTGGTTATTGTCTCGCCCTCGCTGCTCATGCTCTCCATACAGGTTATTCAGTCTGTGCTCAAAGATGCACGTATGCGCGAACAGGCGCATCTGATACAGGGGGAAGTTGTACGCCTGATGGATGATGTGGCACGGCTTGATGAGCGTGTGCGCAAATTACAGAACCATTTCTCACAAGCCAGCCGTGATATTGACGATATTCTCATTTCAACTTCCAAACTCACGCGCCGCGGGGCAAAAATTGAAGCACTGGAACTGGGCGATCATCGGGAGAATGAAGAGAAGAAACCACAACAATTACGCCCGAACGGCGCATCGCAGCCACCGCGCTTGCTATAAATATCAGCGATCCGGAATCTTTGTCTCAAAGCAGAATTACAAGCCTTTGTGATTATGGCTTAAAAACCGGTTGCAGCATGGTTGAAAACTTAATTATATCAATAAAATTAACTATTTAGCTTTTACCTGATATAAAAATAAATTATAAAATCTGCTTTCTTCTGCAAATCCCGCTCTGATCCTTCACTATTATATCAAAAGAATAACACAGAATCTAAAACACAAATATTGCCCGCAAGCTTATGAAGGAGCACAGAAAAAGCCGGTTAGCTCAGGAAAGAGGCTTGTTTTAACCAGTTAAAATTTACAAGTTACAGTTTTTATATTGCGCATAAAGATCAGGGCATTTTCAACATTTTATCACCGAGCGGATACGGGCAACCAGCGCATCACTCTCAGGGAAGCTGTTTTCAGCCTTGCGATCCCAAACCACCGCATCATTCAAACGGATGATGAAATCACCATTACCACCCGGTATCAGTGCAATCTCGCCAATCTCATCACCAAAAACCTGCAGCAACTCCTGTGCGGCCCATGCGGCGCGCAACATCCAGTTACATTTGGTGCAATATTCAACGGTAATACGTGGCTTGGTTGTCATTGAATTTCAACTTTAAGCTTATTAACAATATCCGATGACAACAAGAAGTCGGTAGACATGCCAATTTGTTTTACATGTCCACCATTGATCTTGAACCGATTAGCAGTCGTATTTTCATTACCAAATCGTAGGCTTTCGCCTTTCAGAAAACGCACAACCGCTTCCAGAGGGTCATCTGTTTCATCACCATCTTCTTTTCTATTTGAGCCATCTGCAAGCAACTGATAGCGTAATTTCCCTGTATCCATATTCCTGATCAATTTTGGATACAATTGATCACCATTATCACTTATAATCCAGAATTCGCGATAATAAGGTTCTTTCATCACTCATCGCCCATTTTAAGCGCCTGAATGAAAGCTTCCTGCGGTATTTCCACCTTGCCGAACTGGCGCATACGTTTCTTGCCTTCCTTCTGTTTTTCCAGAAGCTTGCGCTTACGCGAAACGTCACCGCCATAACATTTTGCCGTCACATCTTTACGCAATGCAGAGATCGTCTCACGCGCAATAATACGCCCGCCAATTGCCGCCTGAATCGGAATTTTAAACATATGCTGCGGGATCAGGTCTTTCAGCTTTTCGCAAAGCACACGGCCACGTTTTTCAGCGGCAGAACGATGCACCAGCATGGAAAGCGCATCAACCGGCTCATCATTGACGAGGATCGACATTTTCACCAGATCACCGGCTTTATAATCCGACAAATTATAATCAAAAGATGCATAACCTTTGGAAATTGACTTCAGCCGATCATAAAAATCAAACACCACCTCATTGAGCGGTAATTCATATGTCACCATCGCGCGCGGGCCGACATAGGACAAATCAACCTGAATGCCGCGGCGCTCCTGACACAGTTTGAGGATTGAGCCCAGATATTCATCCGGCGTCATGATTGTCGCTTTAATCCACGGCTCCTCAATCGACTCAATCTTCACCACATCCGGCATATCTGCCGGATTGTGCAGCTCTTTCACCGAACCATCTGTCATATTCATACGATAAACAACGGAAGGTGCGGTGGCGATAAGATCAAGATCAAACTCACGGGCAAGGCGTTCCTGAATAATTTCAAGATGCAACAGCCCGAGAAAACCACAGCGGAACCCGAAGCCCAGCGCCGCCGATGTTTCCATTTCAAAAGAGAAGCTCGCATCATTAAGGCGCAATTTGCCCATTGCCGCACGCAGATCTTCAAAATCTGCCGCATCCACAGGAAACAGGCCGCAAAACACCACAGGCTGCGCCGGTTTGAAGCCCGGCAGCATATTTTCTGTCGGCCGTTTATCTTCGGTGATCGTATCCCCCACGCGCGTATCAGCCACTTCCTTGATTGAAGCGGTGATAAAGCCAAGTTCCCCCGGGCCCAGATCTTCCACAGCCACCATTTTCGGTGTGAACACGCCCACACGCTCCACCGGATATTTGGCGCCGGTTCCCATCATGCGAATGGTCTGGCCTTTTTTAAGCACGCCATCAATAATGCGCACCAGCACAATCACGCCAAGATAGGTATCATACCAGCTATCCACCAGCATGGCTTTAAGCGGGGCGTTACGGTCGCCTGCTTTTGGCGCCGGCAAACGCTCAACAATCGCCTCCAGAACATCGGGAATACCAAGGCCGCTTTTGGCAGAAATCTCCACAGCATCCGATGCATCAATACCGATCACATCCTCAACCTGTTCCTTCACCCGTTCAGGATCGGCAGCCGGCAAGTCAATTTTGTTAAGAACAACAACCAGTTCATGATTATTGTCGATTGCCTGATAAACATTGGCAAGCGTTTGTGCTTCCACGCCCTGGCTTGCATCCACAACCAGCAAAGAACCCTCACAGGCTGCCAGCGAGCGGGAAACCTCATAGGCAAAATCAACATGCCCCGGTGTGTCGATCAGGTTGAGAATATAGCTCTCCCCGTTTTTCGCACGGTAATTGAGGCGCACGGTCTGCGCCTTGATCGTGATGCCGCGCTCGCGCTCGATATCCATCGAGTCGAGCACCTGCTCTTTCATCTCACGATTCTCAAGGCCGCCGGTTGCCTGAATCAGACGGTCGGCAAGGGTCGACTTCCCATGATCAATATGGGCGACGATGGAAAAATTCCGGATATGGTCAAGTGGTGTGCTCATGCGCGCGATTTAGCAGCAGATTTGTGTAAAGGCAAAGGGGGTTTGTTGCAAAACAGGCCATAGCAGCTGTTTTCTTGCGTGATAAGGCAGAAAAACACCACATATTGCATTGTTTCCCCCGCCCTCCGGCCTGCGGTCTTGATTTTACCTGTTTTATATACAAATCAGGGAACAGGAATAATCATACAGACAAAGCCTGTGGCAATGGTTATTTTACCTTCAAACAGGCTTTCATTTGTATGGTGCATTATGTCCCCTTTGCTAAACTGTGAAAAACCAGTAAAGCGGGAGCCAAAAGCTGGCGGATTTACCCGTTATTGTTGATCAGGATTATAAATTTACCGCACTCTGCCACAATGCAAAGGCAGCCATTATGCCGTTATAAAAACCGGCGCAGGAGACAGGTCATGGACACGCAAACTCTCAATCACCGCATCACACCAAAACTGGTTACGGTTTTCGGCGGTTCAGGTTTTGTCGGCCGCCATGTGGTTGATGCATTGGCACGGCGCGGCTACCGTGTACGGGTTGCCGTGCGCAAGCCGGAAATCGCTTATTATATGCAGCCGCTCGGTAATGTTGGCCAGATCCAGCTGGTGCAGGCCAATATCCGCCACCGCTGGTCAGTGGAGCGCGCTGTTCAGGGCGCTGATTATGTGATTAATCTTGTCGGCATTCTCAAAACAGCCGGCAAACAGCATTTCAACACGGTGCATGTAACCGGTGCAAAACATGTGGCAGAAATTGCAGCCGCTGCCAATGTGCCGCTGGTGCATATGTCTGCCCTTGGCGCAGATCTGCAAAGCGCATCACAATATGCGCGCACCAAGGCCGAGGCCGAGCGTCAGGTTCTGGCCGCCAAACCCGATGCCGTTATTGTGCGCCCAAGCGTCATTTTCGGCCCTGAAGATCAGTTCTTCAACAAATTCGCCAATATGTCCCGCTTCTCGCCTTTCATGCCTTTGATTGGCGGCGGCAATACACAGTTCCAGCCGGTCTATGTCGGCGATGTGGCTGAGGTCATTGCCCGCGCGATTGAAGGCAAATTACAGGCCGGCCAAACCTATGAGCTGGGCGGCGCGGAAATCTTATCCTTGCGCCGCTGCATGGAAATTGCACTGGAAGTAAGCAATCGCAAACGTGCTTTCATCAGTTTGCCCTGGTGGCTTGCCGGCCTGCAGGGCAAAATCCTCGGGCTTCTGCCCAATGCGCCACTCACAGCCGATCAGGTTAAATTACTGAAAAGCGACAATATTGTTTCGCAGCAGGCAATTGATGCCGGACGCACATTGCAGGGGCTTGGCATCACACCGCAGGCTGTGGATGCAATCCTGCCTTCCTATCTGTGGCGCTTCCGCGTTCTTGGCCAATATGACAAGGCAAGCCTTGCCCGCTAAACCGGATTAAACAATAAAATAAAGGCTCCCGAAAGGAGCCTTTATTGTTTTTAGTCTTCGCTTTTTTCTAATAACTCAACCCCATACCAGCAAGGCCGCCAGCCCCGCACTGCCGATAATAAGCCGCCACCAGGCAAATAATGCAAAACCGTGGCGCGAGACATAATTGAGCAAATAGCGCACCACAATCACACCGGATATAAAGGCCGCAATAAAACCAATAGCAATCTGCGTCATATCATTGGCAGAAAGCGCTGCGTGATTCTTATAAAGATCATAGGCAAAGGCACCGGCCATTGTCGGCATGGCCAGAAAAAACGAAAATTCCGCAGCCGAGCGCTTATCTGAGCCCATCAGCAAAGCACCGACAATGGTGGAGCCGGAACGCGACACCCCGGGAATCATCGCCAAGCATTGCACAACACCGATCATAAAGCACATTTTCAACGGATATTGCGCAACATCAGTATAGCGGGCGCGCATTGGCATGCGATCAACCCATAGCAGGATAAAACCGCCAATGATCAGCATGGAACAAACCAGCATTGGCGTTTCAAACAAAACCTGCTTGATAAAACTATGTGCAAATGCGCCAATCACCGCGGCAGGTAAAAAAGCCAGCAAAATGCCAAAAATAAAGCGCCGCGCAGCCGCATCATGCGGCAAATCGGTGAACAATTTCCACAACCGTCCGGCATAAACACTGAGAATCGCCAGAATAGCCCCCAATTGGATCAGCACTTCAAAAGTGCGCCCGGTTGATTCGAACCCCAGAAAATGCCCCGCAAGCAACAGGTGTCCTGTTGACGATACCGGAAGAAACTCGGTCATACCTTCCAGAAGCCCCAGTATCGCAGCCTCAAAAATTGCCCATGCATCCATATTGCCGAATATCCCTATCTGCCTCTGGCTGAAAATAATCTCTGAAATTTCCGCAACTTCCCCGATACGTCAGCGGAGAACAGCAATCATCAGGCCGGAAAATAATTAAAAACAACAATGCTGCCTTAAATTTAGCCCGATAAAATGTTTCTATGCCGAAATCATCACATAAATATGTAGCCCAAGCGTCCTAACCAATTATTTATAGGAAAGGCGTATAATAGGACAAAATGCTCCACTGCTGCATTTTATGTTATTCCCGGTCTGTATTTGCAGCCTTCTATAACCGGTTTTATATAGTTCCGGCCGGTTGTGGCGCAATGCAAAACCTGACAAGTTCTTCAGTCTGATGGCCGCCTAACGGCATCAGCCTTTTATGTGAAAGTATTGTTGCAACACATGCTCACGCTGTTTCACCATCCCATGTCCACCGCCTCGCGCTATGTTCGTCTCATTCTTAATGAATATGATGTGGAAGCGGAATTGATAGAGGAACGGCCATGGTCGCGCAGAAAGGAGTTTCTGGCGCTCAATCCGGCCGGAACCCTGCCGGTTCTGCTGGCGGAAAATGACCTGCCGGTTGTCGGCGCAACCGTGATTGCTGAATATATGGATGAAACCCGCGGCGCGTTGAAACGCAACCGCCGTCTCCTGCCTGAAACACCAATGGAGCGCGCTGAAGTGCGCCGCCTTGTGGACTGGTTTCTGATCAAATTTGAAAATGAAGTAACCCGCCACCTTGCCCGCGAGCGGGTTTTCAAATTGCAAATGTCGCAGGAAACCGGCTCTTCCGCACCCGATTCCACAGCAATCCGTGCTGCCCGCTCCAATATCCGCCAGCATCTGCGTTATACAGACTGGCTGGCCGCCACGCGCAACTGGCTGGCGGGTGATGCGCCAAGCTATGCCGATATGGCAGCCGCGGCCGGAATTTCCATCCTTGATTATCTGGGTGAGATCGAATGGGCTGAACATCGCGCCACCCGTGAATGGTATGCCCGGATGAAATCCCGGCCATCATTCCGCCCGCTTCTGGCAGACCGTGTACGCGGTATTTTTCCGGCATCTCATTATGGCGACCTCGACTTCTGAGCATATGCCCAAAAAACCCTTGCCTAAGAGCAACGAGCCTATGGCCGTCCGCCTGAAACGCTACCTTGAAGAAGAAGCGGCAGCGGTTGGCTTTGATGTGATGGCCGTCACCACGCCCGATGCCATTCCTGAAGCGCCGCAACGGCTGTGCTACTTCCTTGATCAAGGCTATCACGGCACCATGCAATGGCTGGAGGAGACGGCAGAGCGCCGCTCCGATCCCTCTGTCTTATGGCATGAGGTGCGCTCCGTCATCATGCTCGCAATGAATTACGGCCCCGATCACGACCCCCGCACCTTGCAGGAGAAAAAGGATTGCGGGGCAATCTCGGTCTATGCGCAAAACCGCGATTATCATGATATCATCAAAGGCAAGCTCAAACATATGGCAAGCCGTTTTGCTGCACGCACCGGCCATGAGGTTAAGGTTTTTGTTGATACCGCACCGGTGATGGAAAAGCCGCTGGCCGTTGCAGCGGGCATGGGCTGGCAGGGCAAACATACCAATATGGTCAGCCGTGATTATGGCTCATGGCTGTTTCTCGGCTCAATCTTCACCACGGCAGAACTGGAGCCGGATAAGGCAGGCAAGGATAATTGCGGCACATGCCGCGCCTGTATGGATGCCTGCCCGACAAATGCCTTTCCGGCACCTTATCAGATTGATGCACGGCGCTGTATCTCCTATCTCACCATCGAGAATAAAGACCCTATCCCGCAGGAATTCCGCCCCATGATGGGCAATCGCATTTATGGCTGTGATGATTGTCTTTCCGCCTGCCCGTGGAACAAGTTTGCCAAAGTCTCGCGCGAGGCCAGATTACAGGCGCGCGAAGAGCTGAAAGAACCCGCACTCGGCGATTTGCTGCAACTGGATGATCAGGCTTTCCGCTCGCTTTTCAGCGGCTCGCCGGTCAAGCGCATCGGGCGGGATCGCTTTATCCGCAACGTGCTTATTGCAGCAGGCAATTCCGGCAATCCTGCCTATCTTGGCATAATAGAAACCTTGCTTGACGACCCTGCCCCTGTCACCCGCGGCGCAGCTGTATGGGCATTATCCCGCCTTGCATCACAGGCAGATTTTACCCGCCTTAAAAACCATCACCTTCCCCTTGAGCACGATGCCACGGTGATTGAAGAATGGCTGCTCGCCCCCGCTTCCTGTGAGAGAGATGAATAATGCGTATTTTCCTGTTTGGTGCCGGCTATAGCGCATATTATTTTGTGCAGGCTCTGCGGCGCAATCCTGCAGCCCGGATCAGTTCTGTCGCCGGCACTTTCCGCCGCGCTGATCAGGCAAAATCCTTGCGCAGCACGGGTATCAATCCGGTCTTTTTTGATTCAGAACAGGGATTTGACGCACAGTTGCGCGATGAATTGAAACAGGCAACCCATATTGTTTCTACTATCGCGCCCTTAACCGGCATGGCAGAAAATGCTGACCCCGTGCTGCGGCTGATGCCGGAGGGGCTGCAACATTATGCGCCCCATGCCCGTTTTATCAGCTATTTATCAACTCTTGGCGTTTATGGCGATTATCAGGGGGCGTGGGTGCATGAAAATTCAGCGCTTAAACCGCTCTCGCGCCGGTCATCCGCCCGCATTATTGCTGAAAATGAATGGCGCGCACAGGCAACAAACACAGCCATTGCCTGTGCTGTTTTACGGGTTGCCGGTATTTATGGCCCGGGTTTTCAGGGGCAGGCGCGCAATGCGCTGGCCAGCCTGCGGCAAGGCCGTGCTCATCGCCTGATTAAAAAAGATCATGTGTTCAACCGTATCCATGTGGAGGATATTGGCGGCGCATTAGCGCATCTTGCGATCAACCAGCTTGGCGGCACCTATAATCTGGCTGATGATGAACCCGCGCCAGCCCATGAGGTTGTTGCCTATGCCGCCCAATTGCTTGGCATTGCTCCCCCGCCTGCCATTGATTATGAACAGGCAGACTTATCGCCCATGGCGCGTTCATTTTATCAGGAATGCAAACGCGCTTCGAATGCGGCACTCAAGGCAACCGGTTACCAATTGCGCTATCCCGATTATCGCACTGGGCTTGAAAACCTTCTAAAAGAGCAGAAATTCCTCTAAAAACAGCACATATTGTGCTATTTTTACGCTTGCCAGCCGGCGCGGCACAGTTGATGCTGTGTGATTATCTTATATGAGCGGAAACCAGCTTTCATGATGTTTCGTCCTATCTTGCGTCAATTATCAGCTCTGGCTTTGCATCTGAGCCTCAGTGCGGTGCTTTTTAGCGGCGCATTGACTGCCGCTCAGGCCGATATGCCGGCAAAACAGGCTTTCGGCACAGTTAAGCTGCCATCACGCACACAACCGCAATCCTATGGATTCTATTCCAAGGGCTGTATTGCCGGCGCGGTGGCTCTTCCGGTTGACGGACCGCATTGGCAGGTAATGCGCCTGTCCAGAAACCGCAACTGGGGGCATCCGGCCATGATTGCGCTTTTGGAAAAACTATCCCGCGATGCATCGAAAACCGGCTGGCCGGGTCTTTTGGTCGGCGATATTTCCCAACCGCGCGGCGGCCCGATGCTCACCGGCCATGCCTCCCATCAGGTCGGGCTTGATGCAGATATCTGGCTCACCCCCATGCCCGCCAATCACCGTTTTACCAATCAGGAACGTGAAGAAGTAAGCGCGGTTTCCATGCTCAAGCCAAATTCGCTTTATGTGGATCCCGATAAATGGACACCTTCACGCACAGCATTGTTAAAACACGCGGCCGGCTACCCCGAGGTAGAGCGCATATTTGTGCATCCCGGTATTAAAAAACAGCTTTGTGATACTGTAAAGGGCGACCGTAGCTGGCTAGCAAAAGTGCGCCCGTATTGGGGGCATTTTTATCATTTCCATGTGCGGATTCGCTGTCAGGCAGGCTCGCCCGATTGCAAACCGCAAGAGCCTGTCGGCAAAGATGACGGCTGCGGCAAAGCCCTTGATTGGTGGTTTACTGATGAACCATGGAAACCGGCAAAACCTGGCAAAAAGCCAAAACCGCCTAAAATTATGATGGTTTCAGACCTGCCATCTGCCTGTGCGGCTTTGCTGAACGCACCATCACCGGTATCAGTAAAAGATGTGACCTATGGCCTGCAGAATAAGACACATGATGCCCCATCAGCGGCACCCTCTTCAGCCTTTGCCGAACCGGCAATGCCAAGCCCTGTGCCGCTGCCTGCACAAAGGCCATAACCCCTTAACAAACCTGTATGAAATATAAAAATTTATGGCCATTTTTGCGCATCATAAGAATGCACTTTTCTTCGGTGAAGGTCTCGGCTATAGATTTAAAACGATTTAGAGCGCTCCCTGTTACAGTTAGGACAAGGGGTGCTCAGGGGCGTCTGCCGCATTTTTTATAGAATCGGAACCGCCCTGCAACATAGGCGCAGGCTAAGACACTCCTGAAATAATTGTCTGTTATGGTCTGCGCATTGTCATGGAGGTCAAATTGATCCGGCCTGACTGTGAAATGCTCTAGAAACGGGAAATGATATTACCCATGCCTCAGATTGATCCTAATTTTGTTTTTCCCGTATTAATCGGCGATATCGGCGGCACCAATGCACGTTTTGCAATTCTGGTGGATTCTTATGCGGAACCAAAAGAATTTCCGGTTTTGCTCACACAGGATTTTGATACGATTGAAGATGCCATCCAGTCGGTTGTACTGGATCACACCTCTATTTTGCCGCGCTCGGCCGTTATTGCCGTTGCAGGCCCTGTTGAGGGCGATGAAATTCCTCTGACCAATTGCAAATGGGTGGTCAGGCCGCGTGAGATGATGGAGCGGTTCAACTTGTCAGACATTACTGTGCTCAATGATTTTGAAGCACAGGCTCTGGCTGTTGTATCACTTGATGACAAGCATCTGGAAAATATTGGCGGAGAGGCTGCCCATCCCAATGGCAAACGCGTTGTTCTGGGGCCGGGCACCGGCCTTGGCGTTGCCGGCTTGATCCGCTCGCGCCAAACATGGGTGCCCGTGCCGGGTGAAGGCGGCCATGTGGATTTTGGCCCCCGCTCACAGCGTGATTGCCAGATTTTTCCGTTTATTGAGAAGATTGACGGCCGGATTTCAGCCGAACAATTGCTGTGCGGGCGCGGTTTGCAGCATATTTATCAGGCTGTTTGCCTTGCTGACGGCATAACCCCCTGCCTCAATTCACCGGCAGAGATTACCGATGCCGCACTGGATAAAAGCAACCCGCAGGCAGTGGAAACACTGGAGCTTTTTGTTATTTATTTAGGGCGCTTTGCCGGCGATCTGGCGTTATTTTTTATGGCACAGGGCGGTGTTTATCTGTCTGGCGGCATACCGCAGCGCATTATTCCGGCCTTGCGCAATGGCAGTTTCCGCGCGGCTTTTGAGGACAAAGCCCCCCATCAGCATATTCTTAAATCCATACCTGTGCATGTTATTGTGCATCCGCTGGCGGCAATTGCAGGGCTCTCTGCCTATGCGCGCACCCCTGCCCGCTTTGATATTCATACAGATGGCCGCCGCTGGCGCTAAATGATATATACTGGCATCTTGTTGCCGCAATCGAGTGAATTTGACCATGCTCTTAAGGCAAAGAGCATGGTCAAATGCTTTATGGCGCTTTATAGAAAAGAAATGACAGCACGGCCATTCCGGCCAAAGTGCCCTGAAACCAGTTGCAGGATTAGCCCTGACCGTGAACCTATTTAAAAAGAAAAAGAGCATTGATCCGGCAGAAACCACACAGATGATCCGTCGTGTGCTGTCTGAGAATTTTTCCAATCACAAATTCGCTTATGCCAAAGCCATTGCCGGCTCACTGATGATCTCCGGCGCCACGGTTTTTGTCGGCTATATTATGCGCGATGTCATTAATGACATTTTCTACAGGCAGCGCGCCGATCTTATCGGAATTATCGCAGGTTCTGTTCTGCTTGCCTTTATTCTGCGCGGGCTTGGCAGCTATATTCAGGCCGTACAACTGGCAAAAATCGGCAATAATCTGGCAGCAATTTATCAGAAACGTATATTTGCACATCTGATGAAACTGGGGCTGAATTTTTACAATAATAACCGCTCCGGCCATCTGGCTGCACAAATCAACCAGAATATTGGCGGAATGCGCGACTTGATGAATATGACAGTCACATCACTTGCGCGCGATGCTGTGATGCTGATCGGCCTCGTTTGTATCATGGTCTATCAGGAGCCCTATCTGTCGCTCTACACATTGCTGATTGCCCCGCCGCTGATTCTCACTGTCACTTATGTGTCGCGCCGTATCCGCACTGTCACCCGCGAGGTTGTGCATCTGAATTCGCATCTTCTGGGTGCCATGCAGGAGACCACACAAGGCATCACCATCGTCAAGGCCTTTACGATGGAAGAGCAGTTGCAAAATAAGATTTATGACCTGATAGAACGGGCTGAAGACCGCTCCAATAAGATTGCCAGTGTTTCAGAGCGTGTAACACCAATCTCGGAAATCCTCGCCGGTATCGCCATCGCCGCGGTTATTGCCTATGCCGGTTACCGCGCTATTGCTGAACAACAGCCGCCAGGCAGCATGTTTGCCTTTATCACTTCAATGATGCTGGCCTATGATCCGGCGCGCCGTCTTGCCCGCCTGCAGGTCAGCCTGGAACGTGCACTTGTCAATGCGCGGATGATTTATGAAATTCTCGATCTTAAACCCGCACAGACAGACCGGCCGGATGCAGTGCCCCTTACGGTCAAGGACGGCACCGTGCGCTTTGAGGATGTGCGCTTTGCCTATCACACCAAAGACAGCCCGGATTATCAGCAGGTTCTCAATGGTATCAGCTTTATTGCCAAAGCCGGAGAAACAACGGCAATTGTTGGCGCATCGGGCGCCGGCAAATCCACACTGATCACGCTGATCCAGCGTTTTTATGATGTAAACAGCGGCAATATCCTGATTGATGATCAGGATATTGCCGGTGTTACCGTCAGTTCCTTGCGCCACTCTATCGCCTATGTTTCACAACAGCCTTATCTTTTTGAAGGCTCCATTGCCGATAATATCCGCTATGGCCGTCCGGATGCCACACAGGAAGAAATCATAGAGGCGGCAAAACTTGCCAATGCCCATGAATTTATCATCCGTCAGCCACAGGGTTATGACAGCCCCGTGGGTGAGAATGGCATCACGCTTTCCGGTGGTCAGCGTCAGCGCCTGTCCATTGCCCGCGCTATTGTGCGCAAGGCTCCGGTGCTGTTGCTGGATGAAGCCACATCAGCCCTTGATAATGAATCGGAAAAACGGGTTCAGCAGGCATTGGAAGCCATTATGAAAGACCGCACCACCATTGTGATTGCTCACCGTCTTTCAACGGTTGTAAATGCCAATAAGATTATTGTTATGGAAGCCGGTAATATTGTTGAACAAGGCCGTCATAATGATCTTATTGCCATTGAAAATGGTGTTTATGCCCGCTTTTATCAGCTCCAGTCTGCACCTGAAGATGAAACTCTGATCGGATAAATCATGACTATTGCACACACTGCTCCTGACCCGGCATCCCCCATGCATCTTGTTGTTACCGGTGCCGGCGGGCGCATGGGCAAGGCGCTTATCCGCGCTGTCAGTGAAAATCCGCATACAATACTCTCCGGCGCAATTGTGCGTGAAGGTTCGCCGCTGATCGGACAGGATGCAGGTGAAATTGCAGGCATCGGCAAAAATGGCGTGATTATTTCCGCCGATCCGCTGCCGGTTTTTGCTCAGGCACAGGGGGTGCTGGATTTTACCACACCCCAAGCCACACAGACATATGCAGCCTTTGCCGCACAGGCACGCATTGTACATGTAATCGGCACGACCGGATGCAGCGAGGCAGATGAAGAAAAAATCCGCGCTGCCGCCCGCCATGCCACAATTATTAAATCCGGCAATATGGGGCTTGGTATTAATCTTCTTGCAGCCCTTGTGGAACAGGCAGCCCATGTGCTGAAACCCTCTGCCTTTGATATAGAAATTGTTGAAATGCACCACAAACACAAGGTTGACGCCCCCTCCGGCACGGCCTTGCTTTTAGGCGAAGCCGCGGCCAAAGGGCGCGGTATCAGCCTCAAGGATCACAGCCAGCGCGGCCGTGACGGCCATACCGGCCCCCGTGAAGAAGGCACTATAGGATTTGCCTCTTTGCGTGGCGGTGCGGTTATTGGTGAACATTCAGTGATTTTTGCCGGTGCAACAGAACGTATCACCCTTTCCCATCAGGCACAGGACAGATCCGTTTTTGCGGAAGGGGCTGTTACTGCAGCCTTATGGGGCTTTGGTCGTAAGCCCGGCCTCTATTCCATGCGTGATGTTCTTGATATTTAAACATAGTTTGCATTTTTGAGGTAAATCACGCAAAAGCCGCGCTATTATTGAAAATCTTCTGTCTCTTTGCTTAAAGGTCAGGATTGCAAAAGCGGTTTTACAACAACACTCTTTTAACCGGAGATAACCTTATGTCCCGCACGCTTGTTCTTGTTCGCCACGGTCAAAGTGAATGGAACCTGAAAAACCTGTTTACCGGCTGGCGCGATCCATCCCTGACAGAGCAAGGGCATGCGGAGGCAAAAGCCGCAGGCCAACGCCTGAAAGAAGCCGGGTTGCAATTTGATATTGCCTATACATCAGATCTGTCACGTGCACAGCTGACCTGTCAGCATATTCTTGACCAGCTTGGACAATCCGACCTGCCAACAGTGCGCAATATTGCGCTTAATGAACGCGATTACGGCGCCCTGTCCGGTTTGAACAAGGATGATGCCCGCGCCAAATGGGGGGAAGAACAGGTGCATATCTGGCGCCGCTCCTATGATGTGCCGCCTCCGGGCGGTGAGAGCCTGCGCGATACCGGCGCCCGTGTCTGGCCTTATTATCTCCATACCATTCAACCACATGTTCTGCGCGGAGAAAAAGTGCTGGTTGCCGCACATGGCAATTCTCTGCGCGCCCTGATCATGGCCTTGGAAGGTTTAAGCAGCGAAGAGATCATCGCACAGGAACTGAACACCGGCGTGCCGATTATTTATGAGCTGAATGCAGACAGCACAATTGCTTCAAAAAAAGTGCTGACGGCATAATTTCAAATATCCAATATCTGCATATCAAAGCCGGAGCTGCAAAACAGTCCGGCTTTTTCTTTGTCTGATACGATAAACAACACAGGTGTAAGGCGTTGAAATAATTTTATTTTCCATCCGGAGAGCAAAAAACGAAAAAACGTCAAAAAAATACAAATTTCCTGTAATTTTCGTGGAAATACCGTTGACATGAATCACTCTGGCCTTTAAACGGTCACTCAACGCCCAGATGGCGGAATTGGTAGACGCACCAGCTTCAGGTGCTGGCGCTCGCAAGGGCGTGGAGGTTCGAGTCCTCTTCTGGGCACCAAACATTTTCTAAGCTACTACCAAGGCTTAGCAATTCGTAAAATCAATAGGTTAGTGCTGCGCTTAGTACAAAACTCTGGTACAAAGGCAGCAGCATTATGAGTTTTATAGTGCGCAATCTTTCCCGAATAAGCGACCGCTGGAAATACCGCAAAGTGATTCCTGTGAAGCTACGGCCATATATTGACGGAAACCTGACCGAGTTCGTGCGCTGGTTAGGCAGCGACGATCAGGGAAGCCCTGCCCTCATGGGGAAATACGCCAAGGCCGCAAAAGAGTGTGAAAGCCTGATTGAGCTTGCCAAGAAGCGCTCAACAGGTAAATTCGACTCACTCACACCAGAGGGCGAGATAAATATCCCCAGTTTGCGCAGATCGTTGGACGTTCTTGCCTGACCATAAGCGGGAAATTCAAGGACAAAATCCTGAACCGTTTGTTAGGTTGCATTATCGACACGGTTTGCAAGATTGGGCTTACATCTTGTGCGTTCGATCAATGCCGCAAACCACCTTCTTCAACGGCGGCTTTATAACCATAAAAGGTATCGCGCGACACTCCCATCACCTGACAGGCTTTTAAAAGACTACCAAGTTCTTGTACCGGATTTAGCAGGCCTGTTTTGTGTTTGATAATCTTATCGGTAGACTGCAACACTGTGGTTATCGGTTTTGAGGTTGGGTTTGCACCACCATCAAAACTGAACCGCACCGGGTTTGCCGGAGGCCGTTTGGTTTAAGTTATGCGCCCATGGCTGGCTTGTCCAGCACGGCGTAGTATTGGAGGGTCGATTGCAGGTGTTGTTAGCGCTACGGCTGTTGCTATAGCCGGACAAGCTTTTCAAGAAACTATGGGGGACTACCTTGGTATGGGACACGCTTCGTCATGCAGATTTCCTTTCAACTCATGAAAACCTCTCCACTTTTACGAAGAAAGTCCATCTTGCACCAGATACGTACTTTAAACGCGTCCCGAACATCGCCTATAATCTAGGGCATAAATCTTTGACATTACTTGCAAGGGGAACTCATTATTAGATTCCTCTGTAAAGCATGTAGCCGGCAACAACGAAGATAAGTATTGCGAAAAATATGTTCAGCGAGCCTTTACGTGTTGCAAGTTTACGTGCTGCAAAGCCACCAGCCAGCCCACCGATTACACCTCCCGCGATGAATACGCTGGCCAACGCCCAATCTACTAATCCCGAAATAGCGTAATTCATTGCTGTTGTCAGCCCGAAGGCGGTAACTGATACAAGGGATGACCCGACTGCGAACAATATTGGCATGCCGGTCGAAACGATCAGTCCCGGTACGATAAGAAAGCCACCACCAATGCCGAAAAAACCAGAGAAGACGCCGGTTAAACCACCATAGGTTAAAACTTTAGGAGCATTGGTACGTGAACATTGTGCCTTGTCATCGCCTACGGTGCGGCGCTCTTTGAACATGAGTATACCGATTACGAACATCAGCAAGGCAAACAGAACAAGGAGCTTTTGTCCATCCACCATTTTGCCGATTGTTGAGCCAACAAATGCGCCACCAATTCCAGCGAAACTATAGATGGAAGCACAACGCCATTTAACATTACCAAAACGCGCATGCCCGATAAGGCTGGTAAAGGCATTTGCAGCAACAGCCAATGCGCTTGTACCTATTGCTAAATGCGGGTTCGGTACACCAACAAGATACACCATTAATGGTACGGCAAGTATGGAGCCTCCACCTCCGAATAGGCCGAGCGTGAAACCAACAAGGCTGCCCGAAAACGCCCCCAGCACATATTGAATGGGTTCAAGATACATATTTATTACCTTGTGACAGTTTATCACTAACCGCGTGGCTCCATCACGCTGCTATCCGTACCTTAATGCACGCAGGTGTGGGATCTCCCTAAGCCCCCGATAATAAACTGCATTAAGAGCTTTTACAGGTCGATTTTTCACAGCGAAATTTCAATATTCTTACTATCATTATTCTTTGTTAAAGTGCATTAATGGGTATTTTTAGATATTGAATACCATTTTCTTCCGCTGGAGGAAGCTGACCGGCACGCATGTTGACTTGAACCGATGGCAAAATCAGTTTCGGCATGGAAAGGGTGGCGTCACGTTCGGTTCGCATCTTGTAAAAATCGTCCTCACTGACGCCATCCCTAATATGAATATTGTCTGTTCGTTCCGCTTGAACAGTCGTCTCCCATGCATAATAATCGCGTCCAGTGGCTTTATAATCATGACAAAGGAACATGCGGGCTTCATCAGGCAGTTTTAACAGGCGTTGGATAGAGCGATAGAGCTGCCGAGCATCACCACCAGGAAAGTCACAGCGCGCTGTTCCATAATCAGGCATAAACAGCGTATCGCCTGGAAAAACCGTATCACCTATTATATAGGCCAGACAGGCGGGTGTATGTCCAGGAACGTGGAGCACGGTAGCTTCCAAATTACCAATCTTAAATCGATCGCCGTCACTGAACAACTGATCGAATTGACTTCCGTCTCTTTGGAACTCTGTACCCGCATTGAAAATCTTGCCAAATACTTTTTGGATACGGATGATTTCTCGCCCGATAGCGAGTTGGCCACCCAGTTCATTCTGTAAAAATGGCGCGGCGGATAGATGATCAGCGTGAGCATGAGTTTCAAGAAGCCACTGCACTTCCAGATTTTCAGATTTTATGTAATCGATTAATGCCAAGGCCGATGCATTTGTAGTCCGCCCAGACGCCGGATCGTAGTCCAGAACACTATCAATGATAGCGCAAGCGTTAGACAGAGGGTCGCGGACAATATGACTGATCGTATAGGTTTGATCATCAAAAAAAGACTTAACTACCGGTCTCTTATCTGGAAAACCACGTGCGCTTTCGATGATCGCGCGCGCATGTTCAAGCGGTAAATCTTTAACGGAGGTGTTCATGGTAAAGGTTCTCCAAAGTCGTTTTCTTTAAAATATATATTTACATTAAATGTACAAGTGTGTATTTAAAAATTTACAAATGAATTATGGACTGCGCTTCCGCATACCGGTGGCCGCAATCAGGATTTGATCGGAATGGAAACGAATAATCCCTCAACTACGCTCCATCTAAACGACGTGGCGCCAGACTTTTCTGCTCGATCTACATCCGGATTCATCACGCTGTCGGGATACCGTGGACGATGGCTGGTCTTCTTTGCGAATCCCGCAAATTTTACTCCCGTGTGTACCAGTGAAATCATTGCTTTCGCCCGCGCAAATGCAGAATTTAAAAAGCTCAATTGTGCTTTATTAGGTCTCTCAATAGACAGCCTTTACTCCCACATCGCCTGGTTGTGTGATATTGAAAAACGGTTTGGAGTGAAGGTGAATTTTCCTCTGGTAGAAGACAGTGCGATGGTGATTGCGCGAGCTTACGGCATGATCGACGATTCATCGGAAAGCAGTGCATCTGTTCGGGCGATTTACGTGATTGACCCAGAAGGTATCATTCGTTCTATCGTCTACTATCCGATTAGTGTTGGTTGTTCGGTTGCCGAATTGCTGCGACTCGTAGCAGCTCTTCAGACTGCGGATCGAGAAAATGCAACAACCCCTGAGGGATGGTTACCCGGCGATCCGTTAATCGAACCGGCACCAATCACGTTTGAAAGCTCTGACGAGGAAAATGGTAATGAAGCATGGTATTTTAGGGAGATGTGCATATGACCATCTCTCCGACCGTTTCAATAGAGACAATGATTGCCAAGGCTCCAGAAGCCGCAGATTTTATGCGACAATTCAGCAATGCAAATCGTCTTATGCTATTATGCCAAATAGCCCGTCAGGAATCCTCTGTCAGTGATATTCAAGAGGCACTTGGCATAAAGCAGCCAGCATTATCCCAGCAACTGGCTGAACTGAGACAAGCAGGATTGGTCAAGACGAGGCGCGAATCTAGGCTTATTTATTACTCGATTGCGGACGGCAGGGCAGAAGCAGTCATGCAATTATTGTTGGAACTGTTTTGTGGCGTAAAGCCGGCAGCAGTTATACAAAAAGTGGCATCAAAAAAAGCAGCAATATCTAGGCAAGGTGACGTAGCATTTTTCGCGCGAATGGCGCCCGACAGATAGTTTAGGTGAATTTATCATTGAAGTATCGGGGGATGAAAATAACAAGCAATCATCCTTGGTATCACAACGGATATCAACAATGCCGTACCAGCTTCGCAATATTGGCAAGGTACTTCAGACGAACGAGGTAAACAATGCGTAAACTTCAGTATGTAACGGGAGTTATTATGGGCACGCTCATGTCTTTCGTTATGTCAGCATTCATAACCGCAATCAACGTGGGAATTAATGAAGGTTTTGTGCGGCAATGGCTCTTGGCCTGGATGCTCGCATGGCTCGTTGCCGTTCCTGCTGCGGTCATCCTTGCCCCCATAGCACGCAGGACAGCAGAGTGTCTGCTGGGGCAATCGTCAATACATTAAACTCTATTTCGTCCATCAACTGGCTAGGGAGGCTGCAATGATAAATATAGGGTCTGTAGACAGAGTTATCCGCATCATTTTAGGTATCGTGCTGATCACGCTGCCGCTGTTGACAACAATTCTGGAAGGATGGGGCAATTGGAAATACCTCAGCCTGATCGTTGGCGCTGTCATGATTGGGACGGCGTTGTTCCGCTTTTGTCCGGCCTATAAACTTTTTGGCATCCGTACGTGTTCAATTCGAAAAAAGTAAAACTAGAGCAATGATCTGTACCTGAATATATACAAAATTTGGTTTATCTCGAATCGTCACCGATGAGACCAAATTGTATTAATTTGAAAGAGAATCTTCGGTTCTGTTGCACAGTTTTTGCATTTGACTAATTTTGATCCTATATACCCGCTGTTCAAATCATAATAAAGTGGCGAACAGCGGGCAGTATGTAGAATAGTTATTGTACAGCTATGTCAAATCGTTGGGCGACAGCTTCCCAGTTGACGAGGCCTTCAAGGAAGGCATCTACATATTTGGGTCTCATGTTGCGATAATCGATATAGTAAGAATGCTCCCAAACGTCGCAGGTTAATAGCGCTGTATGGCCATCTGTCAGTGGTGTGCCGGCATTGCTGGTCTTAGTGATCGCTAGTTTTTCACCGTCGAACACCAGCCAGGCCCAACCACTACCAAACTGTGCTATGCAGGCCGCCTTGAATTCCTGCCTGAAGTGATCCACCGACCCAAAATCTGCGATAAGCTGCTTCTCCAGCGCGCCGGGAATACTTCCTCCGCCACCCTTCTTCATGCCAAGCCAGAAATGGCTGTGGTTCCAGTGCTGGCCTGCCTGATTGAACAGAACCCGGTCTTCGGACTTGTCAAACGATTGACGGATGATGTCTTCAAGAGACATGCCATTGTAAGGCTCCTTCGTCACCAGTTCGTTAAGCTTATCCACATAGGCCTTGTGGTGTTTGCCATAATGAAATTCTAGTGTTTCAGCCGACATGTAAGGCGCAAGTGCATCCATGGTATAAGGAAGTTCGGGAAGTTCAAACATTTTATTCTTCTTTCTTTCAGGTAATTTCAGAACAGGGTGACACTGCAATGAGCACAATTATCATTTGCCTGCGCTGCATGTTCAGCAACCTGATACACGGTATACACGGCGTGATGCACTTTGCTGATAATGGCACCGATCCTATCGCTGCTGGCGCCGTGCTTGTGCAGATGCTGAATGAGCGTGGCAAGTGCGTGCCTGAGATGTTGCGCACAAACAATTCGCAAATCCAACAATGTGGTAGGACAGCGCGCCGCTTCAAGGAGGCGATCACAAGCCATCTGATAGTAAACCTCGGCCTTTGCAACATCGCCTGACTTTTCGAACAACTCCGCCAGATTGTGACAGGAAATGTTGAAAATGATTGGTAGAGGCACACTGCCACTATTACTATCGGCAGCATCAAACAGGCGTTCGGCCTCTGCTAACGCATCCGTATAGGCGGCCAGTGCAAGGGGAATATCCCCTTGTGCGTAGGCTTGGTTCCCCTGTTCAATGAACCTCTTCCAGTGATCATCACCGCTGGATAAAGCAGTGTGCGGGAGGGAAGCGGAGGATGTTTTCGAAACCTCGCCAACACCAGTCGATAGATCAGAAATGGCCATATTATCCTCCGGTTAGGTTATCATGAGAACGTCATCACCCTTTTGCCAGTTGCAGGGGCACAGTTCGTTCATCTGCAAACCATCAAGAACACGTAAAACCTCATTTGGATTGCGACCGACGCTGAGATCGTTCACCGAAACGAAACGGATCATACCTTGCGGGTCGATGATATAGGTAGCACGCAGGCAAACACCTTCCTGCGGATGAAGAATGCCCAGTGCGCTGCTTAAATCACGTTTGATATCCGCCAACATCGGGAACGGCAGCTCTCTGAGATCCGGGTGATGCTGACGCCAGGCCAGATGGACATATTCACTGTCTGTCGAGATGCCGTAGATAACGGCATCGCGCTCTGCGAAATCATCGTTCAGCCGGCCAAAAGCCGCTATCTCCGTGGGGCATACGAATGTAAAATCCTTCGGCCAGAAGAAGAATATTTTCCATTTCCCGGTATCGCTTTCATGAGTGACGCGACTGAAAGCGCTTGCCGCATCGTTCGAAGTGACGGCCTGAAGATCAAATTCAGGGAAGGTTGTGCCGATAGTCAGCATGCGTTTTTTCCTTTGTGGGCTGTACGGACTACAATGCGTAACTAATCGCCCCATCCTGAAAGGCGACTGCAAGTTTACACGATGATCAGTTAAGCGTGCCTGCCTCTTTTAGAGCATGGACATTGTCTCAGCAGCTTTGACACGGAAACCACATCAACCTTAGTGATCTCGTATCCGGAAAGCGGTACAAGAATGTCAGCGATAGTAATTCTGTTCTCCGACACGTCGAGGATACGATTTTCTGCTTCGACATAAGAATAATGATAATGACCAATGAAGGTATCAAAATAGGTGCCGCACCATAAGATGGAAACTCGCCTGAGTAAGCCGATTTACTGATGCAGCGAAGCGTGTTGTAAAGACAGTAAAAAGATCCTGGCGCACTTGCACGCGCAAGCTCATAGTACAGCCCCTCTGCGGTGATATGTTGCGCCTTTACCCAAAATAAGTCCAATCAAAGCCAATCTCTGACGGGCAAAGATTCCACTTGTTTGTTGTGCCAATACCACCACCTCCTTTTCGCTCCTAACCGAAGTAGTTGCAATTCATTCTCAATTGCAGAATAGCTGTAAAAGCATATCCGTCAAGTCTTTTTTGCTAATGCCTTGCAATTGCAAATATTGCGCAACATGCGCATATTTCATAATCAAAACTCAATCATTAGAAGAGAATTCGTATGTTCGATAATTATGGGCGCTCAATCCTTGCCGATATGACAGGCAGTGCAAAAGTTAAAGCAATTACTTCTTTTATCGTGATTGCCGAAACAGCTGTAACTACTCCTTAAAATAATACAGATGGATCGTAGAGTTTCTTTTAAACTAAAACAAAGGAGTTTTACGATGAGCAAACGCATAACAGAAAGCTAGGCTCAGGACCTATTAAATTGGTTGCATGACGAGTGGTGAGTTGATTCAATGGCGACGTCAGGAGGCGTTGCTATGAGTGATTTGTTTTGGTTGTCGCCGGCGCAGATGCGGCGGATTGAGCCATATTTTCCACTGTC
>NZ_JBPVTR010000019.1:0-226578 GCF_051851455.1 Pseudochrobactrum albidum
CCTCACCTCATCAGGCTACGCCTGACTTCGCTCCCGGGCTGTCAAGCTCGTAACACTTTTATCGCGGGGTGGAGCAGCTCGGTAGCTCGTCAGGCTCATAACCTGAAGGCCGCAGGTTCAAATCCTGCCCCCGCAACCAAATAAAAACAAAAACCCTCAATCAATTCAAACGGTTGACTGAAGGTTTTTTCGTTTGCCAAAAATCCTTAAAACGCGCCAAAATCTCATTTTGTTAATAATAACAATATCTTACTGAAAACAGGTTCAAATCAAGGGTAAGGAACCACGCAACCACATACAATACTTAATGACAGTGATGGGAGCAGGGCTGACCGCAAATATTCGGTAGGGCGTTACCGTAGCTTTTCGTTGAAGTTAAATACATTCTTACTGTGCGCTGCAATTGATGCTGAGGGTGGCGCCATTCACGACGGGTGCGCCATCCTCGTTGACCAGAACCAGATCGTTGATCGACAGCATTTCGCCGGCGACGACGATGTCAAGCTCTTGTGAATAGATGCGTCCGGCCTTGAGCTGTCGCTCAGGGCTGGCGTAGGGACGATCGACGCCGAGGCCAATGGTCAGTGCATTCGCCGTTGACGACAGTTCGAAGAAGAGCTTCTCGCCGTCTGGCGTCGTTCCGGGACCCCGGAGCTCAATATCGTAGGCTCCATCCTGCTCATAAAAGGCGCATGTTGTCGGCGTCAACTCGTAGCGACCAGCTGTAGTTTCCAGAATACCTGATCCAGCCCCAGTAACGCTCTCTACTGGCGGTGCTTCCGCCTCTGCACTGCACCCTGCAAGCATAAGGCTGCCGCACGAAGCGATCAGGAGAGCGATGCGCGTACGGCGCTTCTTCGTTTTGGGGTTTTGCGTGAACATTTCGCTCTCCAGTGCTTATGGATATGACCAGCCATCGTGCTCGACGCGGAAAATCCGCAACGGAGCGCCGGCTTTGGTGGTGTCGGCGCGCAGGTAGAAAACCGCGCGCTGCTTCTTGCCGAAATTGGTGAAATCGACGTTGATGGTGATCATACCACGCAGCATCGGCTGGTGAGGATCAGGCGTCGGATCTTCTAAGACGACATCGAAGTCCTGAGCGCCGTATAGAGGATGTGCACCAACTTTGCCTGAGGCCAGCCAGGTCACAATCTCGTCGGTAAAGTAGTTTTTGGACACCTTCGGATCGAACGCGCTCGGTAAATTGCCGTTTTCGGACTGGAACTGGCGTTCATAAATCTCACGAACCAGATCCTGCGCCTGAGCAACAGGATCGATGTCTGGTTCGGGTAAGAATGGCTCGGTCGGGTGCTCGACAGACTTTCGCGCTGGAGAGACAAGTAGCGGCTCATTATCGGGCGTGATGTAGCGTTGTGCTACCCAACCAGCCTTGCTCATTTCTTTGTTGCGCATCAGGCACCAACGTGGCGGCAGCGCCTTGATCTGCGCTCTCGTCATCTTCGTATAGTGTGCCGCGGTGTAAAATGGCACGCAGGTGATCTGCTGTAGCCCGCGCTCATAGTCGCTGAAAGCCTCGATCACCGGATAATTGGTGCCCGGTCCCATGCGCGCATTGAGCACGTCCCCGACAGTCACATTGGTGACGCGCCAGGCATCCGGTCCGTGGCCATCGATTTCGGCATGGGCGTGAGATGCGACCAGACCGAGTGTCATGACAAGCAGTGCGGCCTTAAATGTGTGTGTCATGGTCATTTCACCTCTACGATCGCGCGACCCAGAACCTTGCGGTCACCGACATTAAGAAACCGGATTTCATAGGTTCCGGCCTGTGCCGGCATTTGCAGTTCCAACGACTTTTCCTCTCCGACCTTGTGCGCCGCAATCCAGCTGAAATCGGCCTGATCGGTGCGGGCAATAGCGATGCGCTGATCTGCGCTTCCGCCTTCCGAGCTCCACGACACGGTGATCGTTTCGCCTATACCCGCCTGCGCCGGTACCTTGAGCCCAGCTCCGTCATCCAGCGGGGCGTTTTCCGCCACCACTTCCAACCGGTGGCTGGCAAGGGTGCGAGCGCCTTCGCGCAGCACATAGCGGATTTCGTAAAGTCCGGTTTCGGCCGGAGTTTTCATATCGGCTGCACGTGCGTCCCGAACCCGGATATAGTCGGCATATTTGCCTTCAGCGGTTCCGGCAGGGACAATGGTGAGATAGTCTTCCGGGTGGACTGAAGTCGACCAGGTGACTTTAATTTTGCTTCCCGCACGGGCGACTTCCGGACCGCTGACTGTCACTTCGGCGGTCACCACTTCCACGGGGGTGGAAGCCATTGTGCGTCCACCTTCTCGCAATACATAACGCACCTCGTAAAAGCCGGGCTCGGCAGGTGCCGTCAATTTGTTTTCGGTGACATCGCGCACGCGCTGATAGTTGGTGTATTTTCCTTCTTCAGCTCCAGCAGGGACGATGGTGACATAGTCTTCCGGATGGATGGAAGCTGACCACGTCACCTTGAAGCTTGCACCGGTGGCCACCTCGCTGGGCGCGCTGATGCCCAATTCGGCCTCAATGACTTCCACAGGAGCGGAAGCCAATGTGCGCCCACCTTCTCGCAACACATAACGCACCTCGTAAAAGCCGGGAACGGCGGGCGCGATCAATCTGTTTTCAGTGACATTGCGCACGCGCTGATAATTGGTGTATTTTCCTTCTTCAGCTTCGGCAGGGACGATGGTGACATAATCTTCCGGATGGATGGAAGCTGACCACGTCACCTTGAAGCTTGCGCCGGTGATCACCTCTTCGGGGGCAGTGATAGCCATTTCGGCCTCAATGACTTCCACAGGAGCGGAGGCCATTGTGCGCCCACCTTCTCGCAGCACATAACGCACCTCGTAAAAGCCGGGCTCGGCGGGCGCGATCAAACTGTTTTCGGTGACATCGCGCACGCGCTGATAATTGGTATATCTGCCTTCTTCAGCTCCGGCAGGAACGATAGTGACATAGTCTTCCGGATGGATCGAGTCTGACCATGTCACCTTGAAGCTTGAGCCGGTGGTCACCTGTCCTGGAGCTTGGATATCAATTTCCGCTTCCTGCATGGGTTCGTGCGTTGAGTTGGGCTGTTGCTCCACCATTGGCTGCAAATCCATGACCGACTGCACATGCGCCAGCGCTTCTTTCAGCTCAGCAGCATTTTGGGCCGGAACGAAGACGCCACCGGTGTTTTCGGCAATGCAGGCGAGGCTGGCATGAGCCTTGTCCTCAAGATCGAAACCAACGACATGGGTCGTGAACTTCACGCCCTGCCGTGCCAGCTGCTCGGCAACCGCGCAAGGATCGGCCTGACAGGTTTCCAGACCATCAGAAATGAGCACGACCGTGGCGGGGTTGTCACGATAAGATAAGAGTTCTGCGGCGTGCTGGACGGCTGCGGAAATCGGCGTCTTTCCTTTCGGGCGGATGCCGTTCACCGTGCTGATGAAGTTTGCCTTGTCGAGCGCGCCCGGTTTGATCAATGTTTCGATGTCGTGGCAGTCGCCTTCTGAACGATGTCCATAGGCGACCAGACCTAGATTGATGTCGTCGGACCAGCCGGTCACGAGATCGACCATCACGTCGCGTGCGATTTCTATCTTGCTGGTGCCGTCGATCTGGCCCCACATCGAGCCGGAGGCGTCATAAACGATGACCACATCTTCTGCCGCTACGGCGACCGACAGAGGGGGGATGATGGCGGTAGCCGCGATCAGTGCCGTTTTCAAAGCTTTCATCATGGTGTTTCGTTCCGTAAATTGTTTCATGCAGGCTGCACATCACTGTCGCTACGCGGACCGGAAGAACCTGACGCTCCCATGGCGCGCGCCTTCAGCTTGCGGAATTTGCCCGACATCTGCTCCAGCCTTGCGTCCCATTGGGGGTCGGGTTGCTGACCTTCGATGGTTTTGAAAAACACCTGCATCAGGCAGGCGATGGCGAACGGCTCCAGCAATGCCGCCTTAACGCTCCAGGCAAACAAAAGCGCGAACACGAAGCCACCGGCTGCCCACGCGCCAGGCATCACGTAGACTACTAGAGCTGCTGGCGCGAGCATCACCAGAAACACCAAAAAGCTCAGAAGGTAGACAATGATTGCTAGCCAGGCGGCGTTCTTGAGCATGACACGGTAGTTCTGGCCGTAAAGCACGAGCGCTTCTCTGGCCGATCCCCAAGGGTTTGTCGCGCCTGTGCGGATTGCATAGGCGAGAATGATTTCGTCGATGAAACCAACAGCAACCCGCAGGAAGGCGTGCAGGATACCCGAAAGCTGCTGCGCTCCCGGTATGGGCAGGATGGTCAGGATGCCGCGCACCAGCCCGGTGATTGCTCCGATCACACCCTTCACCAGCTGATCGATAGCAAACAGGACGCTGGCCTGAGCAAAGCGTTCCTTCACCACCGTTGTCGCATGGCTGATCTGTGACTTGCCATCCGGCATTGGCTTGCCGTCGATTAGTTCCACCAATACCGCGATATGGCCCGCCTTGACGATATAAAGTATATATTCGCGCGCCCAGTACATGATGGCGCCAAACAGGCCAAAGCCCATAACGCCGCCCCATAGCGTTGTGTTTGCCTGAAACCCTTCATCGCCGAAGCCGCCCACGCCATAGCCGATACCGGCGCCGGTCCCCGTCAGCAAAACATAGCCAACCGCAATACCGAAGTAGACTGCTATCCGCAGCACGATGAACGGCATGGTCCGCGCCATCATTGCTAGCACGCCACCGACTCTAAAATCCCACATGCCTTATCCCGCCTTCTATATAACCTTGCCTTTTACATCCGTTCAGGAAACTTTAGCAGAAGCAAAGCAGGCATGCCCCATCCATTTGGATAGGGACATGTCAGAAAAACTGAGTATAATTAATCAAAATGTGCCAAAATGGATAAATATATAAAATAAGTGAGCACAAAGAATTAGGGGCAGCCTGGAGGGAAGCGTAGATTTGCAAGTATTTTTCTTTTCTATTTTGACAGCCATGTTGTTTTACTTTTCTTCTGAAGCCAGTGGTCAGGATCAGTCAATATTGCCTTCCTCCATACTTGAGGTGAGCGGCGCTATTTCGAAAGGCAATGCGGAAAGGGTCGCACATTTCGACATCGTGGAGCTGCGGACACTTCCTCAAGCGCGGCTCGAAACAACCACCGCCGTCACAGATGGCGTGCACCGCTTTGACGGCGTTTTAATGAGAGATATTTTGGCGCATGTAGGCTCTCACGGCACAGTCGTGACTGCGAGAGCCCTGAATGATTACGCGATTGAATTCGCAGTCGAGGAATTTGACCAATTCGACGTTCTTGTTGCCTATGAGATGGACGGCAAACCGCTGCTGCCGAGCGAGAAGGGGCCGCTATGGATTGTCTACCCGCGTGACCAGCATGCCGAGCTGCAGGATATCCGCTTTGATTATCGTTGGGTTTGGCAATTGAAATCGCTGGATATTCGATGAGCAGGCGCGCACGTGCATTGCTGGGCGTCGCGCTGCCTGTTTCGGCCATCGCTATCTTCGTCGTTCTGCTCGCATTCTCTCTGATGCGCCTGGCTGATGTCGAGCGTAACATGCGCATTGAGGCCACTCAGAACATGCTT
Organism: Pseudochrobactrum albidum; assembly: GCF_051851455.1. Lineage (NCBI taxonomy): Bacteria > Pseudomonadati > Pseudomonadota > Alphaproteobacteria > Hyphomicrobiales > Brucellaceae > Pseudochrobactrum > Pseudochrobactrum albidum. Next base: position 5,591 of record NZ_JBPVTR010000019.1, read on the forward strand.
TGGGTAATCGCTCAGGCGCATATTTCAAGCCTACAGCTGAGCGAAGCCATCGCGGTCAACGCTGCCGGAGAGGCTGATCACACGCAAACAGAGTTGCGCCTGAACATATTCCTCAGCCGGCTAGCCTTACTTGATGATGGCCCGCAACGTCGGCGGATGGAAGCGCTTGGTGCGTTGGCTCCTTTGGATGAGTTGCGGGAAAACATCGACGAGCTTGGCTCGTTGCTGAAAAGCCCCAGCTCGGCGACAATGCCGCGCATCAGAGCTCTGCTGGATCCTTACAATGCGACGCTCACTGAAGCTGCCAACAAGGCAATGGTGGCCGAATGGGACGATCTTGGCGCGACGCTTGATGTCACGCGCAAGCAGCTGTGGCAAATCATTATCTCCATGATCGGCATAACATTGGCAGGCTCGATGCTTTGCGTTCATTTTCTGCTGGCGATCCGTGATGCAAGGCAACGGACTCGCTTGCTCAATAAAGAAAAAGCATTTTCCGAACTCCTGATCGGATCCAGCGATGAAGGCATTATCGCTGTCGATATGGATCGACGCTGCACGGTCTGGAACGAGGCTGCCGAACGGCTGTTCCGTGTTGGTGCTGATCGGGCAACAGGTGGTGCGCTGGGAGAATTATCAGGCTTTTTCGCGGTAGACCGGGTCGAGATGGCCATCGGCGAGGCTCTGCAGGGCCAGGCTGTCGCATTGCTCGATCAGCCGTTTTTTCCAGATGATCAGTCTGAGCCGCTCTATGTCGATCTGCGCTGTTTTTCGCTGCGCGATGGTGGCTGCATCATAGGCACGATCCTTCTGATCTCGGACGTCACAGAACGACGAGCAGTCCAGCGTAAAATCGCGGATCATCGCGACTATCTTGAGCAATTGGTGCAAGCGCGTACGCAGGAGCTTGAGGCGGCGCTGGTCAGGGAACGTGCCACCGCTGACCTATACCGCAACTTCGGCACGATGATCTCGCACCAGTTCCGCACTCCACTTGCGCTCGTCGATTCTGCGCTTCAGCGGTTGATCCGCCGGCGCGAACAACTAACGCCGGCAGAGATAACTGAGCGGGGTAGCCAAGCCCGTAGTGCCATCGCACGCCTGGTCAGGCTGGTAGAGAGCACCCTCGACGCGGCGCGGCTTGATGCCGGCCAGATTGAGGTCCGCAGCCAGGCCTGCGATCTCGGCCTTCTTGTTGCAGACATCTGCGCACGGCAGGCTGAGGACATGGGTGGACGCAGGATCACGGTCATGCCGCCGGTTGATGGGGCGCCGATTGCCTATTGCGATCCGGTTCATGCGGAGCACATTTTGACAAACCTTTTGTCCAATGCGGTGAAATATTCTCCGAAGGAGACGTTGATCGGTATCAGTTTTACCGTCGATCAGTCGCTTATTACCTGCATCGTAACGAATACCGGCTCATTGGGCGGAATGTTCGAGCGGGACGTGCTGTTTGATCGCTATTATCGTGGCAGCAATACTGAAGGCTGCCCCGGTATTGGTGTTGGTCTTTACATGGCGAAAGCGCTTGCGCGCTTGCAGGGCGGCGACGTGTGTTTACAAGATTCGGAGACAGGCGTTGTTCGAATGGCGATGTCGCTGCCACGTTCTGCATCCGGTGCTGGTAGGCCCATGATCTTTCGAAAGGTGAGGGTATGATCGCGGAGCCTTTTGTGATCCTTTGCATTGAGGACGAAGTGCAATTGCGGCGTGACATCGTAGACGAACTGGTCGAGGCGGGGTATGATGTCGTCGAAGCCGGTAATGGTAGGCAAGCGCTTGGCGAGCTGGCACGTGTCTGCCCCGATCTGGTTCTTTGCGACATCTCCATGCCCGAACTTGATGGTTATGGCGTGCTTGATGCGCTGCAAGAACGAGGGCCTGACTATGCCGAAATTCCTTTTGTCTTCCTCTCCGCCCTTGCCGATCCAAGGCATATCGTTGATGGCAAGCGTCTTGGTGCAGATGATTACCTCGTGAAGCCAATCGATTATGGTCTCTTACTGGCGACCATCGAAGCGCGTCTGCGACAGATCAGACGCATCCGTTCGGCGCGCCCATTACGGTCAGCTGCTCCTAATTTTACAAAATTTTCGGAAGTCTATGGCCTTACACCCGCAGAACTACGGATCACGCAAGCGCTCGCTCAAGGTAGCAAATTGACGCAGATCGCGACTGACCTCGGCGTCTCGCGTTCTACTGTTGCTTTTCACATGCGCAATATATTCCAGAAAACGGAGACCGGCCGGCAGACGGAACTGGTAGCTTTGGTACTCAAGAGATAAGATGATCAATCATATAAATGAGCTCTGGTGTAGTGATCTGCATGAGTTAGTTGAAACGACTTAGTGATATATCGTACTTATGCGCTGCTATATGGTTACTTCTAATGAATGTCGGTATCGGTAGTTGCGTGCCCCCGCAACCAAAATAAAGACTGTGAAAACAGTTACTTATAGAAAAGCTCCAATCTCAATGATTGGAGCTTTTTGCGTTCTGGGGGCAGAAAAGGGGCATCAATTATCAACACCAGACAATGCCCACCAATAATGGCAGCCCCGTTTCATCCTGAAAGACCGACACCAGACCTAGCCATTATGTCGCATCCGTTGTGACGGCGTAGCTGGCTCTTAGCCGACCTCTAAGGCGTAAGGTTTTGTTTAATCGGCTGCGTTGAAAGAACAACCTGCAAACGCAAAAAACAATATTGCCGTCCACACAAGCGGTCAATGCAGTATACCGAACACCAATCACCTTCCCTTATTCAAAAGCATATAATAAAAATGGCTCGTCGAATTGAAGCGATGCGAGCAGAATAGCGACCGTGAGTTTCAGCTTATCCCCAGCCGCACCTGTTCCACTAAATGATTTTATATATGAATATATATGTATAGCGGTACCGTTTAACAGCCTCGCTATGCTGGCGAATGACGTAATGAAACAAACGCGCTTGCATATTAATAATCTTGCTGAGGTTAATGAAGAGACGGCTTTGGCGCTTCACAGGAAATTTTTTTGAGCAAGCTTTGAGAGTTTAACTGGACTTGCTTCGTAAAAGTGAAGAGGTTTCTTTTCAACTCAAAAAACTTCTCCACTTTTACGAAGCAAGTCTATTCTTTAAGACGTTGAAATCAGAGCTGATCTGGCGGGGGGGGGGGCGGGGGACGGTATTCCGGACAAGGTACGATGCAGAAATAGCAATTGCCTAATATATTATCGACTTCTATAATCCAATAAGGCGACATTCTTCACTCGACGATATGAGCCCAGCTCAGTTCGAGCGGATGAGCGCATAAATGAAAAACGCCTCTTTGCTCTTTCAAAGCAAGGTCAGCACCGATCATACATGTTCCTGTATAATCGGTTCTTGTGATATAAGAGTAATCAACCCGATGCCCGTCGATCAAGACCAAGAACCTGACTATTTTTGTATTAAGTGACTGATTTATTTTGACGCTTACAATATTTCTTTTGACAATGTTACTGTCTCAAGAAAATCATAATCGAGAGTAACGCCAATACCCGCCCCGTTGGAAGGGATCGGCATAATGCCGTTTTCGGCCTCCAGTTTTTCACACACAATATCCCTTTCGAAATATCGTGATGAAGAAGAAGTGTCGCCCGGACGTTTAAATTGTTCTAGTGTCGAGAGGTGAATATTATGGGCACGACCGATACTGGATTCCAGCATGCCTCCACACCAGACCGGTACATCATGCGCCTGACATATATCATGAATTTGACGTGCATTGGCATGGCCGCCAACACGGCCGACTTTGATGTTAATGACGCGGCCAGCATCAATGGTCAGGGCTTTCCTACAAAGCTCTGGTGTACGAATACATTCGTCCAGACAGATAGCTGTGCGCATCATGGATTGTAGTTTTGCGTGATCCTGTAAGTCGTCCCATGCCAGTGGCTGTTCGATATAATCCAGATTGAAATCATCGAACTGGCGCAGTAAAGCGAGATCAGCCAATGTATAGGCACTGTTGGCATCAACTGTCAGATGAATATCAGGGAAGCGATTACGCACCTTTTCCAGCAGCTTCAGATCATGACCCGGCATGATTTTCAGCTTAATGCGACGATAGCCTTGCTGCACATGACGCTCAACATCCTGTAGAGTATCCAGAATTTCTTTGATGCCCAATGATACACCAACTTCAACATTTCTACGAGTACCGCCAAGTGCATGGGACAGTGATAAACCAAGGGTCTTAGACCACAAATCCCAATAGGCCATTTCTACACAGGCTTTGGCCATTTGATGATCGCGCCAGTGCCGCATCATCTGAGTTAACTCATAAGGTGTTGAAAATTCTTTACCGATGATTTGTGGTAGAAAAACATCTCGTATCATCATCATAGATGAAATAGTGGTTTCAGGCAGATAGTCAGGCAAGGTATCACAGACCCCTTCTGAATAGCCTTCGGCAGTGCTGCTACGTAGGATTAAAAGCGGAAAGGTTTTTTTGGTTGCGATGCCAGTAGAAATGCGAAACGGGTTGAGAAGTTTCAGTTCTACAATACGTAATTCTGCACTGTCGATCCGGATATTGGGACGAAGCTGTGACGAGGGCTGAAGTAACATAATTGATCTCTGTAATTTTTGTATGGGAAAATGGGGGTACCGGTGAGGTCGCAACACAGGCTGCGACCTCATGAGGATTAATTCCAGCTCATATCGTAAAAACGCACGAATTCATCCGGTGTTGGTGTAAAGTTCAGATCTTTCGCCATTACATAATTGGTTGTGTAGGTCCACAACGGCACCCAATAGGCCTGATCAGCAATTTGACGCAGAGCTTTACTATACAATTCTTTGCGTTTTTCTGGATCCGTTGTGGTGTCAGCTTGTTTGAGGGTAGCGGTAAGTTCAGCATTTTGTACATCATCAATATCAGAGCCATCAAAGAATTTGGATGTCGAAGCAGATGCATCAGCTACTGAGCCTGAACCCCAGGTCACAAATCCCATCGGCACTTCACCCTTTAGTTGCTTATCTGCAAGCGCTGCATATTTCAGCATCTGCAGATCAACTTTTACACCAACATTACCCAGCATCTGCGCCATTGCTTCTGCGGCAGCTTTATCACGATAGAAATATATCGTGGTCGTAAAGCCGTTCTCATAGCCTGCTTCTTTCAGTAGTTCTTTGGCCTTTACTGGATCGAAATTGTAGGACGTCACATCCTGCTCACAACCAAACTGCAAAGGGCTGCAGATGGAATTGATTAGTTGTGAAGACGGGGCAAAAAATGCATCACGCACAGCTTTACGGTCAATCGCATGATTGATTGCCCGCCGCACGCGCACATCTTTTAACGGTGTATCGGCGCTGGAGCGGCCGGACACATCCATGGAAATGTAACCAAAACGTAAAGTTTCGCCCTGAACAACGTTAAAATTGTCGCGGGTTTTAAGTTTCTGTGTCAAATCTTCTGGCACCTGCCAGATAAAATCTATGGAACCGGACATTATTTCTGCGATCTGCGTATTGGTATCCGGAATGCTGCGGACTTCTACATTTTTGATTTGTGGCTTTTGCCGCGGGCCGCCAACGTGATAGTCAGGAAAAGCTTTCAGCGTATAGCCGCTTCCTGGCTCGATCTTGTCCACCATATAAGGACCTGTGCCGATTGGCTTCTTGGAAAAACCCTCATCGCCGACTTCCTGATAATATTTTGCAGGATAAATCTGAATGGCGCTTTCAAGGAAATCGAGCGCTGCCGGGAAAGGTGCTTTCAGGTGAACAAGAACGGTATGATCATCAACCTTTTCTGCATTCTTGATCCATGCAACCGTATTTGGCATGGCAACTGGTGTTTTGGGGTCGGAGAAATGGTTCAATGTGAACACAACATCGTCAGCGCTAAAAGTATCGCCGTTATGAAACTTTACGTCCTGACGTAACTTGAACTCGAGGGTAAGATCATCCACCCATTTGAAGCTTTCAGCCAGATTACCGACCCATTGACGAGTTTTCGGATCACGTTCAACCAGAGTGTCCCATACGGCATAACCAAAAATGGTGCTTTCACGGGCTGAACTGAAATATGTATTAGGATTGTCCAGCTCTTTGGTGAATGCAATATTGACGGTGTCATCCGACTTATCGGCCAGTACTGCACCGGATACGCCCAGATAGACACTGGCGGTAACGATAGTTAGAATTGTGAAACACTTATAGAAGCTCATGTGTCGCTCCACTTCGACCAAGGTTAAAAAAGACTGGCAATTTTCTTTATTGTTATTAAACTGAGGGCTGTGGGCTTTTCCCCTCAGCAATGTCAGAGAATATTCCAGCCATACAGCGCAAGGCATCACGGCAAGTTGTTTTCAGAACATGTTCATTAGGCGCATGTTGTGAGCAGGAACGATAAGAGTGCGGCACCCAAACAGTCGGCAAGCCAAGTGTTTCCGAGAAACAATCATTGGGCAGTGAACCACCAAGATTAGGTAGAATATGCGGCGGATTGCCGGAGGTTTCTGTCAGAGATTGTGAGACAAATTGTGCCCACGGATGATCAGGATCGAGGCGTGTTGCAGTAAAATCGTCATCCTCCCGACGGGTGATTTTGACATCTTCAAAGCCATGTTGATCGAGGTGGCGTCGCAGTGCCGGTATAATATCATCCGCATTAGTACCGACAACGTAACGCAGCTGACAGGTTGCCCGTGCGTTGCCGGAGATCGCATTGACCGGTGCCTCAGGTATACCGGATGTCATGGCAAGAATGGTAAAACTGTTCCAGCCATAGACCCGCTCGGCAGGTGTCAGCCCGGCTTCACCCCAATCTCTATCAACATTCGGGCTGGTTTCCATATCTATAGGCAAATCATGTAGCGCAGCACGAATTTTATCGTTCAAGCTGTTCGGTCGCCATTCCGGAATACGGATCTGGCCGCGCTCATCGGTGATGCTTGCAAGAGCTTGCACAAGCCGCATTGCCGGATCTACGAGCAAGCCGCCCCAATTACAAGAATGATGTGCGCCGTCACGTTTTGCAACAATGAGATCGACTGTAACCGCACCGCGTGCTCCCGTGAAAATAGTGGCTCTGTCAGGTTGCAATCGCGGACTGTCAGAGGCAATCAGCACATCAGCTTTGAGTTCTTGTTGATGTAATGCGCAAAAAGTCCGTAACCCCGGAGAGCCGTTTTCTTCGGCCATTTCCAACAAAATGGTGGCGTTGAAACCGAGTTTCTTATGGACAGAAATCAGGGTTTCAAGGGCAGCAATATTGATCAGATGCTGTACTTTATTATCTGCCGTACCGCGTCCGTACCAACGATCACCTTCTTCGGTTAAAACAAAAGGTGACAGACCTTCACGCCATTGCTCGGTTTGCGCATGAACGACATCGCCATGACCGTAAATCAGCACTGTTGGCAGAGTAGCGTCTTCCATACGACGGGCAATCATCAGGGGAGCACCCTCAGTTCTGGGATTGTCATAGACTTTTATCTCAAATCCTGCTGCCTGCAGACGCGGAGCTAGAGCCTTGCCCAGATAGTCATTCAGTACCGGCATTCTCTCCGGAACTTGACTTTCAGTTGGGTAGCTAACTAAGGAGGCCAGTTCGGATTTCATCGTGCCATTATCGAAATAGGCTTCGATTCGGCTGATAACGGTCTCACGCAAAGACATGGCTGTCCTCCTGAGTAATTGCATCCCCCCATGGCGACATAATTTCAGTACAGCCGGAGTTTAGATCACCTTCACGCATTACACCGGCAGGGCATGCAAAGGCGAAAGGCCAGACAGTGCGGCGAGTAGAGACGGTTCTGACGATTTTATTCAGTTCCGTAATTATTTCTACCGGCAGGCTATCATCGGCGATGATGGCATCGGCAGATGACATATCGAGGCGCGGCTGATGGAAGGCGCCTTCAATATCCATACCATGATCGACAATGAAAGAAGAAAGCTGGGTAACAGCAGATACAATCTTACGCCCGCCAGATGCGCCAATGGCAAAACGGCGCTCACCTTGTTCGCCCAGTGTTGGGCAGACATTCATCAAGCACTGACGTCCGGCTCCTAGGGAGTTTGGTCTTCCCTGAACAGGATCGAACCACATGATGCCATTATTAAGTAAAAAACCGGTGGAGGGCGAAACGACTTTTGAACCGAACAATGACAGTAAAGTCTGTGTCATCGAAATCATATTGCCATGACGATCAACCACGGAGAAATGGGTTGTGCAACCGGGTGCTTTTGGAACTTCGCCATCATCGCCCATATTTTCCAGCCGCTGTTGATAAGCATGGCGCAGGGCTTTGGCATAGCCGGTATAGGCATGAGCGTCCGGTTGACCTTTGCTGATTTCCACCAGAGCTTCGAAGGCTTGTTTTATGGTCGGTCCGGCGGTCAGATGCGGTGTTACATAGAATGTTGCATCGTTACGTTTAAAACTAAGTGGATCAGCAATGGTTGCTTGGTAATCACGCAGATCCTGTATGGACAATGATCCGCCTTTATTGCGTACATCCTTAACCAGTGCCTGAGCTAAATCGCCTTCATAGAATGCGCGGTAGCCTTGTTCCGCCAATTCGGTTAACGAAGGCGCATAGCCTGACATATCAACGCGTTTCTCAGATAAGTTTGTCCAGCCATTGACCATAGGCCATTGGCCATCTTCTAAAAACAGCGCTGCAGCATCCGGATCTTTGGCCAGTTCCCGCGTTGCTCCCGCGATCACAAGCGCTGCATACCAGTCAACCGGAAGACCTTCTTTTGCCAGTTTAATAGCCGGCGCTAGAAGTTCCGCCCATGGCATAGTACCCCAGCGTGCATGTGCCTGACCGATACCGTCGACCACCCCCGGCACTGCAACTGCTGTTGCCCCCATGACGTTGCGGTCATCAACCACGGCTTCCCATGGAAACAGGTCGGAGTTTTTACCGGCACCGGAAAGCGGGTAATCAGCAGGATTTAACTCTCGCGGGGCACGCATGGCATAGGTCACAGCATGAGCTTTTCCGGCAGCTGCATCCCAAACCATCATTGCACCGCCGCCGGCAGGGCCTGACATCCACGGTTCAAGAACACCGATAGCAAAGGAAACAGCCGTTGCCGCATCCATTGCATTTCCACCGGCCGCAAGTACTGCCGCACCAATTTGCGCTGCACGGCTGTTTTGCGCTGCAACAACACCGCCTTTTGTACGAATAACATTTTTGCGGATAACTTGTGTACGAGAAAGACTGGTTTGCATTTCAGTTCCTTAATCAGTTCAAGCAGACAATGCTGTGTCGCTGGAATAAAGGTGGCATGCGACACAGCCGCTGCCACTTTCCTGCAAGACAGGACGGGATTGATCGCAGGGAGTAAAGCGGTCAGGACAGCGTGGATGGAAAGCGCAACCGGAAGGAGGATTGATAGGGTTGGGGTATTCAGTGCCGAGTTGTGTGTCCGGAACGCTGAGTTCCGGCTCTGGTGTTAGTACGGAATCCAATAACGCGCGCGAATAAGGGTGGCGGGCATTGCGGAAAATATCTTCAGTTTCACGCTCTTCAACAATACGACCGAGATACATCACAGCAACCTGTGTCGCGAGATATTCAACGACAGCCAGATTGTGACTGATGAACAGATAAGTCAGACCGAGTTCACGTTGCAGATCACCCAGCAGGTTAAGTATTTGGCTCTGTACAGAAACATCAAGCGCGGATGTCGGCTCATCGCAGATGACGATTTCCGGTTTCATGATCAGAGCGCGGGCAATAGCCACACGCTGACGCTGACCGCCTGACATCTGGTTCGGATAAGCGTTGAGCATACGCGAAGGCAGGCCGACGACATCCATGATGTCTTTAACTTTCTTTTCTCGTGATGCCTGATTGCCGATATTATGCACCACGAGCGGTGCTATAATGATCTGACGGATAGTTTTGCGCGGATTAAGTGAGGAATAAGGATCCTGAAAAATCGGCTGAATACGGCGCGAGAGTTCAAAACGGTTTTGCTTGGTGATGTCTTCGCCGTTGATCTCGATGCGTCCACTGGTTGGTTTTTCCAATCCGAGCAGGATCTTGGCCAGAGTTGATTTTCCACAGCCGGATTCCCCCACAAGACCCAGAACTGAGCTACGCTCTACCGTCAGAGAAACGTCACTGAGCGCGGCCAGCGGCTTTTTACCGGAGAAAAAGCCCTGCCGTACCTGATAGATTTTGGAGACATTGTAGAGTTGCAAAACTGTCTGTTTCATAACAAAGCCTCCGCAGGCTGACGCATGCCGTTTGTATGAATGCACTGTAATTTATGATGTGCGGAGAGATCACGCTGCGGAATGTCACCTGTACAGGTTGCAATCGCTTCAGGACAACGGTCTCTGAAGATACATCCGGTGTGGTGTCCGACCAGATTAGGGACAATACCCGGAATTGTGCCCAACCGTTCTCCGCGTTTTATTCGCCCCGGTATCGGAATACAGTCAAGCAAACCGCGCGTATAAGGATGTGCAGGATTGCGGAAGATTTCTCCGACCGGACCGGCCTCAACCAGCTCACCGGCATACATCACAGCCACTTTGTCAGCGATACGCGCAACGACACCGAGATCATGGGTGATCAGGATCATTGCCATGCCCATTCTCTGTTGCAAGTCTTTGAGAAGCCGCAGGATCTGTGCCTGAATGGTTACATCCAGAGCTGTTGTCGGCTCATCGGCGATTAATAGTTCCGGTTCACACATCAACGCCATGGCAATCATGATGCGCTGGCGCAAACCACCGGAAAGCTGGTGCGGATATTGATTGAGACGACTTTCTGCAGCGGTAATCCCGACCATACGTAACAAATCAGCGGCGCGTTTTAACGCTTCAGCTTTGCTGACAGATTTATGCAGACGCAATGCTTCAGCGAGTTGGCTGCCTATCGTATAGGCAGGATTCAGGCTGGTCATCGGTTCCTGAAAAATCATTGCCATGCGGTTACCGCGCAGTCCCAGCATTTCCCGTGCAGAGGCCTTTTGCAAGTCAATACCATTAAAGCTTAATTCTGCCGCATTACGCTGAATGCCCGGTGATAAAAGCCCCATAATGGCCAGTGAAGTCAGCGATTTACCGGAGCCGCTTTCGCCGACAATGCAGAGTGTCTCTCCAGGTTTAATCTCAAAATTGATGTTGCGTACGGCATGAAGTGTCCCCGCCGCAGTGGGTATGTCCAGTGTCAGATCCTGAACCTTCAGAATAGGAGCAGTCATTGGTTTCTCCTTAGTTCCGTCCGCCTGGTGCGGTAATATCGCGTAAACCATCACCTATGAGATTGATTGCCAGTACCAGAAAAAACAGTGCCGCACCGGGGATCATTACAAGCCATGGCTCAAACAGCATCATGTCTTTGCCTTCTGAAATCATCAGCCCCCAACTGGCTGTCGGCGGTTGCACACCAAGTCCGAGAAAAGACAAAGCTGCCTCTAGCAAAATGGCATGTGCCATTTCCAAAGTGGCAACAACAATCAGGTTGTTCATAAGATTAGGCAGGATTTCGGAGATCAGTATACGCGGCGTGGATGTGCCGATGGCATAAGATGCTGCGATATATTCCCGTCGTGCGACCTGCAATGTTGAGGCGCGCATAACCACTGCATAGCGATCCCACAACAACAGGCCGAGAATTGTGGCAACAACAGTCAGAGAACCGCCAAATAGCGCAACAACAGCCAGTGCGACCAGAACAACCGGCATTGCAAGACGCACATTAATGAGAAATGTAACTACCGCATCAACATGGCCACCGAAATAACCTGCCGCAACGCCCATCGCTGTACCAATAATACCGGAGATCAGTGCTGCCGATAGACCGATAAACAATGATACACGTGCACCATACAGTAGACGGGCGAGGTAGTCTCGGCCAAGTTGATCAGTTCCCAGAACGTGGTCAGAGTTGCCGTCTAAGAATACTGGCGGTACCATACGGTTCACCAAATCCTGCATATAGGGGTCATATTTGAGCAGCATCGGAGCAAAGACCGCAACAAGTGCAATCATTCCCACGATAATTGTGCCAATCATGAAGCCGCTATGCCCGAAAATACGGCGGCGTAAGATTACTGACGGCGACGGTTCCAGAACCTGTTCTGCGGTCGGTGTAGAAGAATATGTGATCATGAGGTCCTCATGCGGGGATCAAGCCAGGCATTTATGATGTCGGCGAGCAGTGTGAAGACGATGTAGAACATGGAAAACAGCAGGATCAGTGCCTGAACGGTCGGCAGATCATTACGGGTGATTGATTCCCATGCGAGCAGTCCGGCACCTGGTAGAGCAAAGACGGATTCAACAACGATCGATCCCCCGAGCATGAAGCCCATCTGAACCGCTGATAGTGATACGACAGGAATTATCGCATTACGCAAAGCATGAGTGAACAATACTCGCCATTCCGATGACCCTTTGGCGCGGGCAGTGCGGATATAATCGGATGCGAGAACTTCAAGCATACCTGCGCGTGTAAGGCGCATAATTGCAGGCATAGCATAATAGCCGAGCACAATGGTGGGCAGGATGAAGTTCTGCCATGTTTTGGAGCCGGAAGCGGGCAGCCAGCCGAGGTCAATGGAGAAAACCGAGATCAACACAAGGGCAAACCAGAAGCTCGGCATTGCCTGTCCCGCAACAGAAATAAATAGTGCCAGTTTGTCAGGAAGCGAGTCCGGGCATTTGGCAGCAAGTACGCCAAGTGGTATAGCAACCAGTAGAGCAAAAACTATAGCCGCCAAGCCAAGACGCATAGTTACGCCAAGACGGCTGGAAATGAGATCTGCAACAGGCAGCTTAAAATAATAACTCTGCCCGAAGTTAAAATGCGCTGCATTCCACAGCCATTCCGCATATTGTACCAACATTGGACGGTCAAAACCGTAGAGCTCACGGATTGTCTGAATATCTTGCGCGCTTGCTCCTTCTCCTGCGATGGCAGTGGCAGGGTCGCCGCTGAGGTAAAGCAGACAAAAACTGATAAAAGATACGGTCAGCGCAACCAGTAAGGCAAGGCTAAGCCGCTTGAAGATGAAACCAAACAAGTTTTGCTCCGTCAAAAATCTTTTAGGATATGAAGACTATGGCTGAGAGCGATAATGCAAAATGCATCGGCAGAGCATTGGGTGATATTTCCGGAACTCTATAGCTAGTCGCTTGTACTGGCGGTTTGCCGTGTCGTTGCCATACTCAAAACGGGTTATGCAGCATGGTTTAATCCGGAATTACTTCTCAGTCATTCAATGACAAAACTGGATTTTCAGAGCTTTTCCAGTGGCAAATTTGATGTGTTGAAACATTTTGCAGAGATTTTGTAATTTTTCATTGCCCCTCCTATTGTATTGTATTGCAATACTTGTAATTGCATATTAATATCGAAACATGGTTTCCCCCTCAACGTCAAGAGTTTTTTACAATTGGAGCGTTTCATTGAGTAAAAGTGAAAGAAATCCTTTAATTATCAGCTCATTAGTAAAAGCTATAACTTTGTTGAAAGCCTTTGATGAAAGCAATGCGGTATTAGGTATTTCTGATCTTGTTAGCATTACGGGTATGGAAAAGAGCAGTGTACAACGCATATTGGCAACGCTATATTCGGAAGGCATGCTTAATCGGGACAATCACAGCAGACGGTATCGCTTGTCTAATCAGTGGTTGCATATGGCATATGCGCATTATATTGCAGAACCCCTGACATCACAGGTGATGCCACGTTTATTTGCATTACAGCAGCAGACGGGGCAGTCTTTCAATCTGGCTGAAATATGTGATACATCGATTATTTATTCGGTACGTTTGCCTGTACAGCGTACGAATTTTGAAGGTACTTTGGTGGGACGAACCCATCCGGCGCTGAATACTTCCGGTGGCCGTGCCATTGTCTCAACGTGGGATATGGCAGATAGAAAAGATGCTGCGCAAAACTGGCCATTGACAGAATACACGCCACGTACAACTGTGGATCGCGCACGGATTGCAGAACTGATTGAGCAGGCGCGTCAGGATGGTTACGCCGTGTCTGTACAGGAAGTGTTACTCAATGAAATAGGTATTGCAGCGCCTGTGAAGTCTGCAACGGGCAAAGCCCGCGCAGCGATTCATTGCTCTGTTTCTATGGCTGACTGGTCTCTGGAGCGAGTACATAAAGAAATAGCTCCCATCTTGGTGGACGCCGCACGTACTTTTTTTGATCCGGGAGAAGAGGATTAAAATATCTCTTTAATTAAATGCGTTCCGAGCCAGATTGTTTTAATATCGATCATTATCTCAAGCGGCGTTTTATATTTTAAGTTGCGAATGCCAAAGATTGATGCAGCGACATTCCTGCCGTCACGCCATCGGCTGATGCCCAGCTTGCATTATGTGGCACACGCGCAATGTCGCCCGCAGCATAAACCCCTGCAACACTTGTGAGCTTTGCCGCATCAGTGCGGATTACCGCGCCGAACGGGCCTTCATCCAATGCGCAACCGAGTTGTTCAGCGATCGGACTATTTAAGTGAGAGCGCGGCGCCAGATAAAGCGCATCGATCAATATGCTTCTGCCATCTTCCAGCAATACCGATGATAATTCAGTCCCTTCACCTTGCAGTGCTATAATCCGCTTTGGTTCAATTGTTACACCACGCTGAACTAATTTGGCCTGCATATCGGCATCCGCTGCACTCGCGCCATTAAGAAACAGGGTTGTTTCTCCCCATTCCGGGATAAACAGCGCCTGATGCAATGACATTGGCATTGTCGACAAGACACCTAACCGCCGGTTTGCATATTCAAAACCATGGCAATATGGGCAATGAAGAACGCTCTTGCCCCAACGTTCAGCAAGGCCTGGTAAATCGGGCAAAATATCAGAAATACCAAAAGCCAAAACAAGTCTTGCGGCCGTAAGCACGGTATTATCAGTCAAAGTAACTTCAAACCCGCCATCAACTGCCCGTGCTGTATGTGCTTCACCCATCACGATGCGCGATGTGGGATATGCTTGCAATTGCGCCCGCGCTTTGGCAATCATCGTCAAAGGCGCATTGCCATCCTGACCGAAAAACCCGTGTGAAGCCTCCGCAAAGCGGTTACGCGGACTGCCTGCATCAATAACGCAGACAGAACGGCGTGCCCGCGCAATATAGATCGCGGCAGACAGGCCGGCAAAGCTTCCGCCAACAATAATAGCATCATGTTGCATGTGTTGTCTCGCAATGAATGGTTAAATTATCCGCAACTATGCGCGTATGAAAATCAGCACTTAATTGTGCCAGCGTTACCGTGCCAAAATGTTTAAGCAATAATGCTTCTGCATCGTGAAAAGCTGTATCAAGCGCAGCATTAACAACCTGCTCAACCAGACAATCCGGCTTTTCTGTACGGTTGCCCATAGCAAAAAGCTCAGGGCTTCCAAGCGCGGTATAAATGTCGAGCAAGGTAATTTCGGCAAGGTTGCCTGTAATCTTCCAGCCGCCGCCATGCCCCTTTTCAGAATGAACAAGCCCAGCATCACGCAATCCGGCCATGAGGCGGCGAATAACCACCGGATTTGTCTGCATCACTTTTGCCATGGTTTCTGATGTCACTGAACCATCAATTTCAGCCATATGGAGAAGGATGTGCAGCACACCTGATAATTTACTATCTCGCCTCATGTAACTTCATATGTTGCGAGTCTTCGCCAGAGTCAATATGCGACATTCAAATTTTTTTGAACCAATGCCGGCAAGGCGATACACGCTGCATCAATGTGTTTTGGTATGACGGAAACTAAGTATATTTATCGGAGCTATGAGAATATTTATGAGAAATACATTTCTATTGAAAATAATAAATAAATATGCGTTGTATATTTAAAAGATTAATCTGGTAAATAAAATATGTCTGATATAAAAGATAAAATATGTCAATTCGACAAATGTTCATATTCTCCCAATCATCGTTTTAACTCATGGGAGCATTGCTATGCTTTTTTTGCCAGGAGAACTGAGGAAAGCACTGATGAATACAGGGATTATGCCTGCCTTCATCTTGCATTTTATTTAGCCAGTTGGGGGATGTATCGCGGCTCATCGGCGATTCTCTGGAAAGACTATAAAATTCATCAGGACGCTGTTGATATTATTTTAAGTGAAAAATATGATTTTCTCTATAACATAGGCCTAGATATAATATATCGTGAAAAAGATTTGCTGTTTGAACTTATTTGTAAGATCAAAGAGTGTTATGATAATATCGAAATTTCTGCAACAAATACGCTTATTACAAAAATATTACTTGGCACATTGGGATGTATACCTGCTTATGACAGATTTTTTATTTCCGGAATAAAAGATGCCGGACTTCCTTATTCGTATTTAAATGAGAAGAATTTTAAAGATCTTCTTGACTGGGTTCGTGATAATAAAGCGCACTTTGATGAGGTTCAAAAGGAAATTAATAAAAAACGGGTAGCTGCAGGCAAGGTTGAATATCCTTTGATGAAGCTTGTCGATATGTATTTCTGGATGCAGGGTTTCAAGAAAGAACTTGAGGCGGAAAAAGACGAAAATAAGAAAGAAAGAATGCTTAACAATATAGAAGAATGTTTAGATATATAAATGAAGAGTATATTTAATTTTTTAAAATAATTTTTCGAAATTTTAAAGCTGTATATATGAATTATAATAAACATCGCCTCTGAAAATTATAGAGGCGATGTTTATTTATAAAAAATATTAAGTGATTGATGCGCTAAAAGTGCAAAATTTACATATGTTTTTAAATATCGTGCCATATGTAATATGAATGATTTCAGAAGATTTTATTGGTGCCGCTTACGTGACTCGAACACGTGACCCCATCATTACGAATGATGTGCTCTACCAACTGAGCTAAAGCGGCGTAAAATACGCAGCCTGTTCAGGCAATTTTTGCAAACAGGCTGTTACCGGCGGTGATAGCCAAAACATCATTGAAATGCAAGGCAGAAAAACAGTGCCACGATAACCAAAAACAGGATTTTTATTGGTGAAATAAGGATAGCTTGCCGGTTTATATAGTGAAGTTAATATATCATCCTGCCAGCTAACGGGACTAAAGAACCACTCATGATGCTATCAGTGTCTGGCTCAATAAAAATCATTTCCGGCTAAAGCTATGAATCAGAAAAATGCCGCTGCAATGCGGCCGGAGGGTTTTGCACATAAAATGCAGCCTGTGCCTGTGAAGGCTCTGGTTTCTGGAAATCTCTGTAGTATTAAAAAGGGCTGTGTTTTCAGCTTAATATTTCAGGGGGAGTTATGGCCTATTTTCCAACATGGCGTTTGAGCAATAACGCCGTGATATTGCCCGATGAGCGCCTGCCGGCATCTGCGGCAGTGCCGATGGGGATCCAGCATTTGCTGGCTATGTCAGGTTCAACAATTGTGGCACCGCTGATCATGGGATTTGATCCTAATGTGGCGGTGTTTTTTTCCGGCATCGGCACACTGTTGTTTTTTCTGATTACAGGGGGGCGTGTTCCAAGTTATCTGGGCTCTTCTTTTGCCTTTATTGCCGTCGTGATTGCAGCTACAGCCTATAGCGGCAGCGGGCCTAATCCGAATATTGGCGTGGCTCTGGGCGGTATTATCGTTTGCGGCGCACTCTATGCCCTGATTGGCCTTGTGGTGATGGGAATTGGCACGGGCTGGGTTGAGAAACTGATGCCGCCCGCTGTTACCGGTGCAATTGGTGTGGCTATTGGCCTTAATCTGGCGCCGGTTGCTGTGAGCCAGCTTAAAGGCACTTATGCCCATATTATCATTGCGCTGATGACGGTGCTGTGTATGGCAGTGATTTCGGCCTATGGCCCGCGGGCAACACGGCGTGTTGCAGTTTTGCTGGCATTGGCATTTGGTTATATTTTGGTGCTGATATTCGGCAATGGTCTTGCCTTTGTTCCTGCTATTGATTTTTCAGCTGTGGGCAATGCCGCATGGTTTGGCCTGCCGCATTTTACAAGGCCGGAGTTTAGCTGGCCTGCCATTACATTGATTGCGCCGGTTGCCATTGTTCTTGTTGCGGAAAATCTCGGCCATATCAAAGCCCTTGGCTCTATTACCGGACAAAATATGGATCGCTATATTGGGCGCGGTTTCTTTGCTGACGGGCTTGCAACCATGATTTCCGGTTCCGGCGGCGGTACAGGTGTGACGACTTATGCAGAAAATATCGGTGTTATGGCGATGACCAGAGTTTATTCTACACTGGTTTTTGTTATTGCCGCTGCAGTGGCGCTTGCTTTGAGCCTGTCGCCCAAATTCGGCGCTATCCTGCAGACCATACCGGCACCGGTTCTGGCAGGTCTTGCCGTTTCGGTTTTTGGTTTGATTGCCTCAGCCATGGCGCGTATTTGGGTGGTGAACAAAGTGGATTTTGCCGATCCGCGCAATTTGTTCACGGTTGGTGTGGCGCTGATATTTGGTGCTGGTGATTTTACTGTTACAATCGGTAATTTCTCATTGGGCGGTATCGGCACCTCAACCTTTGCGGCTTTGGTGCTTTATCAGCTTCTTGGAATTGGCCGCAAGGCACATGCGTGAAGCGCAAATGCATGTTTAAAAAAAGACCGCCAGTCAGTTTGACCGGCGGTTTAATCCATAAAAGCTTTTCTTAGCTGTCCGGTCTGATAGCAATCAGTGTTTCGGCTTCGCGGGCAAATTGCACCGCATAAGCCAGTTCTCCCTGTGCCGCAGCATAGATTTTAAACAGGGGTTGTCCTTTGCGCACAATATCATCAATCCGCACATGCATATAAAGCCCTGCACCCGTTGAGCGCGGCGCTCCGGCAAGTTTGGCAACACGCGCCAGATTGCGATTGTCAATATTGGTAATCACCCCGTCATGCGGTGCGGTTATCGTGTAAAAATGCGGGGCAATTTCAGGAGTGTGCAGGCCACCTTGTGCAAGGCAAATAGCCTGGAATTTTTCCCATGCCCTGCCATCCGCAATGGTTGCAAGGGCAAGGGCCTTGCCGTGGCCTTCAGCCGCTGCTCCGCCAATCTCAAGTGCGGCTCCGGCAAGTGTTGCCGCACGCTCGCGCAAATCCTGCGGGGCGTGGTCTTCATTGCGCAACACGGCCAGCACATCCAGCGCCTCCAGAGCCGGGCCGATACCCCTGCCAACCGGCTGACTGCCATCGGTATAAACACAGGTTATGGTCAGTCCGAATTCCTTGCCCACATTGGTCAGCATGTTTGCTAGCTGATGTGCGGCTTCATGGCTGCGCACCTTGGCTGTTGCGCCTACCGGAATATCAATCACCACATGGGTAGAGCCTGCGGCAACTTTTTTGGAAAGCACCGAGGCAATAAGCTGGCCTTCTGTATCAATATCCAGATCCCGTTCCACACGAATGAACACATCATCGGCCGGCGAGAGCTGCACCGCGCCGCCCCAGGCCATGCAGCCGCCATGCTCGCGCACCACCTGTTTGAGCCTGTCCAGCTCCAGATTAACAGGAGTGAGGGTTTCCATTGTATCGGCGGTACCGGCGGGTGAGGTGATAGCCCGTGATGAGGTTTTGGGCATTGTCAGCCCATGTGCGGTTACAACAGCCACCACAATTGGCGTTGTGCGGTTGCCGGGCAGGCCGCCAACACAATGTTTGTCGAGAACAATATCCTTGTCCCAGTGCAGCCGCTCACCGGCACCGATCATGGCTTTGGTAAGATAGATGGTTTCCTGCAAATCCAGCGGCGGCGTGGCGCTGGCGGTTAAAAAAGCGGCCAGATGCACATCCGTATAGCGCCGCGCCACCACATCATCAATAATGGCGCTGATGCCCTGATAATCAAAACGATTGCCATATATGCGGCTGCGGATAAAAGATAATGAGGCAAGAGCCGGCGGGTGGCTGATTGCAACAGCATCCCCTTCCTCAACCCCTAATAATTCCCACGCTGTCTGGGAAAGGCCGATTGTATCAAGCGGCAGCAAATCACTGTCGATTTGCAAAAGCTCCGCATAAACCGAGCGATCACCGGCACTGACCTGAATATGCGAGCGCGAGGTGATACCGGCAGAATGACAGGCGGGGCAATCGGTGCGCATGATTACAACGGCCTGATCATGGGTATAAAGCCCAAGCCGTTTGGCTTTCAGCGGCGGATGATCACAAAGCGGGCTGTTCATAGTTTAAATTCCTGATCCTGGCGCGGCACAACACTTTCCCAGCCAAGCTGGCGGTCAATATTGACGCGCAGGGCCTCTGAAGCATCCGGCTCGCCGTGAATAATGAAGGTCTTTTTGGGTGGAATTTGAAAACCGGAAAGCCAGCGCAGCAGGCCATTGGCATCAGCATGGCCGGAAAGCGTATCAATATGCGCCACTTCCGCATTGACCGGCACCCACATGCCATGCAGTTTCAGCTCCTTTGCCCCTTCACGCAAGGCGCGCCCGCGGGTGCCCGCTGCCTGAAAACCGGCTAAAAGAATGGTGTTTTTCGCATCGGGTGCATAATTTTTCAGATGGTGGAGAATGCGCCCGCCCGTTGCCATGCCGGAAGCGGAGATGACAATTTTAGGATAGGGATTATTATTGATTGCCTTTGAATCCTCCACATCCTCCGTATAACGGGCAATTCTGTAAGCTTCACGCGCATCATCGGGCGATAATTTATGATCTTGCATATGTTTGGCCATTAATGCGGTGGCATCAATGGCCATCGGGCTGTCAAGAAAGATCGGCACGGAGGCAAGGCGTCCGGCCTGTTTAAGCCTCCAGAAATAATAGAGCAGTTCCTGTGCCCGCCCCACCGCAAAAGACGGGATCACCAAGGTGCCGCCGCGCTGTACGGTTTTTTCGGCAATGGCGCCCAATGCTTCGGCGGGATCACCCTGTTCATGCAGGCGGTTGCCGTAAGTGGATTCCACAATCACATAATCGGCTTTTTCCGGTGTAACGGGATCCGGCATTAACGGGTGATTATAGCGGCCGATATCGCCGGAAAACACGATACGTTTGCCGCCCCAGTCGATCTGCACATTGGCGGCGCCAAGAATGTGGCCGGCATAGCGGAAGCGAAAGCGCAGATCATCGAGAATGGTGATGGTCTGGTTAAATTCCACCGTGGAAAAATGGCCGATCGCCTTTTCCGCATCATGCGCATCATAAAGCGGCAGGGCGGGAGAATGTCTGGTGAGTTTATGCCGGTTGAGAAAATCGGCATCTTTTTCCTGCAAATGGCCGCTGTCTTTGAGAATAAGTTCCGCAACATCGCGGGTGGCGGGGGTGGAATAAATCTTGCCGCGAAATCCTTGTTTAACAAGGCGGGGCAGATAGCCGCTATGATCGAGATGGGCATGGGTGAGAATAACCGCATCAATATCGCGGGCAGGAATGCTAAGATTTTCCCAGTTCAGTTCACGCAGGTTTTTAAAACCCTGAAACAGGCCGCAATCAACCAGCACATGATGCCGGCCATTAGACAGTAAATGTTTGGAACCGGTTACAGTGCCCGCAGCACCTAATGGTTTGAATGTCAGCATGATACACTCTTTTCTGCGTTTTTTGCCTTTGCGGCCAGTTGCCTGATGCCTTGAACAATCAATCCTGCAACGGAAATATTATTGCTGCTATGCGGTACACAATCAGTGGTGATGATTTTTGCGGCAACTGCGTTTAAGCGTTCATAGGCATCATCGGCGAAAAGCCCGTGGACAGCAAGACAGACCGGTTTGGCAAAACCCTGTGCCTGCAGCTGTTTGGCGGCTTCAATCATGGTGCGGCCGGAAGAAGCAATATCATCGACCAGAACCGGTGTTTTATTTTTCCATTCAGAGAGATCACCAATGTGAATTTCCACATTGCGATCACCAAAGCGTGTTTTGCGCAAAACGGTAAAAGGAGCCGCGCAATATTCGCCGATACGGCTGACCCATTGTTCGCTTTCTTCATCCGGCCCGATCAGCAATGGCTGTTCAATATGGCGGCTGACCCAGTTTGCCAGCACCGGGGCTGATTCCAGCGCAAGAGCAGGAATATTGTAAATTTCCGCCAGGGAATGGTAGCGGTGCAGATGCGGATCAATGGTCAGTAAACTGTCAAAAGTTGAAGAAACAAGGCGGGAAAAACTGCGTGAAGTGATCGCTTCCCCGGATTTGAAGCGGATATCCTGACGCATATAGGCCAGATAGGGGCTGATGAGATTAACTGAACGCGCTTTCAGATCGCGTGCGGCATCGGCGGCAAACACCAGCGATAAAAACTGATCATCGGGCTGCGCAAGTGTGCAGATAAAATCCACATCACTCCCCTCAACATCATCCAGCAGCCGGATATAGCTTTCACCATCGGGAAAGCGGCGGGTTTCCAGGGAGCCGAGCCGGTAATTGCCGTCCAGAGCAATGGCGCGTGCCAGTTCCTCATTGCCGGGAAGGGGAATAATCAAACGTTTTTCAGCCGGGGTCGAAGCCATATCACGCATCCATCAATTAAAATCATGTATCAAATGAGCAAAGACGGAAACGGGCTAAGGATTGCCCGTTTCCAAATTTCTTGTCCGGATTATCAGGCCATTGCGCTGCGTTTGTATGGCCATTTCCAATTACGGATTTCCGGCATATCCTCACCGTTTTCACGCACATAATCATGATGCTTCCGCAATTTCTGCTGCAATGCGGCAATGACCGGCTCTGTCTGTGCTTTATCCGGTGGCAGCCGGTTCAGCGCCTCAATTGCGAGGTGATAACGATCCAGCTCATTCATCACCGCCATATCAAAAGGCGTGGTGGTGGTGCCTTTTTCGATAAAGCCGCGCACATGGAAATTGGGGTGATTGGTACGCTTATAAACCAGCCGGTGGATGAGATAAGGATAGCCGTGATAGGCAAAAATTACCGGCCGGTTGGTGGTAAACAGCGCATCAAACGCATCATCTGCAATACCATGCGGGTGATGCCGGGGAGATTGCAGCGCCATCAGATCAACAATATTGACCACACGAATGCGCAAGTGAGGCAATGCCTCACGCAGGATTGCCGTTGCCGCCAGTGTCTCCATGGTCGGCACATCACCGGCACAGGCCATGACCAGATCCGGCTCTGACCCGTCTTCTGTTCCTGCCCAGTCCCATTTGCCAAGTCCGGCCTTGCAGTGTTTTTCCGCCTCTTCCATGGTCAGCCATTGCGGAGAAGGCTGTTTGCCGGCCACAATCACATTCACACGGTTCCATGTTTTCAGGCAGTGATCCCCCACCCAGAGCAGGCTGTTGGCATCCGGCGGAAAATAAACCCGCACAATATCGGCGCTCTTATTGGCTACCAGATCCACAAAGCCCGGATCCTGATGGGAAAAACCATTGTGATCCTGCCGCCAGACATGGGATGTGAGCAGATAATTGAGTGAGGAGACCGGCTTGCGCCATGGCAGCTCACGTGCGACCTGCAGCCATTTGGCGTGCTGGTTGAACATGGAATCAACAATATGGATAAAAGCTTCATAGCAGGAAAAGAAACCATGCCGGCCGGTGAGAAGATAGCCTTCCAGCCAGCCCTGACATAAATGTTCGCTCAACACTTCCATCACGCGGCCATCGGCAGCAAGATGGTCATCACTTTCCAGTGTTTGCGCCATCCAGACGCGGTCTGTCGCTTCAAAAACACTGCCAAGGCGGTTGGATGCGGTTTCATCCGGACCAAAAACACGGAAATTTTGCTCTTGTGCATTAAGGCGCAAAACATCGCGTAAATAATCACCCAGAATTTTGGTGGTTTGCGCCACAACGGCACCCGGCTCAGTCATCTGAACCGCATATTGACGGAAATCCGGCGTGTTCAGTTCCTTGCGCAGCAGGCCGCCATTGGTATGCGGATTGGCGCTCATGCGTTTTTCGCCCTTTGGCGCCAATGCCCGCAATTCCGGTTTCAGTTTGCCTGTATCATCAAACAAGTCTTGCGGATGATAGCTGCGCATCCAGTCTTCCAGGATTTTGCGATGGGCATCATCCGCGCGGCAATTGGCAACCGGCACCTGATGGGAGCGCCAGTGGTTTTCAACCATTTTGCCGTCAACATTTTTGGGGCCTGTCCAGCCTTTCGGGCTGCGCAGAATAATCATTGGCCAGCGCGGGCGGGCAGGGGATTTGACATCCGCCTGTTGCTTGATTGCTTTAATACGGTCAAAAGCCATATCCAGCGTGGCGGCCATCATTTGATGCATGATTTGCGGATCATTGCCCTCAACAAAAAACGGCTCATAGCCATAGCCGGTGAACAGGCTATGCAATTCCTCGTCCGGCATTCGTGCAAGCAAGGTCGGATTGGCGATTTTATAGCCGTTAAGATGCAAGATCGGCAGCACGGCGCCATCGCGCTGCGGGTTGAGAAATTTGTTGGAATGCCATGCTGCTGCAAGCGGGCCGGTTTCGGCTTCGCCATCGCCCACCACACAGGCAACCACAAGATCAGGATTATCAAATGCCGCGCCATAGGCATGTACAAGCGCATAGCCAAGCTCGCCGCCCTCATGGATGGAGCCCGGTGTCTCCGGTGCCACATGGCTTGGTATGCCGCCGGGAAATGAGAATTGGCGAAACAGCTTGCGCATGCCCGCCTCATCTTCACTGATATCGGGATAAATTTCCGAATAGGTGCCTTCCAGATAGGTATTGGCCACCATGCCGGGGCCGCCATGGCCGGGGCCGCAAATATAGATCACATCAGCATCACGCTCTTTAATGATACGGTTGAGATGCACATAAACAAAATTGAGCCCCGGTGTTGTGCCCCAATGGCCGAGCAGGCGCGGTTTGACATGATCGGGCTTCAGCGGCTTGCGCAGAAGCGGGTTTTGCATCAGATAAATCTGACCGACCGAAAGATAATTGGCTGCGCGCCAGTAACGGTCAATAAGCTGCAATTGCTGGGGAGAAAGAGGCTGGGTGCCAGTCTGATTATTCATTCCGGAAATCCTTAACCTGTTGGGAGGAAATGGGTTGCGGGGAGATATTGAGGATTTTGCACGTATCCTGCGCAATGATGCGTTCTTCATCGGTTGCAAGAATAAAAGCGGCAATGCGGCTTGCCGGTGTGGTGATGCGGAAAGCGCCTGCATGATTGGCTTTCTCATCAATCTTTGCACCGAGCCAGCTTAATTTGCGGCAGATGGCTGCGCGGATAGCCGGCTGGTGCTCGCCAATACCGGCGGTGAAAATAAGCGCATCAAACCCGCCTAAAACGGAAGCGAGGCGGCAGATTTCACCGGCAATGCGCAGTGTAAAAAGTTCAATTGCCTCTATGGCTGGTGCGGCAGAATTATTTATTAATTCACGGCAATCGCCGCTCATGCCGGAAACACCAAGGAGCCCGCATTGGTGATAGAGCAGATCTGTCAGAGCGTCATTGCTGATATTTTTCTGTGTGAGCAGATGCAGCAGCACGCCGGCATCAATATTGCCGCAGCGCGTGGCCATGGGAATCCCATCAAGCGTTGAAAAACTCATGCTGGTATCAACGCTTTTGCCCCCAGAAAGTGCGCAAAGGCTGGCGCCGCTGCCAAGATGGGCGATAATGACCTTGCCTTTGCTTAAAGCCGGCTCCCGATCAGCAAAATCATTGATCACGGATTGATAGGACAGGCCGTGAAATCCATAGCGTTTGATACCCTGTTCATGCATGACGCGGGGAATGGCAAAGCGGCGCACAATCTCCGGCATGGTGCGGTGAAAAGCCGTGTCAAAAGAGGCGGATTGCGGAATTTGCGGAAAAAGCCGGCGGACAGCCCTGATCAGCGCAAGGCTTTTTGGCTGGTGCAAGGGCGCAAAAACCGCAAGCTGATCAATGGCGGCAATCACCTGATCATCAATTTTTACCGGCTCGTCAAACAGATCGCCGCCATGCACAATACGGTGGCCGATAGCGGTAATGCGGCTTAGATCCATATGGGGGGAAAGTTTTTCAAAAACCTCGCCCATAATCATGACAATATCATCATGAGCTTGCGCTTGCAGGGCAATATCCAGCCGGTTTGTGCCGTGCTCCAGATGAAAATTCAAAGGAGAGGCGGCAAAATCAATGCCGGCTCTGGCCGATTTGCGAAGAGCCGTGCCTTGCTGTTCAAAAGCGCCGATTTTAACGGTGGATGATCCCGTATTGAATGTGAGAATTAAACCACTCATTTTGTACCTTTATGATGAACCGGCGCTTTTTCAGCTTGGATAAACAATCAAATCTTGCGTCTCTTACCTCAGAAAATTGCGGAAACGGCGCAGCGCAAAGAAAAACAACACACTACCAATTGCTAACAACGCCAGAAATTGCGGCCAGATAACGCTGAAACCTGCACCACGGAACAAAACCGACTGGGCAATGATGACAAAATGGGTGTTGGGTGCTGCCAGCATAATCGTCTGGATGATTTCCGGCATGCTTTCGCGCGGGGTCATTGCGCCGGAAAGCACCTGAAGCGGCAACAGCACCAGCACAATCAACAGCCCGAATTGCGGCATGGAACCGGCAATGGTGGCCAGATAAATGCCAAGGCTGGTGGTGGCAAAAAGTTGCAGCGCCACACCGCATAAAAACAACAGGACTGAGCCATTGAGCGGCACTGCCAGCACACCCTTGACGATAAAAATCAGTGACAAGGCGGTGGCAACGAGCACTACCAGCCCCATCGACCAGACCTTGCTGATCATGATTTCAACCGGCGTGACAGGCATGACCAGCAAGTGTTCAATTGTGCCGTGTTCCCGCTCGCGGATCAGTGCCGCACCGGTTAAAATGATGGAAAGCATGGTAACAGAGGCAATCACATTGGTGACCGCGCCAAACCAGCCTTTATTAAGATCCTGATTGAAGCGGGCACGCAGATTCTGCTCAACCGGCAATTTGGTTGCCCCGCGATAATGGTTGAGAAATTCACTCACCTCATTGGTGACAATGGCCTGCACATAGCGCCCGCCGGTAAAGGCCTGGCTCATGCGGGTGGCATCAATATTGAGCTGAATGGTCGGGTTGCGGCCTGCCAGAAGATCACGCTGGAAGCTTGGGGGAATATCCAGCGCAAATGTATCAAGCCCCGTATCCATGCGCCTGTCCATCTCATAGGCGGAGATGAGTTTGGGTGGCACAAAATAAGGCGGATAAAAAGCAGAGGTAATGCGGCCGGAGATTGGCGATTGATCTTCATCCACAATAGCAATGGCCGCATTATTGAGATTTTCCGGCATTGCTTTGGAGGCGGTGTAAATTGCCAGCGAAAAAGCATAAATAATCAGGATAATCAGCATCGGATCACGCGCCAGACCGCGCAATTCCTTGATGCCAAGCCGCCATATATTGGATATCCTCATGTCAGCGTGCCTGTTTTTTGAGTAGAACTATTCCCAGCACCAGCAGCACCGGAACAGTGATGAGCAGCATCAGGAAAGGCAGCCCCAGATCAGAGAAGCTGAGCGCCTTGGAGAAAGTGCCGCGGGAAATGATGGTGAAATAGGTTGTCGGGTAAATCTGCCCGATGAGCGCGCCCGCCCCATGCAGGGAGGAGACCGGATCAATAATGCCTGAATATTGCACCGCAGGGATCAGCGTCATCAAGGCGGTGCCGAAAATGGCGGCAATCTGGCTGTTCATAAAGGTGGAAATAACCAGCCCCATACCGGTGGTAATCACCACATAAAGCAGTGCTGCCGTGGCATAGGTGAGGAAACTGCCGCTGAAAGGCACCCGAAAGACAAAGACAGCAAAGGCGGTGAGCATTAAGAAATTGAAAAAGGCCAGCGCAATATAGGGCAGTTGCTTGCCCATCAGAAATTCGAATTTTGTGACCGGTGTCACATAGAAATTAATGATGGAGCCAAGCTCTTTCTCACGCACAACACTTAACACGGAAAGCATGGCCGGAATAACCAGCAGCAAAAGCGGAATGACCGCCGGCACCATGGCGACCAGACTTTGCACATCCGGATTATAGCGATAGCGGATCTCCATATTGAAACGGGTGAGTGCGGATGTATTGCCGTAAAGTTCCCGGGCTTTTTGGGAAATCCAGTTCAGATGCGTGCCTTGCACATAGCCTTGGATGGTTTCTGCACGCACCGGCATGGCGCCGTCAATCCAGGCGGCAATTTCAACCGGGCGGCCATGTTCAACATCGCGTGCAAAATTGGGCGGAATTTCAATGGCCAGGCTGATTTCGCCATTGCGCATGCGCTTATCCAGATCATCATAATCGAGGATTGGCGCCTGTTCGATAAAATAACGCGAGCCGGAGAACTGGCGAATATAATCGCGGCTGATGGTGGTATCATCGCGGTCAAGCACCGCAAAACTGAGATTATTCACATCCAGATTAATGCCATAACCGATCACAAACAGCAGGATAACACTGCCAAGCATCGCCAAAGCAGCGCGGATCGGGTCGCGGCGCAATTCCAGCCCCTCCCGCCTTGTATAGGCAAGCATACGCCGCAGATCCGGCAAAAAGCCGGAGGAGGTTTTGGGCGTTTTGGGTGCCGGTTGCGCTATCGGGGATGCTGGCGCGCAAGGCGCAATTTGTTGCGGCTTCGGGGCGGGGGCTGTTTCACCAATAGCGTCTTCCAAATAGCCGATAAAGGCTTCTTCCAATGTTGTTGCAGACCGGCTGGCGGTGATTGCCTTTGGCGTGTCACTGATCAGCACCTTGCCTGCATGCATCAGGGAAATACGATCGCAAAGCTCCGCTTCATTCATGAAGTGGGTGGAGACGAAAATTGTCACATTATCCTTGCGGGAGAGATCAGCCAGAATTTGCCAGAATGCATCACGCGCCACCGGATCAACGCCGGAGGTTGGCTCATCAAGAATGAGAATATCCGGCTCGTGAATGAGCGCCACCGCCAGCGACAGGCGCTGGCGGATACCAAGCGGCATATCATCAGGATAAACATCCATCACATTGGTAAGATCAAAACGCTGTGACAGTTCTTCAATGCGTTTTGTGGTTCTGGCTTCTTCCATGCCGAATAATCTGGCGTGCAGCGTGAGATTTTGATGCACTGTCAGTTCAGAATAAAGCGAAAACGCCTGCGACATATAACCGACGCGGCGGCGGATATCGATATCTTTGGGATCCACCTCGCGGCCAAACAGCCTTGCGGTGCCCTCACTGGCGGGCAACAGGCCGGTGAGCACTTTCATGGTTGTGGATTTGCCGCAGCCATTGGAGCCGAGAAAGCCGAAAATCTCGCCGCGCGGAATGCGGAAACTGACATTATCTACCGCGGTGAAAGTGCCAAAACGCACCGTGACATGTTCTGCCTCAATGGCAATGCCGGCGGTTGCTTGCGCATCACGCGGGGGAATGATCACCTCATGGTGCCCCTGCCGCAATTCTTCCGGCAACAGGGCGATAAAAGCGGCATCAATATTGGGCGTGCCGGTGTGCTGCATCAGCTCTTGCGGGGTGCCGGTGGCAAGAATTGCCCCGTCATTCATGGCAACCAGCCAATCAAAACGCTCAGCCTCCTCCATATAGGCGGTGGCAACAATCACGCTCATGCCGGGGCGGTCTTTGCGGATATCGTCAATCAGCTCCCAGAACTGGCGCCGTGACAAAGGATCAACGCCGGTGGTCGGCTCGTCAAGGATCAACAAATCCGGATCATGAATGAGTGAACAGCACAGGCTGGTTTTTTGCTTCATCCCACCGGAAAGCTTGCCCGCAGGCCGATCAGCAAAGGGGGACATGCCGGTGCGTGCCAGCAAATCAGCAATGCGGCGCTCGCGCTCATGTTTGTTATGGCCGAATAGCCGGCCGAAAAATTCAATATTTTCAAAAACGGAAAGGGTTGGATAAAGGTTTTTACCAAGCCCTTGCGGCATATAGGCAATGCGCGGAAAGGCTTGTTGGCGGTGGCGTTTGTCCGCAATATCGCCGCCAAGAACATCAATTTTTCCCTGCTGCATCATGCGTGCGCCGGCAATCAGTGAGAGCAGGCTGGATTTACCCACCCCATCAGGCCCGATCAGGCCGATCATCCGCCCTGCGGGAATATTAAGCGTGATATCGCGCAATGCCTGCTTGTTATTATAAGTCAGGCTGACATTTTCTGTGCGGACGACAAAATCGCCGTCTGCCTTATGATGACTTGCGAGGGGGCTGTTCATTTTACCGGTTCCGCAAGATGTTGTGGCCATTCAGCTTGCTCGCTGAGTTTGACATAAACAATGCCGGGCAGGCCGGTTTTGACCATTTGAATATGTTTTTGCAGCAATTCCTGCGGGATTTTTGCCTTGACGCGGAAGACGAGTTTCTGACGCTCTTCTTCAGTTTCAACCGATTTTGGCGTAAATTGCGCCACATCGGCTACAAAGCTGATTTTGGCGGGGATGACATATTGCGGCGCCGCATCGAGCACAATGCGTGCATCCGCGCCGATTGCCACCTGACCGGCCTGCGCTGTGGGCAGGAAGAAGGTCATGTAAACATCGCTTAAATCAACCAGATTGAGCACGCGGCCGCCGGCGGGGATCACTTCGCCTGGCTGTGCCACGCGATATTGCACACGGCCGGGCTTGGGTGCCTTGAGCGTGGCATCATTAATCTCGACATTGATGCTGGCAATAGCCGCTTTGGCGGCATCAACCGCGGCTTCGGCATCAACCACCTGCGCTTTGGCGGCGCTGATACCGGCATTGGTGGCGGCAAGCTGCGCCTTGGCGGCGCTGACAGCAGCTTCCACCCCTTGGGCATTGGCGCGGTCATCATCAAGAATCTGCTGGGAGACGGTGCGCGATTCACTCAATTGCTGCGAACGGCTGAGCCTGCGCTTGGCGGCATCAAGCTGTGCTTCACGCTGGGCGATGATGGCCTCTGCGGCTTTATATTCAGCCTCGCGCTGGGCAACAAGGCTGCGGGCGGTTTCAACACCGATTTCCGCGCGGCGCAATTGCGCTTCTGCCTGCCGGCGCTGGCTCTCGGCCTGATCTGTATCCATACGGGCAAGAATATCGCCTTCATTCACAAAATCGCCTTCATCGGCTAAAATATCGCGAATGCGCCCCGGGCTTTTGGTGGAAATATCAATTTCAACCGCTTCAATGCGCCCGTTGCCGGAGGCAATGCCAGCGGGCAGGCCGCTATTGTTAAGCTTGTCCCATGCATAGTAACTGCCGGCTGCTATCAATGCCAAAGCCGTAACAAGAATGTATTTTTTATACCTGCCTGATTGATTTTGTGTCATTTACTGCGCCTGACTGTTCAAGAAAATTTTATTTGTTAAGTGCTCTGGTAAGGCTGAGCTGTCATTGATTCTAATCAATACTAATTTTTTCTTTTACCATATCATCCATTTGTATGATGTGATTAATAACATTTATTTTCACGAAATTTTGACTTGACGTCATCTTGAACGGCTGCAGAGGCTCTGAAAGAGCATAATTGTGTGCTTGCCGGCTAAAACCGCTTCACATCTGTGCGGCAAATATTCTAATGCAGAGTTTTAAGGACAGAGACGATAAGGGTTGCTGTCTTGCTGTTCTTTTTGGGAGGGCGGCAATTTTACTGCTTTTTGGGAAATGAAATTATGCAGGCTGTTGATAAAAACGCAATTGATGCTGTGATGCGTGCTTTGCCGGAGCATCATAAGGGGCCGGGGGGCGTGGCCGCAGTCCTTAAAGATGGTGAGGTGATTGCAAAACAGGTCTGGGGCTTTGCAGATATGCAAAAGCGCGTGCCAATGAGCAGCGAGACCTTGATGCCGATCTGCTCTGTGAGCAAGGAATTTACCTGCGCTGTATTGCTGGACAGTTTTGCGGATATTTCTGTTCTTGATGCGGCATTGGCTGCCTATCTGCCGGATTTTGAAGGCGAGCGCCCGCATATTGCTGATCTGTGCAATAATCAGTCGGGTTTGCGCGATTACTGGGCGCTTACAGTGATTTGCGGTGCTGATCCTGAAGGAAAATTTACTGCAGATGATGCGAGAAAACTGCTCGGCAAAATCCGCAGCACTCATTTTGAAAGCGGCACGCATTATTCTTATAGCAATGGTAATTTTCGTCTGCTGTCATTTTTGATTGAGGAAAAAACCGGCCGTTCGCTGGATGCGTTGCTAAAGGAGCGTATTTTCCTGCCTGCGGGTATGAAAACAGCCGGATTATTTCCTGATACTTCCGTCACGCCGGGCGGCGCTGTTGGCTATGAAGGCAATATTACAGCCGGTTTTATACCGGCGGTGAATAATATTCACTGGAGCGGAGATGCCGGTATTTGTGCTTCGCTGGATGATATGATTGCCTGGGAACAGTTTATTGATGCCACGCGTGATGATGAAAACGGGCTTTATCGTCGCTTGTCCCGCCCGCAATTCTATAAAGACGGCAAGCCTGCCTGCTACAGTTTCGGGCTTAATCATGTGGAATTTGACGGGGTGAAAATTACCGGTCATGGCGGCGCGTTACGCGGATGGCGCTGCCAGCGTTTTCATGCGGCAGAAGCGCGCCTTTCCGTAATTGTGATGTTTAACCATCAGGGAAGTGCCTATGGCGCTGCAGAACAGCTGATGCGCGCGGCATTAGGTAAGTCAAAAATCAAGCAGCAGGCCTTGCCCGTGGATGCGGGCTGGTATGGCAATTATTTTGATCCGGTTTGCGGTTTAAGCCTTAGCCTTGCGCCGGCACCGGACGGGCAGGTGCATGCCCGTTTTGCCACATCGCCAGAGCTGATGGATATGCAGGAAGACGGCACTTTGCGCTCATCAGGCATGCAATTGCAGCGTGATGGCGATACTATCTTGCTGCAACGCAATGGTGAAAATCTGTCGGCGCAGATGCAGCGCGTGGCGGGAGAAGGGCGCAGGGATATTGCAGGGCGCTACCATTGCGCGGAAATGGATGCGGATTTTATCTGTGAGGTTGTTGGCGCCGGCATGTATGCCGCATTTGAAGGTTTTCTGGGGCAAGGGGCGATGCAGCCGCTTTATGCGATTGCTGAAGATATCTGGCTGCTGCCCTGCCAGCGCGGTATGGATGCACCGGCGCCGGGAGACTGGACAGTGGTTGTTGAACGCGATGTGAAGGGCACGGTTACAGGGTTGAAAATAGGCTGCTGGCTGGCACGCGGGCTAAGCTATAAAAAGCAGTAAATCTATTTTAAAAAAAACGCCGGTTAGACCGGCGTTTTTTATCTGATCAGAATTTGGATGTCAGCGATAGGAAATAGCTGCGGCCGTTTTCAACAAAGTTGGATTCTGATCTGGGTTGCTTGTCAAAAATATTGTTCACCCCTGCACGTAATGTGACATGCTCGGCCGGATCATATTTCAAAGAAATATTGGCGATATGATAGGCTGATACGTTTTGCGCGGTCAGGGTTTCCGGTTTTGCCACATAATCCACCTGTTTGCCGTAGAAAGCGAGGCCGCCGGTAAGACTGAAATTTTCGCGAAGCTGCCATGTCAAATCGGTATTGATTGAATATTTCGGATCGGCAGAGAGCGGCATGCCGGTTTCAAGATTGCGGCTCTCAATAAGATAGGTAAAGGTGTTTGCCCATGTCCAGTCATGATGCGGCGTTATAGTCAGGTTACCCTCAAAACCTTGTGTGCGTGCACGGTCAATATTGATCTGCTGTACATATTTGGTGCCGTTGGGGGTGATGAGCGATGCTTTGCGTGCTGAGGTGATCTTGTCATCAATATCATTGTAGAAATAGGTCAGACCTGCTTCCCAGTTATCCTGCAGATAGATACCACCGATTTCGAAACTATTGCTGGTTTCCGGTTTAAGATCAGGATTGCCGACCATTTCGCAAGGGCCGCCCACAGCCCCGCAACCACGCCCGCGTGATGTCTGCACCCAGTTTGGATTGAGCTGGCGCATATTGGGGGCTTTAAAGGCCTGTGCCCATCCGGCTTTCAGGGTCAGGTGCTCATTGACATCGTAATTCAAATACAGGCGCGGACTGGCATGGGTGCCAAATTTCTCGTGCTGGTCTATGCGCAGGCCTGCGGTCAGCTTCAGGCTGTCTGTCAGTCTGATCTGGTCCTCAGCAAAAATGGCGGTCGTCCACATGTTTGTTTCAGGCAGGCCGGTTGTATTGGTCACAGAATTTTTCTTGCCGAGATTTTCCGGATCTTTCATTTTTTCATAACGGTATTCTGCGCCGAGAGTCAGATTTTGTTCAAAAAGAAAATCGATCGGCATGGAGATTTTGCCATCGATTGTGTAGCTGCGCACATTGATTGTCGTCTCGCCGGTAACAGCACCTGCGCGATTGGTGATATTGTGATGATTATTGGCATCCTCTATAAAGGCAGTGATTGTGGACGTACCAAAATCCCATTCGCCAACATGGCGCAAAGAGGCCGTGTTGCGGCGGATTGAGGTTTTGCTGGTATCTATTTTGCCTGATGCGAGTGATGGGCGGTATTTTTCCTTGCCT
The DNA here is from genome assembly GCF_051851455.1 of Pseudochrobactrum albidum. Lineage (NCBI taxonomy): Bacteria > Pseudomonadati > Pseudomonadota > Alphaproteobacteria > Hyphomicrobiales > Brucellaceae > Pseudochrobactrum > Pseudochrobactrum albidum. Next base: position 39,955 of record NZ_JBPVTR010000019.1, read on the forward strand.
GTGCCGGCTTCCAGCTCAAACATATGATGACTGGCTGGTGTCCATGTCAGCCGGCCGGTCATATCATAATCATCACTGCCGCCCGGTGTTTGAATATTATCATGACGGGACGGATCTGACGGTTTTTTCCGGCTGATATTACCAAAAGCCGTGAAAGTCAGCTCATCCGGCACAATTGGCCCGCTGACATAGGCACTGATTTTCTTGGCGGTGCCTGTGGCTTTGCTTTCTGGCTGAATCCATTCTGTTGTCAGGGAGCCTGTCCAGTTATTGCCGGATTTTTTGGTGATAATATTAACCACGCCGCCAAGGGCATCCGAGCCGTATAGGGTGGACATCGGGCCGCGCACGATCTCAATACGGTCAATGGCATCCACCGGTACCCAGTCGAGATCGCCATTATAATGGCGCATGGTTGTAAGCCCGGCATTAACGCGTTTGCCGTCAATAAGAATGAGTGTGTAGCCGCGCCCCATACCGCGCATGCTTATGCCGCGTGTGCCGTCACTGCCAAAGCCGATATTAAGCCCGGGCACTGTTCTTAATGCCTCGCTGATATCCGGCGCGCCGCTTTGCTGCAATTGCTCCTGGCCGACAACGGAAATGCTGGCAGGCGCATCCTTGATATTGGTGGCAACCGATGAGGCTGTAACAACAATCTGCTCCAGAACTATAGTGCCGTTTTGGGCTTGCGCTTTATCCTTTTGCGCCTGTTGGGCATGAACAGGATGGCTGAATGCCAACAAGCTGGTTGTTATGAGGTAAAGTGGTTTTACGGCAGGGGCTTGTTTCATAATTATTGCTACCTGATTAAATATGAGTCTTTTTATCATATTAATATCTGGCAATAATTGATCAAGTCTGAATCTTGGCAAATCCATGATTTGTGCGGCAGAAGTGCAGAAGTTTTTAAAACAAACACCCCGCAATACGGGCAATAATTTTTACCTGCGGCTTATAAGTACGCCGCAAAAACGCGCGGATGTTGCATGACAGCAATAATATGAAAATAAATGATAATAATGCGTAATTTTAAAAAGAAAAATGTGAATTCAAGATAGTTTTATTGCGCCTTATCAGATAAAACTTCGGCGTTTCGTGCGCCGGCTTATGATTTTGTGCGGTGTGATCTGAATATTCAGAAAGCTGTCCTGATAAGGCGGTGATCTGCTTCGTTATTTTGCAGGCTGTGTGAAATTTTTTTACAGATTTTGGGCATTGGTCTGCGCTGAACAGGATAATAAGGAATGAGTGTTTCCGGCTCTTCCCGGAAAGCTGCCGTTAACCGAGATGGCAAGGCAGCCCCGGTATTGAATTCGCCCGCCCGTGTGCTGTTTGCAAGCCTTGTCGGCACAACAATTGAATTTTTTGATTTTTATGTCTATGCAACAGCTGCGGTGCTGGTTTTTCCGATTGTATTTTTTCCGGCCAGTGACCCCACTTCGGCAATGCTGCAGTCTTTTGCAACATTCTCAATTGCTTTTTTTGCGCGCCCCTTTGGTGCAATGGTATTTGGCCATTTTGGCGATAAGATCGGCCGCAAGGCCACATTGGTTGCGGCATTGATGACAATGGGGCTTTCAACCGTGATTATCGGTTTTCTGCCTTCATATGCGCAAATCGGTGTTGTGGCGCCCTTGCTTCTGGCCTTGTGCCGTTTCGGGCAGGGGCTTGGCCTTGGCGGAGAATGGGGTGGCGCTGTGTTGCTGGCAACAGAAAATGCTCCGGCTGGCAAACGCTCATGGTATGCGATGTTTCCCCAGCTTGGCGCGCCGATTGGTTTTATTCTCTCGGCCAGCACATTTCTCATCCTTACAGATGCATTGACCAATGAACAATTTATGGCATGGGGCTGGCGCATTCCGTTTATCGGTTCAATTCTTCTGGTGCTTGTCGGGCTTTATGTGCGAATTAAAATCACTGAGACACCCGAATTCCAGAGGGCTATGGATAAGCAAGAACGGGTGCAGGTGCCGCTTGCAAGTGTTTTCCGCAATCATAAGCGCGCGCTGGTGCTCGGCACATTTTCAGCATTGGCAACATTCGTGCTGTTTTATCTGATGACAGTATTTATGTTGTCCTGGGCAACGCGTCCGGTTGAGCAGGCAGGGCTTGGCTATTCCCGTGAGCAGTTCCTGTTTATCCAGATGATCGGTGTGGTGTTTTTCGGGTTGCTTATTCCGGTATCAGGTTTGTTGTCAGACCGTTTCGGCCGCCGCTTTATCATGACCCTGACCACAATTGGCATTGGTTTATTTGGCCTTGTTATGGCGCCGCTGCTTGGCTCCGGCCTTGCCGGTGCGGTTTTGTGCTCTGTTATCGGCTTCTCGTTAATGGGTATGACCTACGGCCCGATCGGCGCGGCGCTGGCTTCACCATTTCCTACGGCCGTGCGCTATACCGGTGCTTCCATGACATTCAATCTGGCAAGTATTTTCGGTGCATCGCTGGCGCCTTATATTGCCACGTGGCTTGCCACCACTTACAGCCTTTCGCATGTGGGGCTTTATCTGCTGGCGGCTGCTGCAATCACGCTTCTGGCAATTCTTGGCCATAAGGATAAAGAATTCTCCTCCTGATATCCGGAGCGGAGTTTTTGAGAAAAGGGAGCCTAAATGGTTCCCTTTTTTATTGATTGAAACAAGATATATAATTGCGCCGCGCTCATATGGAGCTGGCAAGCCTGCCGGTTTATCCTATGTAACAATAAAGAATTACTGACAGAGGAGATGAATAATGGCGCAGCCGAGCCCGCAGGAGATACTGGATTTTTGGTTTTTACCGGCGACAGAAGCGCATTGGTTTGTGCGTTCAGACGATCTTGATGCGCAGATAAAGCAGCGTTTTTATAGTGTTTATGAGCAGGCAGCTGCCGGAGAGCTGGATCAATGGCGGGAGGAGGCGCGCAATGCATTGGCGCTGACGATTATTCTCGATCAGTTTCCACGCAATATGTTTCGCGGCACGCCGAATGCTTTTGCGACAGATGCAAAGGCGCGTGAAATTGCAAATTATGCGCTGGATCATGCCTATGATCATCGTGTCAATGTAAAAGAAAGGGCATTTTTCTATTTGCCGCTGATGCATAGCGAAAATCTGCCCGATCAACAGCGTTGTGTGCAGCTTTATGAGGCGCTGGGTGATGATTATGCGCTGGGATTTGCCCGTGAGCATCGTGATATTGTGCAGCGTTTTGGCCGTTTCCCGCATCGCAATGCCATATTGGGGCGGGAAAATACGGCGCAGGAGGCTGAATTTTTAAAAACACATAAAGGTTTTTGATAATTGACCGCGACGATTGGTTTCAAAGTCATGATGCTTTTGATGCTGTAAAGCGGGGAATAAAGATGGCGGATATGCAATGCATGTTATATCTGCACTTCTCTGTGGTGATAAAACCATGTTAGAGGGAGGCATGACAATGTCTCTCTCTCCTGTTTATAATCCGCCGCTGGAGCCGTATATTACCGTGGTCTATCGTGATGCGGATATATTGGTGCTGGATAAGCCAAGCGGCCTGCTCTCTGTGCCAGGGCGCCATCCTGCGCTGGCCGATAGTCTGGCCAGCCGTGTGCAGAAAGAATTTCCGCAGGCGCAGATGATTCACCGGCTCGACAAGGATACGTCCGGTGTGGTGTTGATGTCGCTCAACCGCAAGGCGCATGCCAAAATTGCTGCCCAATTTGAAAACCGCACAACAGAAAAATCCTATATTGCTGTGGTATGGGGCAGGGTGGAACAGGAAGAAGGGCTGATTGATCTGCCATTGGCGATTGATCCGGAAAACAAGCCGCGTCACCATGTTGATTATCGCAATGGCAAACCGGCACAAAGCCGCTGGCAGGTTCTGGAACGCGGGCAGGACCGCACAAGAGTGCGGCTATCACCGCTCACAGGGCGCACCCATCAGTTGCGGGTACATATGAAGGCTATCGGCCATGTGATTTTGGGCGATGAATTTTATGCGCAAGGCGCTCCATTGCGAGCGGCGGAGCGTTTGTTGCTGCATGCAGAACAATTACGTTTCTGTCATCCCGATGGCCGTGATATGCATTTTACCATTCCTTGCCCGTTTTGAGTGCGATTGATGCAGCAGGTAGAAAATACGGATCTGATTGTTGATTTTGTTGGCGGTGCGGTTGGCCATCGTTTTCGATCTCGCGAGGGGCGCGGTCAGGCGCTGGCAAAAGCGGCAGGGCTGGTGCGCGGGGCAACACCGGATATTGTGGATGCTACGGCGGGGCTTGGGCGTGATGCATTTTTGCTGGCTTCCCTTGGCGCAAGAGTGACCCTGATCGAGCGTTCGCCGGTTATGCATCGGTTGCTTGCCGAAGGGCTTGAGCGGGCAGCGGCTGAAGGCGGACGCTATGCGCAAACTGTGGCGCGGATGACGCTTCTGCATGGCGATTCCTGCCAGTTGCTGCCGGATCTGAACCCGCAGGTGGTGCTGGTTGATCCGATGCATCCGCCGCGTGGCAATAGTGCATTGGTGAAAAAGGAAATGCGACAGATCCGCGAGATTGTCGGCACTGATCCTGATGCGGAAAGATTGATGCAGGTGGCGCTTGAACATGCACGTGCCCGTGTGGTGCTGAAATGGCCGCTGCGTGCAGCGCCATTGGCCGGTATTCGCAAGCCGTCACATCAGATTTTAGGCAAAAGCACGCGCTATGATGTTTTTGTCAATGCCAAGCTTGGCTGAGCCTTTGGGCAAGCTTGGCTGAGTCTTTGCAGATATGTATCAATCCCTCTGGCGGCGGCGCGTCCGGTTGCCAGGCAGGCCGTGAGAAGATAGCCGCCGGTCGGCGCTTCCCAATCAAGCATTTCACCGGCGACAAACACGCCGGGTAATTTGCGCAGCATATAGTTTTCATCTATCTCATCCCATGCAATGCCGCCTGCTGAGGAAATAGCCTCAATGATCGGGCGCGGACTTATTAAAGGGAGAGCCAGATTTTTAATATGGCGGGCAAGCTGCGCGGCATTCATATGGCTGATATCGGGAATAAGCTCTCGTAACAATGCGGCTTTTACCCCTTCAATCCCTGCCGCCTTGCGCAGGCGATTGGTAAAACTGTTTTTAGGATCCTGTTTTTGCAGTGCTTGCAGCAGGCGTTCCTCACTTTTACGGGGTGTGAGGTCGAGCATAAGATTTGCGCTGCCATTTTGCTCAAGACAATCGCGCAGCGCAGCACTATGGGCATAGGTCAGGCTGCCCTCAATACCGTGTTGCGAAATAACAAATTCTCCCTCAATACGGCCTGCGGCAGAGGTTGCGGCAACGGACTTGAGAGGCGCGCCGGCAAATTTATCACGAAATAACCGGCTCCAGCGCATGTTAAACCCGCAATTTGCAGGGTGAAAATGATTAATGTGAATAGTTTTTTCCTGCAGCCACGGCACCCATGCGGCATCAGATCCGAGGCGCGGCCAGCTGGCACCGCCCAGTGCCAGCAGCGCGGCATCATGTTGCGCTTCAAATGGGCCGTATGGTGTGGAAAAAAGCAGATTATGGCCATTAAAACCCTGCCAGCGATGGCGTTGCAGAATTCTAACGCCCTGAGCCTCCAGCCGTGCAACCCAATTGCGCAACAATGGAGAGGCCTTCATATGTTTGGGAAAAATGCGGCCTGAACTGCCGGTAAAAATTTCAATATCAAGCCCCTGTACCCAGTGGCAGACATCCTCTGGCGTAAAGGCATCAAGTGCCGGTTGCAGGCGGGGCAGAGCGGTGCCAAAGCGTGTAATGAAGCGGTGATACTCTTCTGAATGGGTAATGTTGAGGCCGGATTTCCCTGCCAGAAGAAATTTGCGCGCAACCGTTGGCATTGCTTCATAAACAGTGGTTCTGTGTCCCTGTTTTGAGAGTATTTCTGCTGCCGCAAGGCCGCAAGGCCCGCCGCCGATAATGGCAATATTTCTGGAGTTCATCTGGCTCACCCATGGTTCAGGGTGTTTTTAGCCAAGTTCCCGCGCCGTGCAAGTGCGACAGGCCATAAATTGCTATTTTACGTTAAGAATCATGATGGCGGGTAATAGTGTTTCAGGTCAATAAAACCGCTGATTTTAGCATGATAAAAATGTCACTCTTTAAAAATAATGATTTTTTATTGAGTATTTTATTAGAAGTTTATGAATATTCATATTTGATTTTCAATAAAAAATATACATTTTTATTTAAAAAATATATGTTCTTTTAAATATAACTTTAAAAGTATTAATTTGTCTTAATTGATTGTCATTTTTTATTTGTATTGTTAATGTATTGGTGGTCATACTTTCTACGGAATTGAATTTTTATTTATATTTTAAAATAAGATAAGGTTTTTCTGATGAATATGTCGCGACCATTTTCTGACAGTGTCAATTTAACAGATATACAGAATTTTGAACTTGTCGATATTATCAGTAGCCATGCTTTGAAGCTCGGTTTTGAGTATTACAGCTTTATATTGCGTATTCCCCAATCACTTACACGCCCGCAGGTTAAAGGTTTGGATAATTATTCTGAAGCGTGGCGTGCTTATTATCAGACCAATGAATGTTTGCTGACAGATCCGGCCATACAATTTTCCTCACGCAGTTCAAAACCTGTAGTGTGGACGGAGAAGCTTTATAACCACAACAAATCCTTGTGGCAGGAAATGAAGCGCGATGGTCATTCTGTGGGGGTAACGCAATCCTGCTGGGGGCCGATGTCGATTACAGGATTTTTGTCTTTCAGCCGGGCATCCGATCCGATCAGCAAGGCGGAGCTGGAAGTGCTTGGGAAGGAGATGCGTCCGCTCGGTTTGACGCTTTTTACAAAACTTTATGATTATTATCGTCTGGATGAAACCATCAATGCGGAAGAGCAGGTTATTACCCTGCGCGAGCGGGAAATATTGCGCTGGACCGGTGATGGTAAAACCGCTGAGGATATTTCTATTATTCTTAATATTACGCCGCGCACAGTGCATTTTCACATGAATAATGTGCTCAATAAACTGATTGTATCCAACAAGGTTCATGCGGTGATGAAGGCGCATCTTATTGGCCTTCTTTAAATAATAAAACCGCCGCAATATTTGCGGCGGTGTTTTTATTCCTTGCAGGGATATGCCTGTTATTGGTAGCGTGACAGGCCAAGATCAGATGTGTCTATATCCGGTTTTTTGCCTGAAATAAGATCAGCCATAACGCGGGCAGAACCGGCAGACATTGTCCAGCCGAGTGTGCCGTGACCGGCATTGATATAGAGATTGTCATATTTGGTTGCGCCAATGATCGGGGTTGAATCCGGCGTCATCGGGCGCAGGCCTGACCAGAATGTGGCCTTGGAAACATCACCGGCGCCGCCAAACAGGCCGTTGAGGGAAAGCTCCAGTGTTTCACGGCGTTCCGGTTTGAGGCGGGTAATATAATCAGTCACTTCAGCCATACCGCCTACGCGGATTCGGTCACCAAGGCGGGTGATTGCAATCTTGTAGGTTTCATCCAGAATGGTGGAAACCGGTGCTCGTGTTTCATCAATAATCGGAACAGTGATTGAGTAACCTTTAACCGGATAGATCGGCACATTGAGACCAAGCCCCTTTACCAGATGCGGGGTAAAGCTGCCGAGTGCCGCCACGTAACGATCGGCAGTGAAATTGCCCTTGTTGGTCTCAACCGCAACAATGCGGCCGCTATTGAGCTGAAAACCTTTAATTGTGACGTTGTAATGAAATTTAACACCAAGCTCTTCGGCCATTTTGGCCAGCTTGTTGGTGAAGATAAAGCAATCGCCGGTGCCGTCATCGGGCATGCGCAGGCCGCCGGCAATCATGCTTTTCACATTTTTCAGCGCCGGTTCGGCAGCTATACAGCCTTCCGCATCCAGTACTTCAAAAGTGATGCCGTCCTGACGCAGGCTTTCAATATCTTTGGTCATCACCGCGTTAAAGTCTTTCTGGCTTCTAAACAGCTGCAGGGTGCCTTTTGAGCCTTCATCATAGGTTATGCCGGTATCATTGCGCAATTCAGCCAGACATTCGCGGCTGTAATTGGAAATACGCAACATGCGTGCCTTGTTAACTGCATAGGCAGAGGCGGTGCAATTGGCCAGCATGGACAACAGCCAGCTATACATTGCCGGATTGCAGGTTGGGCGGAAAATCAGCGGCGAATGTTTTTTAAACAGCCACATAGCAGCTTTTTGCGGAATGCCAGGCGCTGCCCAAGGCGTGGAATAACCATAGGAAAGCTGTCCGGCGTTAGCAAAACTCGTCTCAAGCGCCGGCCCTTCCTGACGGTCGATCACTGTCACTTCATGGCCGGCTTTGGCCAGATAATAGGCGGTGGTCACACCAATGACACCGCTGCCGAGAATGGTAACTTTCATGCTATGCCTCTGTCATATCCTGTCTGAACCTGCGATTGCAGATTTTATATTTAATCAGGCAGGGATGTCGTTAATATAGTTGCGCTGATATCGCTGTCCGAGCCCTGTGAGAATTTCGTAGGAAATGGTGCCGGCATCGCTTGCAAGCTGTTCAAGGCTTTGATGTTTGCCAATCAATTCCACCAGAGAGCCGAGCTTTAACGTGCCGTCCGGCAGGGCGCTGATATCCAGCGTGATCGAATCCATGGAGACGCGGCCGATAATTGGCAGGCGCGTGTTCTTGTAAAAAGCAGCACCCTGATTGCTCAAATGCCGCGGCAGGCCATCTGCATAGCCAACAGCAATTGTGGCAATACGGGTTTCTGTTTGCGTCATATAGCTGCCGCCATAGCCGACTGCAGTGCCGGCTGCAACGCTGCGGCATTGAATAACCCGCGCCTGCAGGGAAACTACCGGCTGCATCGGGTTTGGCTTGTTTTCCTGCGGCGCGCCGCCATAAAGCGCGATACCGGGGCGGGCGAGATCAAAATGATAGGCATTTTCCATGAAACTGCCGCCGGAATTGGAAAAAGCAACCGGATAATCCGGCAGCAATTGCAGCACATTTTGCATGTGTTGCAATTGCGCGCGGTTTTGCGGGTTTTGTTCATTATCAGCGCAGGCCAGATGGCTGATAATGAATTTGATATCCATCATATTCAGCACAGATATGTCGGCCAGAAGCGTGTTCAGTTCAGCTTCGGAAAGGCCAAGACGGGACATGCCGGTATCAATCTGCAGCAAGGCAGGAAGTTTGCGTTTGCGCATTTTACACAGATTTGCCCAGTTTTGTAATTGCTCAAACGAGTTTAATACCGGGACAATATGGTGATCAGCGCACAGGCTTTCTGTTTGCGGCTGCAATCCGTTAAGCACATAGATTGCGGCATCTTTTCCGATATGCGGCTGCAGATCAAGAGCCTCCCCCAGATGCGCAACAAAGAAATCGCGGCATCCGGCGGCATAAAATTGCGGAGCAACCCGCTCAATACCAAGACCATAGGCATTGGCTTTTACCACTGCTGCGGCGCGTGTTGGCCTGAGCTGTTCGGCAAGAATTTTGTAATTGGTGCGTAAGGCGGCAAGGTCAATGGTTAAAATGCCGCCGGCGGCAAGATTAATCGCAGTTTGTGCGCCATTGGCAAGCGTTTTGCCGGAAACTGTTTCGCAGTCTGTTTTCCGGCTTGATAATGATGCAGACATAAAACCCCGCCTTGCCCCGTTTTGGTATAAACCAAAAATGCGGCTGCCATTATAGTATGGTCAGCCTGGTTTATCAGTTTCATTAGAAGATGTATTTGCTGTTTAATCCGGTTATGGCATTGCGCCCTTCCAGACTCTCTCCCTGACGCGGAGTTTAGTCGAATAGTCTTCGAATGTTTTTGCTATTTTTCGAAATATATGCGATTTATAGCGAAATTTCCCTGATAAAATACTGTGAAATGGAAGATTCTTCGTGTCTGCACTGGACGCTATCGATCGCAATATTATCCGCTGCCTGCGCCGTGACGGGCGCATGACCAATAGCCAGCTTGCCACGGAAGTGGGCTTGTCGCAATCGGCCTGTTTGCGGCGTGTGCAATTGCTGGAGGCAAGCGGGGTCATCCGCGGCTATACGGCAATTATTGCAGCGCCTGATGCGGATGACCGGCTGGTGGCGCTGGTGCGTATTACGCTTGAGCGCCAGACGGAAGAATATCTCAATCGTTTTGAAGAGGCGGTGCGCCGCCATCCGGAGATACAGGAATGTTATCTTATGACGGGAGATGCGGATTATATTTTGCGTGCAGAGGCGGAGAATGCTGCGGCCTATGAGGTCATTCACAAGGAAATTCTCTCACGCCTGCCCGGGGTTGTGCGCATTCATTCCAGTTTTTCAATCCGCAGTGTGTTGCTGAGCAGGGCGCCATTAAAATAACGGCACCCAATTTATGTTAACAGTCAGTCTTTGTGCAGTACAGAAGCATCAATATCAGCAATATGCCGTTTGCCGCACAGCGCCATGGTGATATCCATTTCGCGGGCAATGATCTCCAGTGCTTTTGTAACGCCGGCTTTGCCCATGGCGCCAAGCCCGTAGAGAAAAGGCCGCCCGATATAGGTGCCTTTGGCGCCAAGTGCCACAGCCTTGAGAACATCCTGACCGGAGCGAATACCGCCATCAAGGTGAATTTCAATTTTATCACCGACAACATCCACAATGCGCGGCAGCACGGAGATGGAGGATGGTGCGCCATCCAGCTGACGGCCGCCGTGATTGGAAACAATAATGGCATCGGCACCGGTTTTTGCGGCCATCAGCGCATCTTCCTCATCGAGAATGCCTTTGAGGATCAGCGGCCCGCCCCAGAGTTTTTTGATCCACTCCACATCATCCCAGTTCAGCTTCGGGTCAAATTGTTCGGCAGTCCATGCAGAAAGCGATGATAAATCGCTGACACCTTTAGCGTGCCCTGCAATATTGCGGAATGTGCGCCGCTGTGTGCCAAGCATGGCAAGGCACCATTGCGGGCGTGTCATCATCTGCCAGATATGTTTTGGGGTGAATTTTGGTGGGGCTGATAAACCATTGCGCAGATCCTTATGACGCTGGCCAAGAATTTGCAGATCAAGTGTCAGCACCAGTGCCGAGCAGCCTGCGGCCTTGGCGCGTTCAATGAGATTGCGCACAAAATCACGGTCTTTCATCACATATAGCTGAAACCAGAATGGTTTTTTGGTTACAGAGGCCACATCCTCAATAGAGCAGATGCTCATTGTTGACAGGGTGAAAGGCACCCCGAATTCCTCTGCAGCCTTTGCTGCCAGCATCTCACCATCAGCATGCTGCATGCCGGCAAGGCCGGTTGGTGAAAGGGCAACAGGCATGGAGACAGGCTGGCCGATCATGCTGGTGGCCAGGGAGCGGTTTGTCATATCCACCAATACGCGCTGGCGCAATTTGATGCTGGCAAAGTCGCTTTCATTGGCGCGATAGGTGGATTCTGTCCATGCGCCGGAATCTGCATAATCAAAAAACATTTTTGGCACACGTCTGCGTGCCAGTTTTTTCAGATCGGCGATCTCCAGTACGGGACTCATAATGATGACTTTCTGATAAATGTTAACTGATAAAATCTTATCATTTAAAGTTGAATAAGTCAGGCAGCAATATCTGCCTGTGCACCGGATAAAGCGGCAGGGCATCGTGTTACCGGCTTGCAGAATGAAAGTGATAAGATGGTGGCGTTATGTTTATCTGAGCCTTCCGGCCTGTTGTCGCCACAGGCAGGGGCTGTGTGCAATTTTACCGGTGAAGGCGATTATTCATTTGCCAGTGGTATTAAAAAGGTATTATGATTGATTTATGGATAATACCAGATTACTTCCGCATTTACAGCGCGGGCTGGCCGCACAAACCAATGGCGGCCCGCTTTACAAGCAGGTTGCAACGGTGCTGATAAGCCTGATTGAGGAAGGCAGTCTCAGCCCCGGCAGCAGCCTGCCGCCCGAGCGTGAATTGGCACAGGCGCTGGGAATGGCGCGGGTTACCATTCGCTCAGCCTATCAGACATTGCTGGAAAACCGGCTGGTGGAGCGCCGCCATGGCAGCGGTACCTATATTTGTGAACGGCCGCAAAAAATCAGCCAGCCTTTATGGCAGCTTACCTCTTTTTCGCAGGATATGATCGCCCGTGGTAAGGTGCCGGGTGTGCGCATTCTCTCTGGTGGTGTTGGTAATCCTTCACCGGAGGAGGCGTTTCAGCTTGGCATTTCCATGCAGGATCAGGTGGTGCGGGTTGAGCGTTTGCGCCTTGCCGATGATTTGCCGATGGCTATTGAGCGGGCTGTTGTGCCGCAGCGTCTGCTTGGCCGTGATGAGGGAGCAGAGCCTGCGCAATCTGTGCTCAGCGGCCGGCTGTCGCTTTATGCGGCGCTGGAACATTATGGTTACAAGCCGGTGCGCGCCTTGCAGCGTCTTACCGCTGTGGTTTTGGATCCGGTCAATGCCCGTTTGCTTGGTGTGGCAGATAAGGCCGCAGCCTTGCAGATGGAGCGTGTCTCACGCACGCAGACGGATCGTATCGTGGAATATACCCGCTCGCTTTATCGCGGGGATGCTTATGATTTTATTGCAGAATTGAAAACGGGAGAGGTCAGATGACCGCATCAACACTTATGCTTCAGGAAACAGAGCAAGCTGCACAGATTGTGGCTGATCTTCTGAACCGGCAGCAGCCGGTTTTTGAAGAAATTGCAACTGTTTTTAAAAAGCGTAAACCGGCTTTGATTTCAACCTGTGCCCGCGGCTCATCAGACCATGCGGCAACATTTTTTAAATATCTGGCAGAAATTGTCTGCGGTTTGCCCGTGGCGGCAATCGGCCCGTCTGTTGCTTCGGTCTATGATGCGCCGCTGCAGCTTAACTCTGCGGTGCATTTTACGGTTTCTCAATCGGGGGCAAGCCCGGATATTGTGGCCATGCAGCGTGCGGCAAAGAAAAGCGGCGCGGTTACAATTGCGGTGGTTAATGTTACTGAAAGCCCGCTTGCACAGGAGGCGGATATTGTTCTTGGCATTGGGGCAGGGCCTGAAAAAAGCGTTGCCGCAACCAAATCCTTTATTGCCTCTGCAGCGGCACTGACCGGTGTGGTGGCGGCTGTGAGCGGCCAGAGCATATTGCAGAATGCACTTGGAAAATTGCCGCAGGCGCTGGAGGCAGTGCAGGTGGCGCCCGGCAATATGATTGAAAATATTCTGGCTGAAAAACAGTCGCTCTTTACCGCCGGACGCGGGCCGTCTTTGGCGATTGCGCTGGAAGCTGCATTGAAAGCCAAGGAAACTTCGGCCATTCATGCGGAAGCCTATTCACTGGCAGAGGTGATGCACGGGCCGATGCGTTTGGTGGAAAAGGGCTTTCCGATCATTGCGTTTCTTGCCGATGATCAGGCACTGCAGCATAATCTGCATTCCTTGCAGCATCTTGACCGGCTGGGCGGCAATATTCTGGCCATCTCGCCGCTGGAATTGCCTTTTCAGCAGATCAGGACACCGCAGACAGGCTCTGCCTTGCTGGATCCTTTGGTGGGGCTTGCCGCTTATTATCGCATTATTGAGGCGGTTACCCGCCGCAGGGGCTTTAATCCGGATAAGCCGCTTAATCTTAACAAGGTTACGGAGACGGTCTGATGGCTTGTCAGCTGTTACGTGGTGCCCGTATTTTTGACGGCAATCGCTTTCATGAGCAAACAGCCCTGCTGATCAGGGATGGTGTGGTTATCCGCCTTGTCAAAGCTGGTGAGGAATTGCCGCAGGATACGCAGATTATTGAGCTTGCCGGCGGCATTCTCAGCCCGGGCTTTATTGATGCGCAGGTTAATGGCGGCGGCGGCGTAATGCTTAATGACGGGCCGTCGCCGGAGATTATGTGCACCATTGCTGCCGGGCACCGGCCTTATGGCACAACCAGCCTGTTGCCAACATTGATCACTGATACCGGCGCGGTAACAGCACAGGCCATGGCTGCCGCGGTTGCAGCAATTGCGGAGGATAAGGGCGTTGCCGGCCTGCATCTGGAAGGGCCGCATCTTGCCCCTGCCAAAAAAGGCGCGCATCTGGCTGAATTGATGCGCCCTGTGGAAGATGCAGATATTAAGGCTATGATTGCAACCGCGCAGAAAATCGGCTGCCTGCTGGTAACAATGGCTGCCGAGCAGGTTACACCTGCACAGGTGCGTGAACTGGCAGAAGGCGGGGTGATTATCAGTATCGGCCATAGTGACAGTTCCTATGATATGGCCATGGAGCGGTTTGATGCCGGCGCGCGGGGTGTTACCCATTTGTTTAATGCCATGAGCCAGTTTGGCCACCGTGCGCCCAATCTGGTCGGCGCGGCGCTTGATCATCCGTCGGTTTGGGGCGGGATTATTGCCGATGGTCACCATGTGGAGCCTGCCGCCCTGCGGGTGGCGTTGCGGGCAAAGCGCGGGCAGGGACGCTTGTTTTTTGTGACGGATGCCATGTCGCTGGTCGGCTCAAAGCGCGACAGGTTCCGGCTGAACGGGCGTATAATTTATCGTGTTCAGGGCGGATATTGCCCTAAACTGGTGCTGGAAGACCGCATCACACTGGCCGGCTCCGATCTTGATATGGCATCTGCCATCCGTTACGGCATGGCAATGCTTGACCTGTCAGCCGAGGAGGCGTTGCGCATGGCAACATCTTATCCGGCAGAGTTTTTGCGGCTTGGTGATCGCGGCGTTCTTGCGCCGCAAAAACGGGCAGATATGGTATGGCTGGACGATGCCTGCCATGTCAGGGCAACGTGGATTGCCGGTCAGCGGCAGGATCAGCAGTCATGAATATTATTAATGCATATTTTGATCATGTGATTGCCCATCTTGCCCGTGTGCGTGATAGTCAGGCAGAGGCAATGGCGCAGGCTGTGAACCTTATTGCAGAGACAGCACGCCGGGATAAGCGGGTTTTTGTGTTTGGCACCGGTCATTCGCATATGTTAGCGGAGGAGGTGCATTACCGCGCCGGTGGTCTGGCAATTACCGTGCCGGTGCTTTCGGCTTTTACAATGCTTCAGGAGGGGGCATCCTCCAGCACCCGGTTTGAGCGTATAAGCGGCATGGTTGAGCCTTTGTTGCAACGCTATGATATTGGTGCGGGTGATGTGTTGATTGTGGTATCCAATTCCGGTGTCAATGCCGCACCGGTTGAGGCTGCCCGTTTTGGCCGCAAGGCGGGTGCTGCGATTATTGCCTTAACCTCGGTTGCCTATTCCAGAGCGGCGGCCAGTGGCCGTGTGCGCCTTGCAGAACTTGCCGATATTGTGCTGGATAATGAGATCCCTGCTGGCGATGCAATCCTGCAATTGCCAAACAGCACAATCAAGGCGGGGGCGGTTTCAACGGCTGTGGGTGCTACAATTCTCAATGCGGTTTTTGCCGCCGCTGCTGCCACGCTTGCGGAAGAGGGCGGCGATGTACCGGTTTATTGCAGTGCCAATATGCCCGGAGCCGCACAGATTAATGACCGGCTGGTGGCAAAATACAAGCTGCGCAATCCGCATTTATGATATCGGGACAGGCAATTTATAGCGGCGCCGGATCTTCTTCATTCCCTGAGGATATAAGAGGGATATATTTGTCTGCAAATGACAGAATTCCGTCATATGAAAGCGTAATCGGGACTGTCATATGCGCAAATTCTGTGTAAGAGCTTCATATTATCCGGTTTTCCGGCACAGATCTGTTGGAAATTATTGAAGCTTGAGGAATGCCCCATGCAAAATTACGTGTTGACCGTCAGTTGCCAGTCACGCCTTGGTATAGTC
This sequence comes from Pseudochrobactrum albidum, assembly GCF_051851455.1. Taxonomy (NCBI): domain Bacteria; kingdom Pseudomonadati; phylum Pseudomonadota; class Alphaproteobacteria; order Hyphomicrobiales; family Brucellaceae; genus Pseudochrobactrum; species Pseudochrobactrum albidum. Next base: position 55,680 of record NZ_JBPVTR010000019.1, read on the forward strand.
GCTGCTATATCCGGTTATCTTGCGGGTATGGGGTGCAATATTGTTGACAGCGCGCAATTTGATGATCTGGGCGCTGATAAATTCTTCATGCGGGTCAGCTTTATTTCGGAGCAGGGCAAAAGCTTTGAAGAAGTGGCAGGCGGTTTTCAGCAAACGGCTGACAAATTCGGCATGACTTATGATTTTCATGATATGCGCAAACCAATGAAAACCCTGCTGATGGTTTCGCGTTTTGGCCATTGCCTGAATGATCTTCTCTACCGCTGGAAAATCGGCGGGCTGCCGATTGACATTGTGGGTGTGGTTTCCAATCATTTTGATTATCAGAAAGTTGTGGTCAATCACGATATCCCGTTTCACCATATTGCTGTCACCAAGGACAATAAGGCCGAGGCTGAAGCGCGGCTGATGGATATTGTGAATAATACGGGTACGGAACTGGTGGTGCTGGCACGTTATATGCAGGTTCTGTCTGATGAATTGAGCCAGAAAATGTCCGGGAAAATCATCAATATTCACCATTCCTTTCTGCCGTCTTTCAAAGGTGCCAATCCTTACAAGCAGGCTTATGAGCGCGGTGTCAAACTGATTGGAGCGACTGCCCATTATGTGACTGCAGATCTTGATGAGGGGCCGATTATTGAGCAGGATGTTGCCCGTATCACCCATGCCCAAAGTGCTGCTGATTATGTTTCCATCGGCCGTGATGTGGAGGCGCAGGTTCTGGCGCGTGCCATTCACGCCCATATCCATCATCGCGTCTTTTTGAATGGCAATCGCACGGTGGTATTTCCTGCAAGTCCCGGCTCCTATGCCTCTGAACGCATGGGCTGATTAACCGCCGCTATTTGCGCATTCGCGGGTAGCAAACGGAGAATTGCCCCGTTTGCTATATTATTGCATTGGTTGCTGCGCAGGGCGAAAAAAGCAAAAGCCGGAAAATTCCGGCCTTTATTTTACAGGCTCAATCCGTTCTGCGGGTTGAAGAGCCTTATTGCACTTTCATCAAAATCGAGTGGCAGAATTTTTCCGCTTTTGATCTGTAGCTGCGGTGGCAGGCTCAAACTTATCCGTTGTTGCCCCAATCGGGCAGAAACAATAATTTCAGGCCCTGTCAGTTCGCCGATTTCTGCAACAACATTGAGTTTCGCCTGTACTGCATCGCAGTGGCGCAGGGCTTCAGGCCGCAGGCCGAGGATCAGTTCTTGCTGGTTTTTGATACTGGCTTTAAAATGTTCCGGTATAGTAATGGTGTATTGGGTGCCGTCAATATGCAGGCGGTCGCCCTGAACGGTAACTTTGAGCAGGTTCATCGGCTGGGCGCCGATAAATTCAGCAACATAAAGTGTTGCCGGATGATTATAAATCTCTTCCGGTGTGCCCAATTGCTCAATCCTGCCATTGCGCATAATCGCAATGCGGCTTGCCAGCGTCATTGCTTCAATCTGATCATGCGTCACATAGACCACAGTGGTTTTGAGCATTTGATGCAGGCGTTTGATTTCAGTGCGCATCTCCATACGCAGCTTGGCATCAAGATTGGAGAGCGGCTCATCAAACAGAAAAATCTGCGGTTTACGCACCAAAGCGCGGCCAATGGCAACACGCTGGCGCTGCCCGCCGGATAATTCTGATGGTTTACGTTCCAGCAGATTTTCAATCTGTAATAATCCGGCGGCTTGTCTGATTGCTGTTTCGCGCTCTTCCTTAGGCACTTTACGCATTTCTAGACCAAAGCCGATATTGCGTGCCACACTCAAATTGGGATAAAGCGCATAAGATTGAAAAACCATGGCAATATCACGGTTTTTCGGATGCATGCCAAGCACGGATCGCCCGCCAATGCGCACATCGCCGGAGCTTGGCTCTGCCAGCCCGGCAATAATATTGAGCAAGGTGGATTTGCCGCAGCCCGATGAGCCGAGAAGCACCAGAAACTCACCGCTTTCCAAAGCAAAATCAATGCCTTTGAGCGTTTGCACTGTTCCGTAATTTTTATACAGGTTGCGGATTTCCAGGGCACTCATCGGCTTAATCCTCTTGTGTCAGCAAACTGGTGTTATAGATGCGCGGCGTTGTGGATACAGCGGTTGATGCGGTGAGAACGCCCTGTTCCAGGCAGTGCTGCACATTGTTGCCGCCGGCCAATGCCGCCAGAAAAGCGGCATTAAAAACATCGCCCGCGCCGATAGTATCAACAACCTCAACAACAGGAGCGGGAGCACGGCAGATTTTTCCGTCCTCACCAATGGCAAGTGCACCTTCTGCCCCGCATTTGACCACCACGATTGCCTTTTGCGGCATTAATTTATGAATTTTCTGTGCGGCTTTTACCGGATCCCCCACCCCGCTCAAAGACGTAATCTCCACCTCATTCATCATGAGGATTGTACAATGGCTGATCCATGTTTTTGTGGCATTGATATTGCCTTCAGTCCAGCCGTCCAGCGGCCAGCCTGTATCCAGCGCCAAAGCGATGCGATTTTGTTTTGCCCAGCTGAAAAGCCCGTCATATTCTTCCACCAGCCCATCGGTGAGGAATGAGCCGCATAAAAGTGCGATACCGCCCTGCAATTTGTGCGTATCAATCATTGTCTGTACCTGTGCAAGGCGCAGATGGGGCAGATGTCCGCGTGTGGTGAAAAATGTGCGCTCACCATCAGGATGGGTAATGCCAACCGTGAGTGTGGTGCTTTCCTGTTCCACAGGCCAGTTGCGGGCTTTATCGCTGAAACTGTCGCGCAGCCAGTAGCCGAAATGATCATCGCCAATATTGGCTGCCATTTGATAATCCAGCCCGAAAGCTTCCCAGACCAGCGCTGAATTGCCCGCGGAACCGCCGACGCGCAATTCGTCATAATCAACAATAATTTCTGTGCCGGGGCGCGGCCATGGTTCTGCAGGGCCGAGGATGAGATCAACATTGACGTTACCAATAATGGCAAGTGGACGCATTGCGGTACCTTGTATAAAATTCGCCGATTGTTAACCGGCGGGCATGCTAAAATTAAGATTAGGTTGTCTCACCCCTTGACCCCGCCATTGGTGAGGCCGGAGATCAGCGCCTTTTGCATGATCATGCCGATTGCCACAGGCGGCAATGCAGCCAGCACACCGGCAGTGGCAATCATGCCATAATCAGAGACGCGTCCGCCTGCGAGATCGGCAATGGCAACAGTCAGTGTTTTGGCGCGCTGATCGGAGGTGAAAAGCAGGGCATAGAAGAATTCATCCCATGCCAGCAAAAAGGCAAACAAGGCTGCCGTGGCGATAACGGGAGCGGCCAGCGGCAGAATGATGATGCGCAGGGTTTGGAACAGGTTCGCCCCGTCCATCATTGCTGCGGCTTCCAGTTCACGGGGGATAGGATCAAAGCCGGTTTTCATCAGCCATGTGGTAAAGGGGGCAAGAATGGAGAGATAAACCAATGCCAGACCAATAGTGGTATTAAGCAACCCCAGCCCTGCAAGCGCCATATAAAGCGGCACAGAAAGGGCAACGGGCGGCAGCATATAGGTGGTGATGATGGCATTGAGCGACCAGCCGATTTGAGGGGTGCGGGAAACCGCCCATGCGGCCGGCACGGCAAGGCACAGTGCCATAATGGTTGCCATGCCGGCAACTGTGAGGCTGTTTTTTAAGGCTGCCATGAAATTGGCGCCGGCACTGTTTTGCGCAGCGGAAAGCAATATCTGATAGCGCGAGAGATCAATATTCTGCGGCCACCAGCGCAAGGGTCTGGCGCTGAGATCCGCTGCCGGTGAAATGCTCATGATGAACAGCCAGATAACCGGCGCAAGGATGATAATGGCCAGCAGGATTGCGCAAAGATGGATAAAGACGGAAAACAGGCGGTTTTGGCGTTCCATCAGCCGGATCTCCCCGATTTGCGCAACAGCATTGTGTAGACCAGTACCAACAGGCTCACAAACAGCGTAATAATCAATGCCAGTGAGGCACCGGAACCGGCACGCTGGAATGAAAAGGCCTCCTGATAGACCAGAATAGATAAAGTGCGTGTGGAATTGGCCGGGCCGCCGCGGGTCATCACCCAGATAATGTCAAAGACTTTGAACGCCTCAATGGTGCGCAGCACCAATGCCACCATCAGGGGCCCGACAAGATAGGGCAGGGTGACAATGCGGAACCGCTTCCACGGTGATGCGCCATCCACAAGTGCAGCAGCATTGATATCACGCGGCACAGCCTGCAGGGCAGCCAGCGCAATCAGTGCGACCAGCGGAAAATTCTTCCAGATATCAGCAAGGATGATTGCCGCCATTGCCATGCCCGGTTCACCCAGAAATGAGCGATAGCTCTCTGTCAGCCCGGTTTGTGTCAACAGCGCATTCAACGCGCCATATTCCGGATTATAGATCAGCCGCCACAAAGTGGCATTGACCACGGTTGGCAATGCCCAGGGCAGAATCATCAATGCGCGCAGCAGGGTGCGCCCGTAAAACTGCTGATTGAGCAGCAAGGCAGCGAGCACGCCGATGATCATTTCCAGAGAGACGGAGATAAGTGAAAAAACAAGTGTGGCAGATAAAGCGCGCTGGAAATTATTGCCGGAGAGCAAGCGTGTGTAATTATCGAAACCAACATATTGACCGGACGTGCCGACCAGTCTGGCATCGGTGAAAGACAGACGCACCGTATCTGCCATCGGCCAGCCGATTATGGCTATCATGATGATGAGCAATGGCAGCATCATCAGCCAGGCTCGCATTGTCAGTCGCATATCGTTCATGAGAACGGCAATAAATTTAAAATACTGCATCTGTCTGCCGGCTTGCGCCCTGTTAAGGCTCAGGCGGGAGATGGTTGCAAGGTCTGCGGAAATAATACGGGGAGAAAGGATTGGAACAATCTCCTGCTCCCCGTATCGGCGATGTCAGAGGCCGCTGTTCTCAGCAGCTTCATTCAGGGCATCCTGTGCGCTTGTCTGGCCGAGCAGGGCTTCCTGAATGGCCTGTTGCAATGCATTGGACAATTCCTGATATTTTGGTGTTGTCGGGCGCGGATACATGGCGGCAAGGCTGAGTTTGGCTGCGGCAATCAGCTCTTCCTGATCTTTGGCAACAGCCGGATCATCATAAGATGCAGTCCAGATCGGCAGGCTCAGCTTGGCATATTGGTTCTGCACCTCGGCGGAAGTCATGAATGTAATATATTTCCATGCTTCATCGGCATGTTTGCTGGTTGAGGTGATGCCAAGCCCCATCGAGCCGTTTACGGCCGATACTTCAGACTTGCCTGCAACGCCGGGTGCCGGCACAACGCCAACCTTGCCGGCGACTTTGCTGGTCTTGGGGTCATTGGCCATATTATACATATAGGTCCAGTTCATGGCGAATGCGGCTTCGCCATTTTCAAAGACCTTGCGTACATCTTCTTCCAGAAATTCCTTGGAATTCGGATTGGTCAGGCCGGATTTATAGCTCTCAACCATATAGTTAAGCGCATCAAGCCCGCCATTATTCTGGAACACAGGCTTGCCATCCTTGAGGAAGCTGCCCTTATTGGCGCTGACGAGTGTGGTGTAGTCGCAGATTGCAGCCTCTGCCTGCGCCCAGCTCCATACAACAGGATTTTCAGCAAGGCCTTTTTCCTTGATGATCGCGGCCTGTTCATTCAGCTCTGCCCAGGTCTTTGGCGGATTTTTAATTCCGGCTTTTTCAAGCATTTCCTTATTATAGAATAAATACTTGGTATCGAGAATCCACGGCATGCCATATTTTTTGCCGTCATATTCAACCGTTGTCCACGCGCCGGGCAAAACCCCTTTGGCCATGTCGTCGGTGATTCGGTCTGATATATCGAGCAGGACATTGTTGCTGGCATATTCAGCAGGCCAGATAACGTCAAACAGTACCACATCATAGCCAGAACCGGCGCCTTGTGCCAAAACGGTCTTATCATGCAGGCCTTCATAAGGCACAAATTCAAGATTCACCTTGATATCCGGATTGGCCTTGGTAAAAGCTTCAGTCATAGAGCGCACATCGTCTTCACTATAGGCCGATTGTGCCATAAATAGTGCATTCAATGTGGTTTCAGCATATGCATGTACAGAGCATGTCAGGGTAAAAACGCTTGCAGCAATAATTGCCCTGGATTTTAATTTCAACATCGTTGCCTCCACTTTTGAACCAGATCCCCGCAGGGCGGTCTTGCAATCTGTATCAGGATCATTTGACAAATGGGATGGCATTCAACCGGATCAGACTGTTTTCCGCAGACTATTTCTTTTTAGTCAAGTTCGTGGACTAAATATTTGACAATAGTGGGTGGGAGTCAAGCTGAAAATAAACGGAAACGCTATGACAGAGCCACGGCGTATAAAAGCCGCCAGGGGAAGCAATCAGGAGGATACCGGTGTGCATAATCGCCGGGTTGTGATTGATGCCCTGCATCTGAACGGACAATTATCACGGGCTGATCTTGCCAGAGCCACGGGGCTTAGCAAGCAGGCTGTTTCAAATATTGTGGAGGAGCTGGAGCAGAACGGTTTTGTTGTTTCGCTAGAGCCGGAAATACGCGGGCGCGGGCAGCCTTCCACGCCCTATCGCATTGTGCCGGATGCGGCTTTTACGCTCGGTTTGCAGATTGACCGGCATATTACCCGTGCGATCGCTGTTGATCTTACCGGTAATATTCTGGTGCGGGAAAAGGCGCTGCTTGATCACGATCAGGGTGACGGCAGCCCCGCAGAAGGGCTGCGGGTTATCTTTTCATTGATTGAAAATGTGCGAAAAAAACTGAGTGCGCAGCGCCCTGGTGCCGAAGAGCGTCTGCTTGGCATGGGGGTTGCCATGCCCGGACCCTTCGGGCTGGAACATGATAAGGATGATCCGCTGACCATGTCAGCATGGCATAAATACCCGCTGGTTAACAGGCTTGCAGCGGGCACCGGATTGCGGGTCTCTATCCAGAATGATGCTGCGGCCTGCGCCACGGCTGAAGCGATGGTGGGGGCTGCTCACGGGCTTGATCATGCTGTGTGCCTGTTTCTGGGCTACGGGATCGGCGCGGGGCTGATTCTTAACGGGGCATTGTATCGCGGTTTTAACGGCAATGCGGGCGAGATCGGCATGGTGCTGGCACCACCTGCATCCGCAGGTGAGAGATTTTCAAATATTGAACATCAGGCTTCACTGGCCTCCTTGTATCAGGCGCTGGATTTACGCGCAGCTGATCCGCAGGTGCTGGAAAAAGTGGTGGCGGCGGTTGAGCGTGACGATGTGCGTTTTCAGCAATGGCTTGAGAATGCCGGTTGCAGCCTGCGCTGGTCGGTGCAGATGATTGAAACGATTTTTGACCCGCAGACGATTATTCTTTGCGGGGATATGCCGGAGGTATTGGGGCGGCGGCTGATCAATGCAATGCAGCCGCTTTATCCGTCTAATACCGAGCGGCGGGTGCGTTTTCTGCCACGCCTGCAATTGGGGATGACAGACCCCTGGGCTGTGGCACTGGGGGCTGCGGTGGAGCCGATCAATCAGGCTTTTGATCCGCGATTTTCTGCGTTGCAGAAGACCAATCCGGAACAATATCAGGATTGATTACTGATAATAAGGGCGCTTTATTTTTATACAAAAGCTGAAGTGCGCTCAGTATTGTTACAGTTCGGGTTGCAAACAGAATATTTATAAACCTGTCAGATAATAAAGAAATTATCCGGAGCGGCTTCAGCTTGTTAAATTCAGCCGGAACCGCTCCGGATTCTCATCTTATTTGCGTTTCATGGCCTCCAGCAGAGCCGCACCCAGCCCGCCTTGCACTTGAGCAGTTTTTTCCTGCGGTTTGGCTGTAAAGTGCTTTTGTGCCGGACGATTGCCGCGCTCACCCGCAGGTTTTTGTGCTGTTTCACCGCCTCCGTCCTTGCGCATGGTCAGGCCGATACGTTTGCGCGGCACATCCACTTCCGTCACCCGCACTTTTACAATATCGCCGGCTTTGACGATCTCATGCGGATCCTTGACAAATTTATCGGCAAGCTGGGAGACATGCACCAGCCCGTCCTGATGCACACCAATATCCACAAATGCACCAAAGGCGGCAACATTGGTCACTGTGCCTTCCAGCATCATGCCGGGCTTGAGATCCTTGATATCATCAATGCCATCGGCAAAAGTAGCGGTTTTGAATTCCGGACGCGGATCACGCCCGGGCTTTTCCAGTTCGGACAGAATGTCTTTTACTGTTGGCAGGCCAAAGCGTTCATCGACAAAAAGTTTGGGGTCAAGGGAACGCAGCGTTGCAGAATCGCCCATCAGTGAGCGGATATCGCGGCCACAGGCAGCAATGATTTTGGCAGCCACTCCATAGGCTTCCGGATGCACGGATGAGGCATCCAGCGGTTCTGTACCATTGGGAATCCGCAAAAATCCGGCTGCCTGTTCAAATGTGCGGTTGCCAAGACGGGCAACCTTGAGCAAATCCTTGCGTCTTTTGAACGGGCCGTTTTCATTGCGGTGGGCAATAATGGCTTCCGCCAGCGATGCGCCAAGGCCGGAGACACGCGCCAGCAGCGAGGCGGAAGCGGTGTTGAGATCAACGCCAACCGCATTCACGGCATCTTCCACCACCGCATCAAGCATATGGGCAAGGCGGGTTTGATCGACATCATGCTGATATTGGCCGACACCGATGGATTTGGGTTCAATCTTTACCAGTTCTGCCAGAGGATCTTGCAGGCGGCGGGCAATGGAAACCGCACCGCGCAGTGATACATCAAGCTGCGGAAATTCTGCAGCGGCAATTTCGGAAGCGGAATATACCGATGCTCCTGCCTCTGAAACAATCACTTTAAGCGGTTTTGGTGCAGGCATATCGCCGAGCAAATCGGTAACCATGCGCTCGGTCTCACGGCTTGCAGTGCCATTGCCAATGGCAATCAGCTCAATTTTATGTTTGCGGATGAGTGCGGCCAGTTCTGCCTGTGCGCCGCGCAGATCATTGCGTGGCGGAAACGGATAAACGGTAGCCGTATCCAGTAATTTTCCGGTGCCATCCACAACAGCCACTTTCACACCGGTGCGAATGCCAGGATCAAGCCCCATTGTGGCGCGCGAGCCGGCAGGAGCCGCCAGCAGCAGGTCTTTCAGGTTGCGGGCAAAGACATTGATTGCTTCTTCCTCAGCCCGTTCACGCAGATCACGCATCAGATCAAGCGACAGGGAGAGTGAGAGTTTCACCCGCCATGTCCAGCCGATCACTTCCGTCAGCCATTTATCGCCGGGCAATGTGCCGCCAACCTGATAACTATGAGCAATCATGCGCTCAACCGGTTTCAACGGCGATATATCCTGCTCGTCAACGATAATTTCCAGCGAAAGAAAATCTTCATTGCGGCCGCGCAACATGGCAAGGGCGCGGTGCCCTGCCACCTTATTCCATGGTTCGCTGTGATCAAAATAATCAGAAAACTTTGCACCCTCAGCCTCTTTACCCGCAACCACGCGAGAACGGAGCACGGCATTATCTTTCATATAAGTGCGCAGGCGGCCGAGAAGGTCGGCATTTTCAGTGATATTTTCAGCGATAATATCGCGGGCACCTTCAAGAGCTGCCTTTATATCCGCAACATCCGGTGTGATATAGGCCGCCGCGAGTTCGGCCGGCACTGCAGCGCGATTATCAAGAATGGCCTGTGCCAGTGCATCAAGGCCGCGCTCGCGGGCGATTTGTGCGCGGGTGCGGCGCTTTGGTTTGTAGGGCAGATAAATATCTTCCAGCTCCGCCTTGGTGGTGACGCCGGCAATTTTTTGTTCAAGCTCTGGTGTGAGTTTTTCCTGTGTGCGGATGGATTCAAGAATTGTCGTGCGGCGGGCTTCCAGCTCGCGCAGATAAATGAGCCGTTCTGACAGGCTGCGCAATTGCGTATCATCCAGACCGCCGGTTACTTCCTTACGGTAGCGGGAGATAAACGGTACGGTAGCCCCTTCATCCAGAAGGCTGATGGCGGCAAGTGCCTGTTCCGGCTTTGCGTTTATCTCGCTGGCAATCAGCGTGGCAATCCGTCTTGTAATCTCTGTCATATGTAACTCTGTGATATGTTTTTGTAGTAGGGAATCTCAAACAGTCCTGAACCATAAATAGCATAGGTACCGTTTGCGATGCTGTGAAGGCTGATCTTTTATGTGGATGAATGTGCGCAGATGCGATGAGAACAGGTGCGCCGGAGACGATCTGAATTTTATTTTATTGCATGATCCAGACGTAACGCCGCTTTATATTCTGTGTCTGAAAATGTTTTTGGGGCTGCCATAGATTGCGTGAGTGTTACTTGAACCACCAGTGTTGCAAAATCTTGATGAGATTAACAACAGGACGGTGATTGAACCGCCATTCATACTCTTTGATGACAGATGAAAGTGCTGCTGTGGAATACCGTTCTAGCCTCGCAGGTGGCGCTTGGCCTGTTTCCAGAAGTTCTCGATCCCGTTGATGTGATTGACACCCTCAGCAAACAATTCTGAATGGTTGATCCGGACGTAATGGCATTCGGAAACGTCCAGAACATCATAGGTACCAAAACGATCGGTGTAAACGATGGAGTCCGGCCTTAGTTTGTCCCTGATGATTGGGAAAAGCGTGTCTGTACGGGCACTTGGGATGGCAACGACATAAATCTTACCAGCCCGCTTCAATAGCCTGAAGACCCGAACCTTACCTGTTGCACCACGACCGTGTTTACCTATCCTGTGTCCGCCAAAATAGCTTTCATCGACTTCAATTTCACTGCCCATCAGACCCGGTTCTGATGTAGCCAACTCATCGAAAATCACTTCGCGAAGTTTGTGAAAGAACAAGATCGCCGTATTGCGATTGACGCGCGTCAATTCCGCCGCTGAACGGGCTATGATACTTGCGCAAAAATACTTCAAAGGCTTAAGTTGCGTACTTCTCGAGAGCTTGCTTCGCCGCCGTGCTCTAATCATCTGACAAAAAAGCCTTTTCAGCTATCTATATCAGCCTCTTTTTTATAAGGTTATTTTTCAGTCGTTATGTACAGCTCGCCTTCCTCTTTTTTCATTTCAAATGATTTGACGTAAGCATTTTGTGCCGCATACTATAATTTACCACGATTGTGAGGTGAAAAATTATCGATCTTGTTATTTTTGATTGCGATGGCGTATTAATTGATAGCGAAATTATCAGCGCCAATATGCTGATTGAGGAGCTGGCGAAGTTTGAAATTCATATTGACCGGCCATATGTCGCAAAACATTTTCTTGGTCGCAGTTATCCGACGGTATTTTCAACAATTCGTGCGGATTTTGGCGTTGAATTGCCGGCTTCTTTTGAAACTCATTATCGTGAGCAGCTTTTAAAAGCATTTGATAAAATGCTTAAAATTATTCCCGGTGTTGAGCCGGTATTGCGTGAGATGATATTGCCTTGGTGTGTTGCCACTTCATCCAGCTTACCGCGTGCTGAAAAGTCGCTGGAGCTTACCGGTTTGCGCGCCTTGGTTGGGGAAAGGCTTTTTACCGCCAGTATGGTGGCCAATGGTAAACCGGCGCCGGATCTTTTCTTATATGCCGCCAAAGAAATGTGTGTTGCACCTGGCCGCTGTCTTGTTATTGAAGACAGTCTTAATGGTATTCGGGCAGCACGTGCTGCGGGCATGAAAGTCTGGTACTTTATGGGGGGAAGTCATATGAAGGGACAGGAGTTTAACGAATCTGCTGATCTGCGTCCTGATTTAAGATTTGATGATTTTTCCACTTTTCCAATCCTGCTTGAGCAAAATTTATCATGAATGCCACTTCGATGAACCGAAATGATACTGACCTGAAATCAGATGATGCGGTTGCGCGCGCTGGCTGGCTTTATTATGCTGGCGGTATGACACAGGATCAGGTGGCAGCGGAAATGGGCATTTCGCGCCAGCGTGCCCAGCGTCTGGTCAGTCGTGCGGTCGCCAATGGCTTGATTAAAGTGCGGCTTGAACATCCAATCGCCGCCTGTTTGGAATTGGAAGCGCGTTTACGTGAGCGTTATGGATTAAGCGAGTGCCGTGTTGCGCCAATGCTTGGCGTGGGGGCGGACCCCGCGCGGGTGATTGCGCCTGCGGCAGCGGCATTGTTTGAAAAAGTTCTGAACCGGTCTGAACCGCAAATCATCGGTGTTGGCACCGGACGTGCCTTGCGGGCAATGGCTGATGAATTGCAGGAAGGCACCTGTGACCGTCATCGTTTGGTGTCGCTTATTGGCAATATATCAATTGATGGCTCAGCCACAATGTTTGAGGTCATCCTTTATATCGCGTCGCGGCTGAACGCCCCGCATTATCCAATGCCGGTTCCTGTGATCAGTAGCAGCCGTGAAGAACGCGATGCTTTTTTAGCCTTAAAACCGGTTCAGGCGGTTCATCGTCTTGGCAAAAAAGCCAATGCAATCTTTGTCGGCATTGGTCAGATGAACGATCAAGCCCCCCTGTTTTTGGATGGTTTCGTCAGTGAACAAGAATTGCACGAAGTGCGTAAACTGGGTGGTGTCGGTGAAGTGGCAGGGCATATTTATGATGCCAACGGCCATTATATCGACAATGAAATCCACCGGCGCATGGCAGGTATTCGTGTGGAACCGGGATTGGAACGTTTAGCTATTGGTATTGCGGCCGGATCAAGCAAGATCGACGCTATTCGTGGCGCGCTTAATGGGCGGATCATTAATGGTCTCGTAACGGATGAGGCAACTGCCGCAGCATTGCTCTAATCTTTTGTTTTTTCAAATTATTTTTATACATTGCCATAGGTGTAACGCTGCCTGTGGGAGGGCGGCTTATTGGTAAAATCATTGGGTAATTTTACTGCGCAAATGTTTTAATCACAATTTTGCGGGAAATAGAACTTGACAGAATTATATCGTTGTCGAATGTTTGATCAGTGACCGAATAATTGCTCAAAATTATCTTGGGAGGGGCAAATGTCGTTAACAATACGTGGATTGGTTGGAGCCGGTTTTCTGGCGGCCTTGTCGATGACGGCGAGCGCTGAAACCATCACAGTTGCAACTGTCAACAATGGTGACATGATCCGTATGCAGGGATTGATGTCAGAGTTTAAAGCACTTCATCCAGATATTGATGTTGAATGGGTAACCCTGGAAGAAAATGTGCTTCGTCAACGGGTTACCACCGATATTGCCACTCAGGGCGGGCAATATGATGTTTTAACTATCGGCAATTATGAAGTGCCGATCTGGGCTAAGCAAGGCTGGTTGCTGCCATTGGAAAAGCTTGGCGATGATTATGATGCCGCCGATCTTTTACCGCCGGTTGCTGCTTCGGTCAGTATGGATGGCAAGCTTTATGCTGTGCCATTTTATGCAGAAAGCTCGATGCTGATGTATCGGACTGACCTTCTCGAAAAGGCTGGATTGACCATGCCGGAAAATCCTACATGGGAATTTGTGCGGGAAGCGGCTGAAAAAATGACCGATAAGGCTGCTGGCGTATTTGGCATTTGCTTGCGCGGCAAAGCCGGCTGGGGTGAAAATATGGCGCTTTTGCCTGCCATGTCCAATTCCATGGGCGCGCGGATGTTTGATATGAATTGGAAGCCGCAATTTGATAGTCCAGAATGGAAAAAGACCATTGACACTTATTTGGATTTGATGACCAATTTCGGCCCTCCGGGAGCTTCATCCAATGGGTTTAATGAAACATTGGCGCTGTTCCAGACCGGAAAATGCGGCATGTGGGTTGATGCAACTGTTGCTTCCTCGTTCATCTCCAATCCGAAAGATTCAACCGTTGCGGATAAGGTTGGCTTTGCCAAGTCGCCAAGTGGTGAAGGCATAGACAATCACGGTAACTGGCTGTGGTCGTGGAATCTGGCTATTCCGAAAACCTCTAAAAAGGCTGATGCGGCTCAAGCTTTCGTTGCATGGGCAACCTCTAAAGCCTATCTTGATTTGGTGGCTGAAAAAGAAGGTATCGCCAATGTACCACCCGGCACCCGCACTTCACTTTATGAAAATCCGGAATATTTGAAACAAGCACCATTTGCCAAGGTTACACTTGAGGCTATTATGGCGGCCAATACACAAAAACCTTCGGTTCAGGATGTGCCTTATACCGGTGGTCAATTTGTTGCTATTCCGGAATATCAGGCGATCGGCACTGCGGTTGGCCAGCAGTTTTCTGCGGCACTTGCCGGCAGTGTCACTGGTGATGCTGCTCGTGCAACCGCGCAGCAATTAACAACCCGTGAAATGACCCGCGGCGGTTATATCAAATAAGTTTCCCATTTTCGGATACGCCCTTATCTGTGATGATAAGGGCGTATCTTTCGCTTTATTAAATGCTTTAATTTTGGTTTCGTCGCATTTTTTGCACGCAAGACCCGCTTCGCATTTTTGCTGGAAAGGCTGAAAGACATGGCCACACAAGCATCGCGCTCGGCAAGTCGCCTGATGATTTCGCCCGCTGTCATTGTGTTGTTATTATGGATGATTGTACCGCTGGGCATGACCATCTGGTTTTCCTTCCAGCGTTATAATCTTTTGATGCCGGATGCGGTTAGTTTTGCCGGTTGGGAAAATTATCATTATTTTTTCACTGATCCTGCCTTCTGGCCGGCTTTATTCAATACATTGATATTAGTTTTAGGGGTTCTGGCGATTACCACTATTGGCGGTACATTGCTGGCGCTTTTGCTTGATCAGCCAATTTTGGGGCAAGGTATTGTTCGTGTATTGGTGATTGCCCCCTTCTTTATCATGCCAACGGTTTCAGCCCTGGTCTGGAAAAATATGTTTTTCAATCCGGTGAACGGTTTGTTTGGCTGGGCGGCACGCAGTCTTGGTTTTGCACCGATTGATTTTCTTGCGCAATATTCATTACTGTCGATTATCATCATCGTTGCATGGCAATGGTTGCCTTTTGCCACTTTGATCCTTTTAACGGCCTTACAATCGCTTGATCGTGAGCAATTGGAAGCGGCAGAAATGGATGGTGCGGGTGCCTTTTCGCGCTTCTATCACATTATGCTGCCGCATTTGGCGCGGGCAACGACAGTTGTCATCTTAATCCAGACAATTTTCTTATTGTCCATTTTTGCAGAAATTTTGGTGACCACCAATGGTGGCCCTGGCACATCCTCCACCAATTTGACCTATCTCGTCTATGCGCAATCCTTGCTGCAATTTGATGTCGGATTAGGCTCAGCTGGCGGGATTGTTGCGGTTATCTTGGCTAATATTGTTGCGATCTTCCTGATGCGGATGATCGGGCGTAATCTGGAGATGTGAGATGAGCAGACGCACTAATCATTCCAGGCGCGTGCTGGCCTTAACAATTTTGGCATGGGTTGTAGCCTTTATCATCTTTTTCCCGATTTTGTGGACGATTTTAACATCTTTTAAAAGTGAAGCGGATGCCATTGCCATTCCGCCGAAATTTTTAGCTTTTGACTGGACTTTGGAAAGCTATCGCGCCGTACAGGAGCGTTCAAATTATTTCCTGCACTTTCGTAATTCAGTCATCATCTCATTAGGTTCAACATTGCTGGCATTGTTGATTGCCATTCCTGCTGCATGGGCGATGGCCTTTGTGCCGGGCAAGCGCACCAAGGATGTGTTAATGTGGATGCTTTCCACCAAAATGATGCCGGCAGTTGGTGTGTTAATTCCAATTTATATGCTGTTTCGCGATGCCGGTCTGCTTGATAGTCTTGTTGGTATTACCATCATTTTAACGCTCATCAATCTGCCGATTGTTGTGTGGATGCTTTATACCTATTTTAAGGAAATTCCGGTCGATATTCTGGAAGCGGCACGCATGGATGGTGCAAATTTACGCGCTGAAATCATTCATGTACTGACACCAATGGCAGTTCCAGGCATTGCCTCAACTTTATTGCTCAACATTATTCTGGCATGGAATGAAAGTTTCTGGACGCTTAATCTGACGACGGCTAAAGCCGGCCCGCTCACTACATTTATCGCCAGTTATTCCAGCCCTGAAGGGCTGTTTTATGCCAAACTTTCCGCGGCTTCGACCCTTGCTATCGCCCCCATTCTCATTCTTGGCTGGTTCAGCCAAAAACAGCTGGTGCGTGGTTTGACTTTCGGCGCTGTCAAATAAGCGGATTATAAGGAATAAAATATGGGACAGATTGAACTTAAAAGCGTCACCAAAAGTTTTGGCTCCACAGAAGTCATTCAGCCGTTAGATCTTAGTATCAATAAAGGTGAATTTGTTGTCTTTGTCGGGCCGTCCGGTTGCGGAAAATCCACACTTTTGCGTTTGATTGCCGGTCTTGAAGATATTTCATCAGGCAATATTACAATTGATGGCAAGGATGCCAGTCACCTGCCGCCGGCAAAACGCGGTTTGGCAATGGTTTTTCAGTCCTATGCGCTTTATCCGCATATGAGTGTGCGCAAAAATATTGCTTTTCCGTTGAAAATGGCGGGAATGGCTCAGGAAGAAATTACCAAACGCGTTGAAACAGCAGCCAAAACTTTAAATCTCTCTGCTTATCTGAATCGCCGTCCCAGTCAGCTTTCAGGCGGGCAGCGTCAACGTGTGGCAATTGGCCGGGCAATTGTGCGTGAACCATCGGCTTTTTTGTTTGATGAACCTTTATCAAATCTGGATGCGGCTTTACGGGTAAATATGCGGCTTGAAATTGCCGAACTACATCAAAAGCTTAAAACCACCATGATTTATGTTACCCATGATCAGGTGGAAGCGATGACATTGGCAGACAAAATCGTGGTGCTGCAAGCAGGCCGGATTGAACAAATCGGCACCCCGCTTGAACTTTATCACAACCCAAAAAACCGCTTTGTTGCAGGTTTTATCGGCAGCCCGAAAATGAATTTCATTGAAGGCGCTTTGGCAAAGGCCGAAAATGCCCATGCCCTTGGTATCCGTCCTGAACATATAATCGTAAATATGAGCGAGGGGCTGTGGTCAGGTCAGGTTGTGATGGCTGAACATATGGGGTCTGACACCTATCTGCATGTTCAAACCGAACATGGCCTCATCAATGTGCGTGTTGATGGAACATTCATTGCACATAAGGGCGATCAGATCTTTTTAACTCCCAATCAAGATCAACTTCACCGCTTTGACAGCGAAGGACTGGCATTAGCATGAAATTACAAGAAAAAACCGCGCTTATCACCGGTGCTGCACGAGGCATTGGTAAAGCTTTTGCCGCCCGTTATGTGGCCGAAGGCGCCCATGTTGCAATTGCCGATATCAATTTGGCAGCCGCTGAAGCCGCCGCCAAAGAAATCGGTCCGCAGGCCTTTGCCGTTCATCTTGATGTGACAAAACAAGACAGTATTGATCAGGCGGTGAAATTCGTTGAGGAAAAGCGCGGCGGGATTGATATTTTGATCAATAATGCAGCACTTTTTGATCTGGCACCGATTGTTGAAATTACCCGTGAAAGTTATGAGCGCCTGTTTGCTGTCAATGTTTCCGGCACGCTTTTTATGATGCAGGCAGTTGCCCGTTCGATGATTGCCCGTGGCAAGGGCGGCAAGATTATCAATATGGCCAGTCAGGCCGGACGACGTGGTGAGCCTCTGGTGGCGGTTTATTGCGCAACCAAGGCCGCGGTTATCTCATTGACGCAATCAGCCGGTTTAAATCTCATCAAACATGGCATCAATGTAAATGCGATTGCCCCAGGTGTTGTCGACGGCGAGCACTGGGATGGTGTTGATGCCTTATTTGCAAAATATGAAAACCGTCCATTAGGCGAAAAGAAAAAAATTGTCGGCACAGAAGTGCCTTTTGGCCGCATGGGACAAGCGGAAGATTTAGCAGGTATGGCGGTTTTTCTGGCGTCCAAAGATGCCGATTATATCGTCTCCCAAACATATAATGTCGATGGCGGCAATTGGATGAACTGAAATGAAACTTTCAAATGCAACACTTGATCAATTGCCACAAGCGATCCGTCAACCCAATTATAACCGCACTCAATTAAAAGCCGGTATTGTCCATATTGGGTGTGGTAATTTTCACCGCGCCCATATGGCGGTTTACCTTGATGATCTATTCAATCTGGGCGAAAATCTTGAATGGGCGATTATCGGGGCAGGTGTGCGCGCCAATGATGCGCAAATGCGCGACTTGCTGATGAGCCAGGATTTCTTATCCTCCGTGATTGAATTGGATCCTGAAGGCGTGCAAGCACGCGTGATCGGCGCAATGACGGATTTTTTACCCGTTGAACCAGGTAATCCCTCATTGATTAAAGCTATGGCAGAGCCTGCCATTCGCATTGTCTCGCTTACGGTGACGGAAGGTGGTTATTTCATTGATCCCAAAACCGGCAGTTTCAGTCCGGATCACCCCGATATTCTTTATGATGGCGCCCATCCAGACCAGCCTGAAACCGCTTTTGGAGCAATCATTGCTGCATTGAAAATCCGCCATCAAAATGGTGATGCGCCATTTACGGTGATGTGTTGTGATAATGTGCCGCATAATGGTGATGTGACCCGCGATGCCGTTGTCGGCCTGGCACAATTATCTGATCCGGCTTTTGCCCATTGGATCAGCGAAAATGTGGCTTTTCCCAACAGTATGGTGGATCGTATCACACCGGCAACCGGTCAACGCGAACGCGAATTGGCGTATTCTTTAGGGCTTGATGATAAGGCGCCTGTCACCTGTGAGCCATTTCGGCAATGGGTGTTGGAAGATAATTTTCCCGCCGGTCGTCCGGCATTGGAAAAGGTTGGTGTCACTTTCACCGATGACGTGCACCGCTTTGAAACAATGAAAATCCGTATTCTCAATGGCGGCCATGCTATTATTGCCTATCCGGCCGGCTTGCGCGATATTGAATTTGTGCATGAGGCGATGGAAGATCCGCAGATCCGGGCTTTTCTGGACTATGTTGAAACCCATGAAATTTTGCCGATTGTGCCGCCTGTGCCCAATACGGATTTGAACGCTTATAAAACATTGATTATCGAGCGTTTTTCCAATCCTGATATTGGGGATACGATCCGCCGGCTTTGCCTTGACGGCTCTAATCGTCAGCCCAAATTTATAATTCCATCCATTCAGGATATAATCGCCAAGGGTGGCGATGCATCGGGTTTGATTTTATTATCAGCCTTATGGTGCCGTTATTGTTTTGGTGTAAGTGAAAATGGTCAGGAAATTGCGCCTAATGATCCCAATTGGGACTATTTACGAACCCATGCGATCGAAGCGCGCGATAATCCATTAGCCTGGCTTTCGATGCGAACAATTTATGGTGATTTAAGCGAAAATACGGCTGTGGTTGAAGCTTTCAGTGCCGCGCTTAAGGCGATTTGGCGTAACGGCAGTCAGGCTGTTATTGCCCGTTTTTTGGCACAAAATACCATTGCAGATAAATGCGCGATATAATCGCCTGATGTTGATGTTCTGGTATTTGCTGTGCATTGATTAGTTCATGGATGTCCTTTCTGTTATGGCAGGCTCTTCAGAAAGAGCTCTGAAGCGACCCGCTAACGTTATATTTATTAGGATTTTCAGTGTTTCTGAGAGAAAAACTAAAAATATTTCCAGTCATGAACTTATTTATCAGTCCAGATGCATTGGATGGGCCGTTACCTGTAGCATAATGGGTGAAGCCTTGAGGAAAGGCTTGGAATGATCTCAGGGAGTAACCAACGAGCGGAATGATGCGCCTACGGTGTGTCGTCTTCAATTTTCGGGTTTGAGTTTCCTGAATGATAATATGAGGAATGGCTGCGGTTAATTTAATGTTTTGGTCAGGATTAAGGCCGCATAGTTCTTTGAATGAACAGCCAGTATCAATCACAGCAAATAAGAGCGCTTTAGCGCATGGGTTTAGCTGTGCAAAAGCGTCATCTTTGAACCAGTGCTCGTTCAAGAACTTGATAGAAAATGGCGGGCGTGCATTATCATCGACCTTAAAGTTCAAGCGATCGAAGACTGTTTCAGTTTCGTTATCGTGTGCGAGATTATAAGTTTTGATAAGAACACGCATATGTGTGATATATTTGCTGGCTGTGTTCGGTTTAATTTCCTGCGATGCAATCTTAATTTTCAAGCTTTTATGAAAATCACGAGCTTGTTGGCGCGTCAAAGATTTCAGCTCAATATCTTTCCCTAAAAAGGCGGTTAGCTGTTTAACGGCATTTTGAAGGGGACTAATTTTCTTCGAGCGCTCTCGCTCACTAAAACGGCTAAGTTCATGTACTTGATCCGCTTCAAAAAACGCAACGAGACCGGAAAGTTTGATAGTGGATGTGGCCGTGCTGAAATAACTCTGAAACTCGGGACCGTTTGGTTTGCCTGCTTTTGACCACTCACTATGAGTTTGCATAAACTTAGCAGGGTTTTGAGTGAGTTGATCAATCGGGTTATAGGTGCGGCCTTGTATCGAAGCCATCTGGACGATCTCTTCATAGCTCAGGTCGGTGGCGCTGGTGAGTGTTTCACCGCTGCGCAGCTTGTCCATGAGATTTTGATAATAAGGCTCGACCTCGCCATACTTTCGTAAGGCGGTTAATTGGTCTTTGGTTTTTAGTGAGACTTTAAATTCTGATTTTCCAGCCAGGCCACGCAGATGCGCGGGGATGACAAGACGAAAGACAAAACTCTTTCCTCGGATGTATAAATGGGGAAGATCAGGAGAGAAGCGCTTCAATGATTTTGTACCACCTTTTGTACCATTTTATAATGGAATATGTGGAAAATCAATGATTTCAATAGCTTATATTAGTAAAATGGCGGTGGATAGACTCAAATACAACTGAACCACCTCAACACCACAGTACCCGCAAAGCCCTGTCCTGACTAGAGGAAGCTGCCTACGCTGCCGGAGCGCACGTTTCCTATGAGGATGATAGGCACTTTTTTGGATGAATTGCGGTAAAGTTGCAAGATAACCGGTTCAACGCTTGCATTATTCCTATTTTCCTTTATTTTCATCATTGTTCCCCAAAATGGAGCCGGAGTGCGATGTCAGACGATGAAATTCTAACGATTAAAGAGTTGGCCAGCTACCTCAAAATTGCTGAGAAAACCACCTATCGATTTGTATCTGAAGGCCGTATCCCCGGGTTCAAAATAGGCGGTTCGTGGCGATTCAGAAAGTCGGAAATTGATCAATGGACTAAAGAGCAAAGCAGAGGCGGTAGATATGACTCAAGCACAAAAGCAGAGTAGCGCAAAAACAGAAAGCTATACCGAGCATCAAGCGGCCTACTTGGCGCACGCCCTGACTATTGACGGCTCCGCAGAAGATAACCTCTCAAAATCGCTTGCCTCCTCAAAGGTTGATATGAACCCGCACCAAGTTGAGGCCGCCTTATTTGCTTTGCGATCCCCTTTGTCACAGGGAGTT
The DNA here is from genome assembly GCF_051851455.1 of Pseudochrobactrum albidum. NCBI lineage: Bacteria > Pseudomonadati > Pseudomonadota > Alphaproteobacteria > Hyphomicrobiales > Brucellaceae > Pseudochrobactrum > Pseudochrobactrum albidum. Next base: position 77,033 of record NZ_JBPVTR010000019.1, read on the forward strand.
TTGTTGGCGGATGAAGTGGGTCTTGGCAAAACAATTGAAGCCAGTTTGATCATTGCGCAAAAGTGGGCGGAGCGGCAGCGCAAAATTATCCTTATCGTACCTGCAATGTTGAGAAACCAGTGGTCGCAAGAGCTGCTCGAGAAATTTAATATCCCATCCTACATTTTAGAATCATCGTCCTATAACGCTGATAAGAAAGCCGGTGCTCTCAATCCTTTTGACCTTAAGGAAGATCGCGTTCTGATCTGCTCCTATGAATTTGCTTCGCGTAAAAATATCGACCTTAAAAATGTTAACTGGGATTTGGTGGTTTTTGATGAAGCGCACAAGCTCCGCAATATATGGAGAAAAGATGGCGCGAAAATAGCAAAGCGCCTGCAGGAGGCGCTGGAAGACCGTAAGAAAATCCTGCTCTCTGCAACGCCATTGCAAAACTCCCTGCTTGAGTTGTATGGTTTGGTGTCGATTATTGATCCTCATTTCTTCGGCAGCGTTGAATCATTCAAGGCCCAATACGTTGGCGCTAAGACAACAGCTAATAACCTAGATATTTTGCGCCATCGTCTTTCTAAGGTTTGCAACAGAACGCTGCGTCGCCAAGTTCAGCAAGAAGGCGGCATTAATTTCACACGCCGTCACTCTATGGTCGAGGACTTCCGCCCATCTGCCGAAGAGATGCAGTTGTATAATCAAATATCCTCTTATTTGCAGCGTGACGACATTGCTTCTATTAAACCCGGCGCAAGACACCTCGTTACTCTTGTAATTCGTAAAATCCTTGCCTCGTCATCATTTGCTGTCAGCGGGACGCTCGACAAGATGATCACGCGGCTCGAAGAAAACGCCGCAGCTGGTCTTGAAAGTCTTGATGATTATGAAACAGCTGGCGAAGTTGCGGAAGAAATGGATTTGGAAGATGATGAAGCCGCCATCGACCAAGCCAAACTACGCGAAGAGATTGAAGAGCTTAAATCTTACAAAGCTATTGCCCAGAAAATTCAGCAAAACGCAAAAGGTGAAGCACTGCTAACAGTGTTAGAGAAAGCCTTCTCAAAAGTGGAAGAGCTTGGCGGTCAGCGTAAAGCAGTTATCTTCACTGAATCCTGCCGCACGCAAAAGTACCTGCAGGAGCTGCTTGAGGCTAACGGCTATCAGGGGCAGCTAGCACTGCTCAATGGATCAAACAGTGATCCAGATTCCAAACGGATATATAAAGAATGGCTCGAACGCCATGCTGGTAGCGACAAAATATCAGGATCAAAAACCGCTGATATGAAAGCGGCCATCGTTGAGGAGTTTAAGAACAAAGCCACAATCCTGATTTCCACCGAGTCCGGTGCGGAAGGTGTAAACATGCAGTTCTGCTCCCTTCTGATAAACTATGATCTGCCGTGGAACCCTCAGCGCGTTGAGCAGCGTATCGGACGTGTGCATCGTTACGGTCAGAAATGCGATGTGGTGGTCGTGAATTTTGTCAATAAAGGCAACAAGGCCGACCAGCTGGTGTTTGAGCTTTTAGCCCGTAAATTTCAGTTGTTTGAAGGTGTGTTCGGTGCCAGCGATGAAATCCTTGGGGCGATTGAATCTGAGATTTCTATCGAGAAGCGTATCAACGATATTTTACAAAAGTGCCGCCACGCCGATGAGATTGAAGCCGAGTTTAATGCCCTTCAAAATGAGCTGGATGAGCTGATTGAGGAAAAGGAACAAAACACCCGGGAAAAACTGCTAGAGCATTTTGATGAAGAGGTCATATCTCGCCTTAAGTCACGCAAGCAAAAGATACAGGGCATGTTGGATGAGCATGGTCGTAAGATACGCGCTTTCTGCCGGGGTATGCTGCCGCAAGCTGAGCATTATGATGATGGCTTTATGTATGAAGGTCAGCGTTTTTACTGTGACTGGAAACTGGCTGAGGAACAAGACGGCCACTTTTTGAAGGTTGAAAATCCGCTCGTTACAAACCTGATAGATACGGCCAAACAAAATAACCTTACACCAACGGAAATCTCCTTCCATTATGATAGTTATGGCATGCAGCTGGCTGACTTGAGAAGCATGCGCGGCAAGTCAGGCTGGCTAAGACTATCCAAGCTAAAAATTGACTCTATCGACACTGTTGAAAAACTGGTTTTCAGCGCCATTGCCGATGATGGCTCAGTTCTCGATCAGCAGCAATGTGAACGTTTGATGCTCATCCCCGCCAGCCAAGGCAGCGCAGTGGGCATTGATAGCGCAGTCGTGGATAAAATTCATCGGATCGAACAGTCTGCTACCCAACTGCATCTTGAAGAGGCGCAGCGCCTGAACGAACAATACTTTAATGATGAGCAAGAAAAACTTGATCGCTGGGCGGAGGACGCAAAAAGCGCAATTGATCAGGAACTCAAAGAAATCGATAAACAAATTAAGGAAGCTAATAAGATAAAACGCCAGCTTCCTACTATGCAGGAAAAAATTGATCAAACTCGAAAAATCAAAAAGCTGGAACGGGAATACGAGAAAAAGAAAAGTCAGTATTTTGAAACCCGCGATGCAGTTAACAAAAAGACCGAAGACCTGTTGGATGAAGTTGAAGAAAAATTGGCGCTATCACATACAGCTGATGAAGTTTTTACCATCCGCTGGAATTTAATTTAAGGACGATCACATGAGTCGTAATAAACAAAAACTAGAATTAACATGGATCGGGAAAGATAAACGTCCTCGTCTGGAGCCGCGCATCCTGCTGGAAGACCCTGAGAAGTCTTATCACGCCAAAGAGCGCGTTACCGAAAACGACATTTTTGATAACAAGCTTATTTTTGGCGACAACTTGCTGGCGCTGAAAGCGTTGGAATCTGAGTATGCCGGACAGGTGAAATGTATCTATATTGACCCTCCGTTTAATATTGATGCCGCTGGCGTACCTTACGAGGATAATATTGAGCAGTCCTTGTGGCTCTCACTTATGAGAAGCCGCCTAGAAATACTTCATAACCTTCTAAAAGAGGATGGTGTCATATTCGTCCATATTGATGATGAAATGTTCCCATATCTTGCCATTGTGATGGATGAGATTTTTGACAAAAAAAATAGGCTAAATGTTATTGCAGTAAAAATGAGCGAAGCTTCTGGCGTTAAAATGTCTCATGTTGATAAAAGACTGCCAAAATTAAAAGAGTATATTCTAGCTTACAAAAAAGATGTGGCACCTATCATTGATGTCGAGAAAATTCCCGCTGCTGCTTGGAATAATGAATATAAGACGCTTTTGGAAGGGATATCGAAGGAAGATATTGGTCGTATAAAAGAGTTGATTGCCCAAGAAACGTGTAGCCAGAATGATGTCGATGAATGCATTGCCTTACTCAAAGATGCTACCACAATAACTCTCAATAAATATTTTAAAGAACACAATATTAAAGAAAAAGAACAAGATTCGTGGAAGTTTGAGAATGCATGGAGAATTATTCAGGCAGTAGGATCTTCGAGCGTCTTTAATCTGGCCAAACGGCAGCCTGAATATAATCAAGAAATATCCGCAGCGTTATCCGCCACTGGACTGATCTATCTTTATAAAACCGACTTTGATCCATCTGCTAAGCAACCACGGGTTCAGGTTATTTTTGCTGACGACAATTTAATGCAAAATCCCGGTGACTTCTGGACTGATATTAAAACCACAGGGGGAGTCGGCCAAGAAGGTGGGGTCCTGTTCCCAAACAGCAAAAAACCAGAAGCTTTACTTAAAAGAATTATTGGTATGAGTACAAAGCCGGGAGATATTGTCCTAGACTCATTTGCTGGATCTGGAACAACTGGAGCGGTAGCTCATAAGATGGGTCGACGGTGGGTTATGGTTGAGCTTGGAGAGCATTGTCACACTCATATTATTCCGAGAATGCAGAATGTGCTTGAAGGCACAGACCAAACTGGAGTGTCAAAAGCCGTTAATTGGAAAGGTGGTGGCGGATTCCGTTACTATCGACTGGCACCATCCATGCTGGAAAAGGATAAATGGGGCAATTGGGTCATCAGCAAGGATTATAATGCCGGAATGCTGACCGAAGCCATGTGCAAGCATATGGGCTTCACCTATGCGCCGGATGAAAGCCATTATTGGATGCATGGCCACTCCACGGAGACCGACTTCATCTATGTCACAACCAGCTCGCTCACGCATGAGCAGTTACGGGCAATCAGCGAAGAAGTTGGCCCTAACCGGACACTTCTGATCTGCTGCAAGGCATTTAACGCCAATGCTGAAGCCTTTGATAATTTAACCCTTAAAAAGATACCGCAGGCGGTTCTGACAAAATGTGAATGGGGCAAGGATGATTACAGCCTGAATGTCGCCAAACTGCAGCCAGCAGAAAGTGATGATCAAGCTGAGCCTGACCTGTTTAACGAAGAAAGTGAGGAGGTATAATCATGAACCGTACTGTAAGAAACATATCTGCTCGCCTTTCGCTACGCCGACCACAGGATGAATCTCTTGATATTCTGGCTCGTGTGCTTGAGAGTATCGAACTTTCAAAAGACCCAGACCTTGAGCGCGATCTTGAAGTCATCAAAAGCATGTATCCATCCGTTCAGGATTTTGAGCGTGACTTCCCGTCTATCTGTTTTGCACTTGCTACGGGGGTTGGAAAAACCCGCCTGATGGGGGCGTTTATCAGCTACTTATATTTGACTAGCCGTAGCCGCCATTTCTTCGTGCTGGCACCAAACCTGACCATCTATGAAAAGCTGAAAGAAGATTTTAGCCCACAAAGCCCTAAATACGTCTTCCGTGGTATTCAGGAATTCATCGCAAACCCACCCGTTATCATTACAGGTGAGGATTATGATAGCGGCAAAGGTGTTCGCTTCGATGAAAACAATTTCCGTGGTCAGGGGCGATTGTTCGAAGATAGCGATACGCCGTTTATCAATATCTTCAATATCTCGAAAATTAATGCGACCGAGAACAAAAAAGGCGCCGCAAAATCAAGCACGCCGCGTATTAAACGCCTGCAAGAGACTATTGGGGAGAGCTATTTTGAGTATCTTTCCAACCTGCCGGACTTGGTCATGCTAATGGATGAAGCGCACCGCTACCGCGCAACGGCAGGTGCAACCGCTATTAATGAGCTTAAACCTGTGCTGGGGATTGAACTGACTGCCACCCCGAAAACCACGGGATCAACCCCAGTTGATTTCAAGAATACGATTTATGCCTATTCACTATCAGAGGCTATGGAAGATGGGTATGTGAAAGACCCAGCGGTGGCTACGCGTAAAGACTTTAAGCCTGAAAACTATACGCCTGAACAACTTGAGCGCATTAAGCTGGAAGATGGTATCCATCACCATGAGCATGTGAAGGTGGAGCTTGATGTCTATGCGCGTCAGTATGACAAAAAGATTGTTAAGCCGTTTATGTTGGTGGTTGCGCAAGATACCGAGCATGCACGACAGCTGCGCGAATTGCTGGAATCAGATGCATTTTTTGAAGGGCGTTACAAAGGTAAGGTTGCTGAGGTTCACTCGAAGCAGTCCGGTGCAGAAGAAGATGAAAATATCCAGCGCCTGATTTCCGTTGAAGACCCGAACGAACCTACTGAAATCGTTATACACGTTAATAAGCTGAAAGAAGGCTGGGACGTTACCAACCTTTACACCATCGTTCCTCTTCGTGCGTCTGCATCAGAAATCCTCACGGAACAGACTATCGGTCGTGGTTTGCGGCTCCCATACGGTCGTAGAACAGGTGTTGAAGCGGTTGATCGTCTCACAATCATTGCCCATGACAGGTTCCAAGATATTGTGGATCGCGCCAACGATCCGAATTCCATCATTAAGAAGAAAATTGAGATTGGCAACGGCGGTGATGTGCCATTTGAAAAGCCACAAGCTATAGCCGTTCCATCTTTGGCTTCAATGGCATTGACTGGTTCTTCTGTGTCTGGAAGCGATTATAAACATCAGTCTGAAACATCAACACAAACCATTATCAAGACGCCGCAACACCAACGCGTGGCTGAAGTAACGATGGAGGTGGCTAAACGCTATGAGCGTTTGAAAAGCTCACGAGAGTTATCCTCTCCTGATATTCAAGCGCAAATCATAAAAGAGGTTTCAGAAATCATAAAGCCGGATCAAGGCTCCTTAGCCTTAGAGCCAGATACTGCCAGCGCTGTTGTGAAAGAGGTGGTTGAAACTGTTACAAAGAACCTTGCAGAGCTGACCATTGATATTCCAAACATCGTTTTAATACCGTCGCGTGATGTAACTTATGGCTTCCATGATTTTGATCTTGATGGTTTAGAACGATTGAACTTTCAGCCTGTCAGCCAAGAAATATTGATCCGGCAGCTTCGTACTAGCAAAAGCAGCTTGCTGTCTTGGGACGGTGGTTATGATAGAGAGCAGAGCCTTGAAAATTATGTCATTCGTGGCCTTATTGATCATGACCTAGTCGACTATGATGAGCATGCTGAACTACTGTATAAACTCGCAGGACAGATTGTTAGTCGCTTTAAGTCGTACCTTTCCGCAGAAAGTGATGTCGAGAACGTTCTGATCCATAATCAGGGCAAAATAACGGACTTTATCGTCGCGCAACTTATGCAACACTACTGGGAAACTCCGACAGATTATCAGGTAAGCGTTAGCCGTGGATTCACAATATTGAAGCCATTTAATTGCACTATTCAGGAAGGTGCCACGCCTCGAGATTTCAGATCAATTCCAGAAGTGAAAAGCGAGGTTAAGAAGATTGTTTTTGGCGGCTTTAAAAAATGTTGCTATCCACTGCAGAAATTTGATTCAGTAGATGGCGAACTGCGTTTTGCTCAAATTTTAGAAGATGATAAAAAAGTCACGCGTTGGATGAAGCCAGCCCCGGGTTTCTTCCAAATTGAATATAAGAACGGTGTTTCATACGAACCGGATTTCGTGGTTGAAACTGCTGATGCTAAATATCTGTGTGAGCCAAAGATGGCTTCAGAAATGAAGAGCGACACGGTTCTAGCTAAACAGAAAGCGGCTGTACGTTGGTGCCAGTATGCTACTCAACATGCTCAAGAGAATGGTGGTAAGCCATGGCATTATGCCCTTATTCCACACAATGCCATCACTTCAAATAGGAGCTTTGATGGATTGATGAGTGAGTACATGGTTCAGCCAGAGTTAGTTTGATATAATACAGATTCAGCCGCTCGCCGCCTGACCAGCCCCCGCAGCTTTCGGCCACCGGCCCAGACCCAGCGCATGAACTCGGCTGGAACTTCTTCGTGCTCCTCACGGTTGACCTTGCGGCGCAGGGTTGATCGTTGCAGAGCGCCGGAACCAAGATTGAAGGTGAAGGACACCAGCGCATCAAACTGGCCGTCTGTGAGCGACACTTTGATCAGGCGCAAGACGGCTCGCTCTGCGATGCCAACGTCTTTGATCAGCAATGCCTCACCGGCAGCTTCGGAAATGCCGCCTGTGAACATTTCTGCCTCGCCCGGGCGCAGCAAATGGCCGTAGCCAATGGTCGGCAGTCCGGCGGCATCAAGATAGATTTCTGGCTCGAAGCCTTCAAACCGCTTAATTAAATCCACTCCATTTTGTGTTATGTTCCTCATACTTCGCCTTTTTTCTTGTAATTTCAATCGTGGCTGATATTGTGAGCTGGTACGAAAACCAGAGAGAAAACATGGCGCTAAGCTTGGCAAATACTGTCGCTGAATTTTTACAGCAGAACCCGGAGCAGAAATTTACTGCTCGGGAAATCGCCAACTGGATATTTGAAACCTATCCAGACGAATGTCGCCAAAAGCAAAAGCGCTCGACCGCAACAGTCAATCCTCTGGACAATGAAACTGCGCTCCTACAGCAACTAGTTGCTGAAATTGGCTCCCAGCGTCCGCGTATTCAGAAACGATATCCCGAGGTTAAAACCACAGAGGGCCGACCTCGGAAATATTACTTCACAAAATCTACTGACAGCGCTGAAATTGATCACGCAGAGAGCAATGAGGCTTCACCAGCTACAAAGGTAAATGGCTCTATTTTGAAAGAGCATGATCTATATGCGGTATTATCTGAGTTTCTATGGTCCGAACTTGAGCTATACAGCAAGCGTATTGACGAAAAGCGTTCCCGTAACTCTCGTGGCGCTGGCGGTAACAAATGGCTTTATCCTGATCTTGTTGGCATGGAAGATCTCAGCGCGGACTGGCACCGTGAAATCAAAGACTGTGTTCAGCAATATGCAGATAAGAAAACTAAACTCTGGTCGTTTGAGGTGAAAATTTTAATCAATCGTTCAAACGTGCGCGAAGTGTTTTTTCAAGCCGTTAGCAATTCTTCTTGGGCAAATTTTGGATATTTGGTGGCCAGCGAGATAGAGGGTGCTGATACCTTAAAAGAACTTCGTATGCTCGCAAGTTTGCATGGTATTGGCTTTATCCGGCTTGATGCTGAGAACCCTTCAGAAAGTCAGATTATGATACCTGCTAAGGAACGCAGTGAGATAGACTGGAAAACAGCAAATAGGCTGACCGAAGAAAACAAAGATTTTCTGGAATACATCAAGCTGATACGTCAATTTTACCAAACCGGCGAAATACGCCAATCCGATTGGGACATGGTAGCTGATCAGGATTAATCCTTTTCCAAAGTAGCAATCACTTTAAGGTTCTTGCTGCCGGATTCAAAAATACCATACCATTGTTCTTGCCCGAGTATTTTCTTGCGCTCAATCACTAGAGTAAATCCCTCAATGCCATGCTGCTTGGATGTAGCGTAATCTTTCAGTTCATACCAAGCCTTGCGAGCCAATGTGTTGGCCATTCTCTTAATACTATATTCAAATGCGCTTACTAACGCTTCCAACTCTGCATCGGTGCATTTATCGTTTTGAATGTCCTCAATCATTGCTTTGTAAAATAATTTACTCATGCGTATCTCCTTGTTTTACATTATTTTGTTAGTTCATGAATGCTTCTTCAGGCAGGTTAATCAACTGAATAAGAAGGAATAATCGAACTATCTTCCAGTCCTCAATTTGCTCATGGCGCGTTGGCCAAAATAGAAGGAGATAATGCCTGCAAAGATCGTCTGATCTTCTGCTGTCCAGAGCAGCCAAGGCAGATCGGCAGAAAACTGCATCATCTTCACGACGGCATAAAGAATGAAAAAGCTGTAGGCGATGACAGGGCGCACAGTGCCGTTCAATGCATCCACCCATTTGATGCCGGTGTGATAGGTTTTGTAGAGTGCTCGGCTTTCCGCGATATCAGCCTGCACGTTAATTTCTTCGAGGCGGTTCGTGTGGCCTTGGCGTTGTTGTTCCATCTGCATTTGCAGGATCGCCAACTCGTGCTTCCGGTCAGCCGCATCTCGCCATATTTTCAGCAGATCAGGAAATGCTGAGCTGATAAATCCCAGCAATGCTCCAATTAATGTGATCATATCAGCCTCCCTGCATGATAGTTTTTATGCCCTGCCACAGCGCCACCAGCGCTCCGGTGAGCGCGGCGGTGATGGCTGAACGTTTGATCCACTTAACGACCTCGTCAGAGCCGGTTCGGGCTTTGCGCAGATAGACCATGTCGGCCTGCATGCCGTTGGGATCATTGGTGTCCACGCCGTATTTGGTCAGCGCATCCTCGATACCCTCCCGCACAGCGGTGCGGATGGTTTTCTTAAGTTCTTCGTCCATGACCACCTCACCAATTCCATGGGCCGTGGGGTTTGAGATACTGAACATTCAGGCGCACCACGCCGGTGCTGAATGCACCGCTGTCTGGCGTAAGTATCAGCGGCGTGTCGCTGTAATAGGTCACCGGGTGGTAGCTCATGCCGATATTGGTGGAATCCGCGCCCTTGCCGATGCCGTTGCCGTAGCGGGAGGTGTCGCCGGACACGCCCACACCGAAGGTGGTCACGGTGCCGGTGATCGCGGTGATGACCCGCGTGTTGACGGCAATCACGCTGGAGCGGTCGGGAATATTGGTGGTCGTGCTGCTGCCAATACTGAGATCGACATCCTCCTGCCAGCTCTGCACGCGTAGATATTCGCCGCTATCCTTCATAATCAGGCCGAAGGGAACCCAGCCGGAGCCATCATAGGCCATGCGGGTTTCCAGTGACTCCACCACCGCATCCATCCATTTGAATGGCGTGTAGAACACCCAGCCGCCGGTGAGATATTGCGCCAGCTCATTTGCATGACTACTGAAATCCCCGCTGGGGCTAGTGCCGACGATATAGAGATCACCCACCGCAGGGCTGCCCGGAGGCGCATCCGCAATATCGGCCACAATGGGCGTGACGAACGCATCCAGACGGTTCAGCCCGTCATTATGCGTGACTTCTTTCTGGGCTTGGCTCGTGACAATATACGGCAAGCCCAACCTTCCGGTTGAGGACATAACATGCTCCAATGTTGATTGATTAAACGGTCGCGCTGGCGGCGTAGCCCCGACCTATGACGGCAGAGAGCTGATAGATTTTGACGTCCACACTGCTCTGAGCGCTGCCAAAATCAGTTGTTTGATCGGCTACGCTATAGCTGGCGGTCGGGCTGGTTACCTCAATGGTGCGCACCACAGTGCTGCCATCCAGAATATCCATCTCGTAGGCTTCGCTTTCCTCGCCCAGCGGAATACCCACGCCGTCACGCCATTCTGCATCCACGCGAGAGCGGCGTATCCAACTGATGGTAAGATCACCGGAGCCATTCCGCTCACCTTTCACATGCACCGGAGCGAAGGGTTTCAGGTTGCGCCCCGTGTAGGTGAAGGCCACTTCATCAGTATTGCCCAGTGAATTGCCCACGCTAACAGCTTTATAGAACAACTGCCGCCCGATCAGGTTGTTGGCAATAGCCGTGGTATAGAGCGCCGGGGTAAGTGCCATAAAACGCTCACCCGCCGCATGAGTGCCAATTGCCCATTCGGTTCCCTGACGACCACGCAATAGCTTGGTGAGCTTGTAGGTGTTCTCACCAATGAGCTGCGCATTCTCAAACTGGATGAGTTCATTGCCAATCAGTGCGGCATTTGCACCGTTCAGCACTGCCAATTCACTGACCGAAGCCAAGGAACCGGAAGTCAGGATGACCTCCACCCCATTCACCCGATCCCATGTCTCAAATGGGCCTTCCGGCAGATTGGTGATGATCACGCCAAAGGTGGCAGCACCATCCAACCCCGCCAGCACTTGGAAGGTGTTGCCTCCGGCCTCGCCACCATCGTCAGAACGGTAGATCGCAGCCCCGTTCCAGTTCTGACCATCAGCGGCTACGCCAATGCGCAGCAAACCTTGATTGGGAACCGTATCGGTAGGCAGTGGCGGCGCATCAACAAACTGCACCAATGTTTCCGGCACCAAAACCGGCGGCTGAAGATTGCTGCTGGTTTCACCGGGCGGCGTGTAAAAATCGTAGGAGCTGATATCCTCAGCTACCGCGCTGATTTTCATGACACCATTTGCTTCCATGTCCGTTTTCAGCACCCGCATTTCATGCGGCACATTTTTTACGGTGACCGTGATGATATCGGTCGGCTCAATGCGCACATATTTCGGAGGGAGCGTCAGCGTGAAACTGGTGCGCTCCTTCCATGTGCCATAGAGCGTGATATCGGCAATTTGCTTGGCTTGTGTGGCTCCCATCACGATGGGCAGATTGATGGTCACCTGATCAACCGCACGCACGACCTGACGCTGCGACACCTGCGTGACCGGGTCATAATTGAAGGGCCGGTCGATATAGGTGACGTTCACGCGCTGCGGCAGTTCCAGCTCCTGCGCGTAATTGATTTCCAGCACATCCTGCACGCCTTTCTTGGCGCTTGGGATGAGATCATCCTCCGGCACCGATTTGACGGATTCACCGCCTCGCGGCACGCATTTAAGGATGCCGTCACTCTCGACAATGTCGAAAAAGAACGCTGAAGTGAGAAACTCCAAGGCGTTACGCACCGTGATCGGGCGGTCGAGAATAAACCCTTCCACCGTATCGGTCAGGCGTGACACATCATAATCACTGGCAGTCAGACCGGCTGCTTGTAGCAATTCGCCCACGATGGCACCGAGGGTCGAGTTGCCCAGCTTGCCCTGCACCCAGTGACCGGTCGCCCAGAGGATGGAATCCTGCCAGACGCCTTCCAGATCAGGCCAGAAGGAAAATGGCCGCGCATCCCATGTCCAGAGGAAGCGGCGCGGCACCAGATTGGCATTACCTGCTTCTTGGCTGCGTTCCTCCAGATAATCCAGCGTGGCATTGAGTGCCTCACGCTGCGCCTGAAAATCCACCCGGCCTTTAGAGCCGCGAGGATAATAGCTTTCTGAGCTGGTCGGGTCGTAAAACACATTGGGCTGATTAGCTGCGCCATCAACGGATGGAAAGCCAAACTCCGTAAACCAGACCGGTTTCATTTTAGCGGTCCAACTGGTGCCGCTGCTATCCGGATTGGTATGGGTGCTGTTCCACCAATGCTCAAGGTTCTTCCACGCATAGGTGGGGTCGCCACCATAGCTATTCTGGACAGTACGGTCGTCGTTCCAGTAATAATCCCAGCCTTCGCCTTTCTCCCAGTATTCTTTGATCTTGTCCTCATCGATCTGAATCTGCGGCAGATCGGGCGTGAGCGGGAAATAGCTATCAATCCCCACAAAATCGATGTTGGCGCTGGCCCAGAGCGGGTCGAGGTTAAACCAGCCATCGGTGCTGTGATACTCGCTCCAGTCAGCGGCATAGGTGATCTGCGTACTGCCACCCATGATGCCTTTGACGGCGGCAGCAAGGCTGACCAACTGCGACACTGCCGGGTAGCTCCCGGGTGAATCCGTAAAACCAGTCATGCCAATTAGCTCGGAGCCGATCACAAACGCATCCACCTTGTTTTTCACCAGATTGGCGTAATGGGTGATGAAGGCGTTATAGCCATTGGTTTTGGTGAACCAGCTAGCCGCATCGGTGGCATTGGCAGGTTCGATACGACCACGCCACGGTTTCGGCACCGGCGTGATGGTGTCAACGAACGGCATCGGATATAGCATGACATTCAGGCCACGCGCTTTTAGCTCATCGACAATCTGCACCACTGTGTGATCGGACGGCGTGCCGCCATAGGTCGGTGTATCCTCATCAAAGAACAGTACCTTTTGCGCGGTGCTGCGGGTGTATCCGGCAACCGCCCAGTCCTGTGGCAACACCTGCGTGGTGCCTTGAAACTCAATCTTCGGGATGATTTCGCATGCTCCCGCATCGGTGCTGGTAGCAAACCAAGTGACCACCACGGCCACCCATTCCAGATTGGGCAGCACTTTGAGCAGTTGATCAACGGCAACCAGCACATCGGCCTTGCCATCGTAATTATGCATGTTGATGTATTGTTTGCTGCCAGAGGGCGTAAACGCGCCGCCAAAGTCGAAATATCCATCCTGCTTGGTCTGCACATTGGTGCCGTAGACCATCTCACCCGCGCCGGGAATGATGACGATATCTTTGATTTTATCCTCAACGCTCGGCGTGAATTTAACCGACCGGCGCACCTCGAAGGTAAAATTGGGAATCCGGTTGCCATATTCTGCCAGCGGAAAATCCTCAATCACCACATAAGCCATGCCGCGATACGCGGGGATCGTGCCTGCGGTGAGGTATTTGGCCATGATATCATCCACGGCCTGATCTTCATCGCCCAGATGCACGTTATATTTACCCTGAGCGCTGGAGAGCACATCTTCCGTTAGCACTTTGCTATCGGCCCATACGCGGATGACCTCGTCAATCGGGCCTTCGCAGATGGCAATGGCTAGCGTAACGAAATACTCATATGTAACCGTGGTCTGGCTGGTCGTGGTTTTACCGCCACCGCCGCCTTTACCGCCGCCAGAGCTGGTCTGGGTGCTAGTTTTCTCGGTTTTTACTTCCTTGATATCAGTGGACCAGATGACATTGCCTGCCAGCCGCATGGTGCCATAGACCTTCGGGATCATATTCCCGTAGGTTGATGTCTGCGCACGCAGATCACCGAGGCGCGGGCCTTCCTGTGTTGGCAGCTGTACGCGCTGCGTTTTTGGGAAGAACGCGCCCGCTGCCATGCCGCCCAGATTGGCACCCAAAATAGCGCCGCTGGGGCCACCCAGCACAAAGCCTACGGTACCGCCGACTACAGGAAGAACAATATCAGCCATGAGGTTTTAACGATTTTAGTTGTTTCTTTTTAAAGCGATACACATGGGTCAGCATGCGCAGCCATGTCTCGGAAAGCGGTTGCTCCACCACCTGACCGGCGCTGGAGTTGCAATGGATTAACCCCGCACCGCCGCTGGGATATTCCGTCAGCAAGCCGACATGCTGCGGATCGCGGAAGGTACGAAACAGCAGCACATCACCCATGCATCGCTGATCTAATGGCACCTCACGTAAATGCTTAGAGATGCTTTCCACCAGCCGCCCGCGCTCAGGATACATGGAGTAATTGAACTCATCTGCGGCAACCAGCGAATGGCCGTTGCCATCCTGAATGCCCAGCTCATCAATCAGGCCAATAATCAGCCCGATGCAATCCACGCCACCCGGGCCACGTTTTGACTTCTTGAGCCGCCCTTGGTGATGGTATTTTGTGCCAAGCCATGTGCGTGCCTGCGTGACAATCTGTTCGGGTTTAATTTCAGCCATTTCTATTGGTCTTATCCATAGTTCCTGCCGTGGTGAGCAGTTTGTCTGTTCCCGGCACATCCGGCTCACCACGAAAATTGAGTATGTTTGCAAATTTGCTCTGGCAGGTTTCGCGGGTCTTATCGCACCCGGCGATAATGTCGAACGTGTCGCCCACCTGAATCGACTTACCCATCGGCAGCGCCAATACCACCTGTGTGGAGGCAAATTCCTTCACCTCCATGCGCCGACCGTCATTATTGCCGCCGGTCCATTCTACTTCGCCGCCTGTGAACCAGCCTGCGGCCTGCGCAAGCGTAGAGGCTTTGAACGTCTGGTTGTTGGTGACTTCAGTCACCGTGGCCGACACGGTAAAACTGGCAAGCGCCACTTTGCAGCGGCTATCACCAAGGATAGCGCGGCAGGATGGAGAGAATACCTCGCCAATGGTCTGCGAAAGATGCTGCGTTAATCCGCGAACCTCGGCCTGAAACATCTGGCTGCTGAGCGTCACTTCGCCTAAGCGACCACGTTTGACCACCAGCTTGCCTTGGGTGAGATCAGCATAATTGACCACGAAGATTTCAATCTCGGCATAGTCATATAGACCCGCCAGCAGATCTTCCTCGGTGATCTTGGAGGGGAATATCTGGCCTTCCACATCCAGATTATCCACACTCATGTTCGATTTGCTCTCCACTGTGGTGGGCGTAAACCCGGCGATGGAGTCATAATCGACGCTATCGATGGTCAGGTTTTGATCGTGATCGGTAAAGCCAAGTTCGGTGCTATCACTGCGCGTGATCAGCCAGCAGGTAGCAAGCGTGGTCATGCCGCTGGCAAAATGCGCTTCTAATTGTGGGGAGATGACTCTCATACGCGCACCTCGATCAGCGGGATGCTGCCCCAATTGCCCGCATCGAAACTATCCATGGAGATAGACATCTCGTCCGTATCAAAGCGCACCGGCACATCAAATTCAAAATCTGCCGTGAGCGTACCGGAAAGGCTAGTGGTAATAATCCCCGTGGCGGTGTCGATACTCCACCCGCTGGCCTGCAGAATGCTGTCCTCATAGAGTTTAACGGTGCCGGTCACCGGCTTTGTGATGTCACGTTCATAGACCGCCGCACCGCTGACATATTGCTTCACCAGCTGATACTCATTGCCGCCCAGCGATTTAAGCGGCTGGTTCTCAGCCTTGTAATCGCTCCAGTCTTTAAATCGGAAGCCAATCGCCATACCCCTGCGGGCGCGGAAAAAAGCAATCAATGCCTGCCACTGCGCCTCGGTTTTAATGCCGGATGCGACATTATATTTAGCGCGGGACTGGCTCCATTTGCTGTTACGCTGCTCATGACCGGATACGGTAGCCACCACATCCGTCATGAAAATCGGCCCACCGCTTGCGCCGTAGCTGATATCGGTGGGGAACTGGACTTCAACAAAACTCATAGATTTCTCCTCGCACGCTCAATCGAACGCGCCATATCAGCGGCGATCTGTCCTTGGCTTTGCCGGAACCCACGCGCATCAGGGGTTTGAATATTCATGGTGACATTGACCGGTGCCGCGCCCATGCCATTTGGCATAATGTTCATCGGGGAATTGCCAGCAAAGGCCAACTCAGGCCCGCGCTCACCAACCACGCCAAACTGACCGGCTTTCAGTGTGCCGCCATCGGCAAAGAAACCGCCAAACATACTGCCCACGCTGGAAAGGATGCTGCCAAACCCACCGCCTGAGCCGCCGCCACCTTTGAACAGACCGCCGATGGAGCTAAACAGCCCATCAATCACGCCTCCCTTGCCGGTGATGCCGAGGTCTTTGAGCGCAAATTGCAGCAGCGAGCGGTTCAGATCAGACAGAAACCCCTTGGCAAAATCGCCAAAGCTATCAAACCGGCCATTAATGGCATCCAGCGAATCGGCAATGCTGCCTTCCATGGTTTTGCCCAGATCGGCAAACTCACCCTCGATCACATCGCCCACTTTTTCAGAGGATTTCTGCAGGCGTTCCTGCGCCTGTTCCATGGCGCGACCGAAGGTTTCCTGATTGATATGGCCTTCTTTGAGCAGCTTATTGAGCAGCTCCATTTCCTTATTGTAGCGTTCCAGCGGCGTGCGCGTGGATTCAATGATGCGCTGCGCCTCACGCTGTAACTTGGTGAATTTCTCAGTGGCCTTACTGGTTTCCTCGGTCTTTTCTGGTGTCTGCGTTTCTTCAAACAGGCTGGCCAGCGAGGCGTTCTTTGCCTGACGCGCCTCGGCCATTTTAAGCGCAGCACCCTGAATTTCCGTATCAATGGCGGCGTTAAACTCCCGAGCCTCGGTGAGCGCCTGATCAAACGCGCTGCCCATGGCATCAAGCAGACCGGTTTCCAGTGCTGCGCGGGTATTATCAAACGATACGCCACCCAGCGGATTTTCAATGAAGGCGGCAAGGTCCTTACCAAGTGCCTCAAAACGAGCGGAAATGGTTTCACCGAAGGCATGAAGTGCCCGCCCAACGCCCTTGAATACGGCGATGAACAGATTGCCGAACTTGATCACCTCCGCGACAATCGCCTTAAATCCCAGCTTGAACAGCGGAATGGCGGCGGTAATTTTCTCGGCCAGCCATTTGATGGCATTGGCAACCGCCATAAGAATATCCGTCAAACCAGCATCACCAATTGCTTTCACCAGTTTGGAGAAGGCATCACCCATGTTGGACAGAGCCACATTGAGCGTTCCTGCTTGCTCCTTCATCGCACCGGCAAATTGTACATTGCCGATGGATTGTAAGTAGCCTTCGATTTCCTTGGCGTTTTTGCCAACGGTGGTGCTCACCCCTTGGAAGGTGAAGGTCACCTGATCGCCTTGGCTTTTGGCCTTGATACCGAATTCTTTTAGGCGCTCAAACTCACCGGTCGCGGCATCCGCTACCGCCTCAATCATCTGATTGAGCGATTTGCCCATGGCACTGGCAGTGTTGCCGTAAGAGATCAGTGCATCTTCGGATGGTGTCAGTCCCAACGCTTTCAGTTTGATGAAGGCATCGGTCACTTCTTCCAGCTGGAACGGCGTGGTAGCCGCAAAATCCTGAATAAAGCCAAACGCCACAGCTGCTTTATCCGCTGAACCGGTGACGGTACGAAGGCTGGCTTCCAGTTTTTCAAACTTGGTAATGGTGTCAACCAATTGCCTGCCAACAAAGGCAGTGGCCATCAACCCACCAATGCGCTGCAATCCCCGCCCCAGCTTGGAGAAGCGGCGATCCATGTTCGATACGTTATTATTGATCTGCGCGAAGGCTTTTTGCGTCTTATTTATCGCACGTATCGTAAATTTAGCCTCAGCGAACCTTGCCATGGTTTTTACTCATTTGTTCTGTTTGAAGTTCAAAAAATGCGACCCACTCCATGAACTGGCGGGTATCCATGGCTTCGATCTCAGTCAGCGGTCGACACAGCCGCCATGACAGGGCTAACTGGTTGCGTCGGAACGGGTCGCGTCTGAGTTTCCCTTATGGGTTTCCAGATCACCGAATAACCGTTTTTCGATCTTTTCAGCGATGCGTGAGACGACACGGTAATCGGCCTCTTGCATCAGTTTATCCCGGTCATTGACGCTGAAGATGCGCTTGCCGCTCTCATCTTTGGCTTTCACCACGATGATGTTGGCTGCCTGTTCGATATTGCTGGCTTTTTTGCTGGCAATCTTCTGCATCAGATTGACCTCGGCCATGGTCATCGGAAACACATGCACCATAAGTGGCCCAGCCTCATCACCCCATTCAGGAACCGAGATAATTAGCCTTTCCTGCGCCGCGTAATGAGCAGTAGCACGATTAATAACACTCATATTCTCCTCCTTAAGCCACGGTTGATTCAGTCAGCGCCCCGGTGCCGGTGAAGCTGAACGAGGCTTCCACCAACCCATCAAAGGAGGCGTTGTAGGAAATGGAGGTGATGATCGCATCGCCGCTCCAATAGGTGGCATCGGTGTCATCGCCTTCAGGATAAAGATTTAGGGTTACGGTGCCGCCTGCGCTAAGTGCGCCTTGACCGGTAGTATCCGTTTCATCCCAGAAACCGTCAAAGCTGCCAGACCATCCTTTAATGGTGGCTTGGTTTTTGCGCCATGAGGTGCCAATGATGGATGCGTCTACGGTGTCGGAGGTAATCTCCATCGACCATGATTTAATTTCAGCGACTTGGTCCGATCCAATAAAGACCTTACCCTCGCTACCGGCATGCGTGGCCATAGTGTTTCTCCTGTTATGGGTTGATTAAATGCAGCAGCGTCAGACGAGCGTTTGAGGCTGATGTTCTTTGACGGTGTAGAGAATGGCGTAATTCATGACCGCCACGGCAACAGGCCGCTCTCCATCGTCTGAAAATTGGGTTTCGGTGGTATCCAGCACCATGTCTTTGACCAGACCGCCCAAGGTGACATCGGCGGCGATCAGCTGCTCGATTTCCAAGGCCAGCGCATCGGTATCCTCATCCACTTTGCCTCGGGCTTTGACATAGACCTCAATGCTCAGGCGCAGCTCCCGCTGCTGGGTGCGCGGGCGCGACATGGATTGTTCGCCTAGTGTTTCCAGCTTGGTATACACCAGCAAGGCTGGCAGTTTTGGGTCATCGATGGGGTAGACACGCGCCTCAAACACATTGTTGCCCGCGCTGGTGTTGCCTTTGAGCAGCGCAATCACTGCCTGACGTATCTGTGTGCGTGCGTGGCTCATAGCTTCTCCAGCGTTAATTCGGTAATGCCTTCCTCATCCGGGCGAATGACGGCCACTTCATAATCTTGGGCATCAATGGTGAACTGGTCGCCCACCGCGATCTCGGGAATATCCTGCGTGCGCACCGACAGCACCGGGCTGCTGATCACTACATCCACGCTCTCGCCGCCAGTTAGCTCGGAATATGCCTGAAACAGGCCGGAAAGAACGCGAGACGCACCGCCATTGGGTGTGTAGGTGATCTCGCGCCCATCCAGCCTGTCCAGAAGAGAGAGGTGGTGATCGGCCATGTCATCAATGAAGCCCATGATTACAGCCCGACATTAAGCAGCAGTTTGACATTGGCATCACCGGATGCTGCCGCTTCTGCCGCCACACCGACAATGGTATTGCCCGATGCCGTAGTGGTCAAATTGCTGTTGGTGCTGTTCCAATACAGCTTCGCGCCTTGGGTGACCGCACCGCTGGCTTTCGGCACGCTAAACACGCCGCTGACATGCACCGCGCCTGTTTTGCCATCGGCAATGTTGGTTTTAGCAACTGCGCCGATTGTACCGATCAGCACAAAATCCCCGGAGGACACATCCGCGCCCGAAGGGGTGTAATTGAGGGCTTTGCCCTCCTGAACATAGTTGGTAGCCATAGGTTTTCTCCTGTTAGGTTATGGATTAAGCGCCGGGGTTTTTGTAAAGCGTGCGGAACTCCAGCGGAGCCGCTGCGGCATCGATGCGTACCTTGTATTCGACCCCGTCAATCGACCAGCCATCCTGCTGATCAAGGAATGGAGCCGCCACACCATCGAGATAGCCCACTTCAATCGTGTCGAAGATGCTTGGATTGGCGAGCAGATACCACGCAGTGGTGGAATCCGCGTCCAGCCGCGCATCGACAATGATCTCAGCCGCACCGCGCACCGGATTAGGAATCCGGCTGTTGGTTTTGCTGGGGTCAGTTTCCGACACCATCAACACACGCGCTGTATCTTCCAATGCCGCAGGCACAAGGAAGAAGGACGGGCTGATATTCAGCGTGGCCACACCATCTTTCTGGGTACGCATGGCTGTCCGGCCAGCGCCCACCGTGGCAGCAGATGGTGCACCACCTGAGCTGGCAAGGTTGTTGTGATCAGCATGGAATAGCGCCGTACCATCCGACATAGTCGGGTTGCTGGTGATGACATTGAATACCAGATCACCCACGGTACGCGCCGCTGCACGACCCATCTTGCGAGGGATGTCGGTAAAGGCGGTCAAATCATCATTGATGATCGCCTGACGGGTGATGGAAAACAGCTTGCCGTAAGTGGCCAGCTGAATGGTTTCATGCCGTTCACCAAGGCTTCCATGCTTGTATTCACCGCCTTCTTTGACCTCATCCAGCGTATCAAACACGCCCATGCCCACGCGGGTGTGCTGTTTGAAATCGGACAGGTTTCCGGAGCGGGTAAAGCGCTGGAACACTTCCTCGGCTTCCTCATAGCCCCGGAGCATCGCCTTGCGGGCGTTGTTCTCCAGCACTTTGGGGAAATCGGAGGTGCTATGGGTAAAGGCACGTCCTACCAGTTCGCGTTTGTCCATGCGCTCGGTACGAATACCGCGCAGCTCTAAGGATTTGCGGGCCATTTCTAGCAACGTATAGCCGCAAAGGTCGGTGGGTTTGGCGTCTTTGGGAGCAATGCCTGCGCGGAACGCAATGGCATCACCGGCAGCGCGAGAAAATTTCTCGACATCGCTTTCACCCATTTCAATACGCTGACCGGCGGCGGTTGGCTGCTCCTGCTTGCCGATTGCCTCTAACAGCAATTTGCGAGCCTCATGGATATCAATGGCCGGATCATCCAGACATTGATCGCGCACCTCCGTATGGTCATCATAGTTGATAAAGAGTGCGCGGATTTCACTCCGGCGCAGTTTTTCGGATTCCAGCGCCCGTTTGGCACCTTCAGACATTATGGTTTCCCTGTCGTGCTTGACGCACTCCGCGCCTCTTGTGATTTCACCCTTGCGCGGCTCAATGATTTCCACTGACGCGGCACGCTCGGGCAACTCGTTTGTAGCCTCAGGCATAGGTTTCTCCTTAAGTTGAGGTTGTGAAGGGAGGATGCGCTCCTCCAGTTTCCTGCCAATGCCAACGGATGCGTCGGCGGGAATATCGACCAGAGAGATTTCCATCGGTGTCCAGCTGGTCACGCGATAGAGGTCTGGTGTGTTTTCGTTTTCTTCCTGCAGCTTGCGCTCATTGATGCGGTATGCCACAGACACGTTGCGCAGAATGCCATCGCGCACATCCTGCCAGATGCCTTCCACCTCAGCGCGTTTGGAAAGACGCACTTCGGCGTAGCCACGGCCTTTTTCCACCCACGCACGCTCAACCACGCCAATGCGGTTCTCGCGTTCGGAGCGGTCATGGTTGTAAAGCAGCGGTGCGCTGTTATTCAGCCGCTCAAAATCGACCTCGCCATTACCGTGACCCAGCACCTCAATCCATGGCTCGCTAAAAAAGCTCTGGCGCGTGACGGGTTCTTCCGAAGAAAAAGAAAGCCGCACGAGGCGGCTTTCCGGGTCAATGATGGAGTCTCGGTTGAGGTCAATCTGCCGTGTCAGTAGCTCCTGCGGCATCTTTTCCTGTTGGCTTTTCGCCTGTGTCTTGCTCATCTTCATTCTCCTGTGATGGGTTATCGGCAGCGGGCTTAGCAGGCTGGGACGTGGTGAAACTGATACCGGCCTCGTTTTCCTGCTCGCGCTCCTGCTTGATTTGCTCGAATACATCTTGCGGATTGCCGCCACGCTCACGGATGACCTGCGCCCGGGATTTGAAGCCGGACTGCACCGCTTTTTCCTCGGCAGTAATTTCCTTCTGTGGATCAATCCATGGCATGGTTGGGCCTTGGAACCCGGCTTTCTTGAGGGTGCGCGGGTTAATCGCGCTTTGCGGCGCATCTAATTGGCCTGATAAAACGGCCATATCCAAGAACCGCTCCCAGATCGGGCGCACGCAGCGTTCAATGAAATATTCGCGCAGCACTGCGTAATGCACTGATTGCTCCACCAATTCCTGCCGCTGGGCGCTGTAAGTGCCGTTGTAATCCTTGGCTATGCTTGAAAAGCTGGTGTTGGTTCCCGCCGCAACCGCACGTAACTGGCTGTTGCGGAACTGTTCCAGCATGGCATTGGGCCGATTGCTATCGATCATGCCGACTTCCTCACCAGGAAGCAGGTTGTCGAAAATCATGCCCGGCTGCATTTTCATCAAGCGGTTGCCGGCATCATCCATCTGCAGCCCTGAGGTCGGGCCGTCGAGACTTTTACGGATATAGGCACAAATGCTGGCAGCGACCTTTGCGGCCAAGCGTTCGGACACCTCGTAATCCTTAATATCCTCCATGCGCGTCAGCACGCTGGCGAAGATGGACACGCCGCGTGTCTGGCTGATGCGCTTAGTAATTTTGAGATGCAGGATTTTATCAGACGTGAAGCGTTTTATATCCTGTTTTAGTGCCAATACATGCGCGTCACCGGGATGGTCTTTATAGAGATGGTAGGCTTTGGGCCGACCCCAGCCATTCTTTTCCACGCCGTGGATGATATTGCGCTTCTGATCATTGTAATCAAAGGGCAGATAATCCGCTTCGATCAGCTCCAGCGAATATGGCACCAGTGTGCCATGGTCGATATTGGCCGAGGTGCCTTGGATGTGCTTAACCAGCACTTCACCATCGCGGAACCAGTGCCGCGCCAGCAGGCGTAGCATGTGATTCCAGTGACATTCCCATGTCACTTCCGGGAAGCGTATCCATTCTTCCCATAATTCCACCAGCTGGTCGTTGATCTCCTTGGCCAGCTCACCGTTTTTCTGTTTCACCTGCGGTTCAACGGTAATGCCGCGTCCAACCACATTGGCCACCAGACAGTCCAGCACGCCACCGGCCAGATCATGGTTTTCATCCAGATGCCGCGCTTGCAGGCGCAGCGATTCACCCGCACGCTCAATAATGGCGTCACCGGAACCGGGATCGGTTTTGGTTTTACGCAGGCGTGAGGGCTGCGCGGCCTCATAGGCACGCTGCGCCGCCAGTATCTTGCGGGCGGTATCACGCCGCAGTGCAGCCTGCGGCGAGAGCGCCTCTATCGCTTTGTCGAAAATATTACGCATCGCTAAAATCCGCTAATGCCGCGCCTCCGGTTGAACCGGCAGCAAAGGCAGCGACACGGCGTTCCCAATATTGAATCTGCTCGCGGATTTCCTTGGCATTGGCCAAGGTCAGCGAGCGTCCGTTCATCGAATAGCTCTGGCCCTTGGCTACAGCCAGATCAGCAGCAATCCATGCGTCCAGCGCAGTTTGTGCCTGTGTTGATGTCAGTGCCATGCTTGCCTCAGTTAAAATTCCAATCCTCGTAGCCCATCCATTCGGAGCTGCGGGATTGTTTGGTTTTCTGTTTTTCCTGCCGCGTCAGCTTTTCGCGCTCTTGGCTTTGTGCCAGCGCATCAAGGTTCGGATTCAGAATGTGCAATGCCGCCATGCCATAGACCCGGCAGTCCAGCGCCTCGTTGCGTCTGCCTTTGGGCATCACCCATACGCGGGTGGGATGGCCGTTGACGAATTTGGTCTGGATGCGCTCGGCGGTGAGCTGCTTGAAATACTCCTCCGGGTAATCTGCCGGAAAGTGGCAGTATCCCGGTCCGGGCTGATGGATTTTCAGCCGCGAATAAAGCATCTGTTTGGCTGTATCGGTGCCAATGGTGAAGAGCTTCACGCGTAGCTTGTTGTTTTTGCTGAACTTGCTCACCAGCGGTTTGCCAATCTGGCTGGCACCCTTGATGGCAAACACACGCTCATGCTCACGCGCTTTGCAATATTCATAAACGCGCTGCGTCTGATGCCCACCGGAATCCACACAGGCGGCAGACACCGATAAGGTGCGGCCATCTGCAGACTGAATCGTCTGGTGCAGCACAGTGTCCAGATCTTCCCAGACCTTGTTCTGCGCCGGGTCACCATGCAGCACATGATATTGCAGCGACCAGCTTTCCTGTGCCAAGCCCCAACCGATCACTTCCGCTTCCAGCCGGTCGTCCTGCACATCGACACCGGCGGTAATCACAATCACGCCCTCGGGCGCGATGCGTCCCCAGTTTTCTTTGCGTTTAAGTAGGCCGGACGGGTCTACACCCTCCGTCTTGTCCTTCCATGTCTCGCCCAGCGAGGTATTAACCCAAACCTTGAGCGTTTCCGGCAGTCGCTTCGCTTTAAGAAAGCTGACCACCATGTCTGACCATTTAACCCATGGGCTATACAGCTCGGAGATATGAAACCCGACCACACCATTAAACGGTGCCTCGGCTCGCCATTCTCCGTGAGAGAGCATCCATATTTTATCGCTTTCCTGTAGCTTGACCTTGCAATGCTCGCACTCGTAGCGCGTGCTTTCGGGGTGTTCCTTGTCGAATTTCACCTGCGCCCAGCTGAGCGTTTGATAGGTGCCGCAATCCGGGCATGGCACATAGTAGCGGCGCATGTCGCTTTGTTGATACCGCGCATCAATTTTGCTCTCGCCCTCGATGGTGGGCGTGCTGGCCGTGACCAACAGCCGGTTCCAGAACGTGGTCGAGCGTTTCTGCGCCAGTGAACCCGGATCGCCTTCCGCACCTGCGGAGGACGGATAGCGATCTTCCTCATCCAGCAGCACAATCCGTATCGGGCGACTGGCCAGTGAGGACGGGCTGTTAGCACCCGCCATGGTGATATGGCCACCGGCGAATTTCTTATGCAGCAGCGTGTTATTGCTGTCGCGGGATTTCGGGTCCTTAAATAGCGCGGTCAATACTTCCGTATCGCGTATCATCGGCGCAAGGCGATCCTTGCTCCATGTTTCGGCCATATCCAACGTGGGCTGAATCATCAGCATCGGTGACGGGTCCTGATGCGTGAAATAACCGAGGATGTTATTCAGAATCTCGGTTTTGCCGATCTGCGAGGAAGTCATATAGACCACCTCTGACACACCCGGCTCATTCACCGCATCCATCATACCGCGCTGATAAGGTGCGCGGTCGGTCACCCAGCGTCCAGGCTCACTGCTTGCCTCCGGGCTAAGCCTCCTGTGCTGATCGGCCCACTGGCTCACCGTCAATTCCGGTGGCGGCGTCCAAGCCGATATCACCGTCCTGATCATCTGGCTGTAGGTCTTCGCTTTCATCATGCTCGTAACTGGCTAATTCGGTTAATGCCTCATGGATGGTGCGTTTGAGAAAATTCTCGATTTCCTCCGGGTCTTTGAGGTTGGAAATCTGGTAGGCAACCTTCGTGGGGATGGAGAGCAGCTTGGAACGGCAGGCATTGACCATAGCCATCCAGTCAGCCTCCAGCCGATCCACCGTCACCAGCGCACCGGTTTTTTCTGCCAGATCAATCTCGGCCATATCGGCTTGCGCCTTAATCAGCCGCGCACGCTCCAGATGCGTATCACGCGGGGCAGCTCCTTTGCCGAAGGCGCGTTGCTGCAAATAATTGATGTAGGCACGCACGCTACCGACCAGCTCATACTGGTTCTTTTCCGGTTTCGGGATGATGCCATCCTTCGCCAATTGCTGCACACGACGCTCGGTCAGGCCGAATAATTTGGCGATGGTGGAAACCGGATAGGACGTTGTCATCTAACGCTCTCTTATTATTGAATTTTCTTGTCTAATTGACTTGATAAGCACCCGTTTCCAAGCATTCATGGGATTGTCCTTAAGGGGGAAAACATTAACCACTCCAAGGAGTTATCCATGACCAAGAAAACCAAAACAAAAGCCAAGTCTCAGCCCAAAGCACCTGCGGTGATTGAAGCACCCAAGCGCGAAACCAAGCAGGCGATTATCATCAACCTGCTGAAACGCGAGGAAGGAGCTACCTTGCAAGAGCTGATTAAAGCCACAGAGTGGAAGCCGCACTCAGTGCGCGGCCATCTCTCCAACCTGCGTAAAAAGCAGGGGTTGGATATCCAGCCCAGCTTTACCGAGGATGGCACCCGCAGCTATCGCATCATCGAGCCTCAGGCAGCAGACTGACGCTCCTCAGCTACGGCTGCAAAATCCTTTTCTTCACCGGCAAGCATTGCGCTTTTGCCGGTGAACTCTTCCCAGCGTTTGACGATGACGTCACAATAAATCGGGTCCAGTTCAATCAGCCGCGCATAGCGCCCGAGCTTCTCGCAGGCAATCAGGGTTGAGCCTGAACCGCCGAAACTATCGAGCACAATATCCTTGCTCTTACTGGAGTTTTTGACCGCCTGACACACCAGCTCCACCGGCTTCATGGTGGGATGCAAATCATTCTTCTGCGGCTTATTGAAAAACCAGACATCGCCTTGGTCACGCGCACCGCACCAGTAATGGTCGTTGCCTTCCTTCCAGCCATAGAGGATGGGTTCATACTGGCGCTGATAATCGGAGCGGCCAAGGGTGAAGGTGTTTTTTGCCCAGATGATAAAGGTCGACCATTTGCCGCCAGAGGAGCGGAACGCGCTTTGCAGTGTGTCCAGCTCGCTGGAACTCATGCAGATGTAAAGCGCACCTTTGGTCACGCGCAGCATGTTGGCGCAGGCATCCGTGAGGAATGCTTCAAACTCGTTACCGAGATTATCATTCATAATCTTGCGACCGGCCTTCGCACCGCCTTTGGCG
Source organism: Pseudochrobactrum albidum (assembly GCF_051851455.1). Lineage (NCBI taxonomy): Bacteria > Pseudomonadati > Pseudomonadota > Alphaproteobacteria > Hyphomicrobiales > Brucellaceae > Pseudochrobactrum > Pseudochrobactrum albidum. The sequence goes on from NZ_JBPVTR010000019.1 coordinate 104,055, forward strand.
CGGATTTTATCCTTGGCTGTATCGCCGTAATTCACATTGTAGGGTGGATCGGTGAACACCATATCCACCAGCTGACCATCGAGTAGCGTATCAAGCACAGCCGCATCGGTACTGTCACCGCAGATCAAACGATGGTTGCCCAGCACCCAGACATCGCCCGGCTTACTAACCGGGGTTTCGGGTGCCTCCGGCACATCGTCATCATCCGTCAAACCACCTTCGTCAATCTCAGCGAGCAGTTTTTCCAGCTCATCACCATCAAACCCGGTGAGATCAAGATCGAAGCCTTGTTCGGCCAGCTCGCCCAGTTCCAATCCGAGCAGTTCATCATCCCATTCCGCTTCCTGCGCTGTGCGATTATCTGCAAGGCGATAGGCTTTTACCTGCGTGGCGGTTAAGCCGGTCGCGGTATGTACCGGCACTTTCGTCAAGCCAAGTTGCTGCGCCGCTTGTAAGCGGGTGTGACCGGCGATGATGACCATTTCTTCATCCACCACAATCGGCTGTCGGAAGCCATACTCCTTGATGGAGGCGGCTACCTTGGCAATCGCTTGCTCGTTGCGGCGCGGATTTCGTGCATAGGGAATCACCCGACCGATGTCGATCAGTTCTACTTTCATAATCTCATTTCGCTATTGGGGTTTGTAAGTATTTGTTTTCCGGTGCTTTCATATTCGCCGCAGCGAAACGAAACGCATTTTTTCATTTTGGCCCTAGGGGAAAGCCGCGCCCTCGGCGTACCCGTGAGGGGACGCCCCGGGAGGACCCGTGGCTCAATCCGCGTGATTCGGCGGTGTTCAGGGCTGTTTGTATCGATTCAGATAGAAGGCCAGATTGCGGCTAAACTCAGGCTCAAAGCGTTCCTGAACCTTTGCCTGCATGATGGCATCGTTCTCACGTTGTCTGAACAGCTGCATGATGCCCGGGCCAAACAGCATCTTGAGCGGCAGACGTTTGCCACTTTTACGCACATATACGGTGGTCTTACTCGAGCCACGTTTGTGCGGCGCGATGAAGGCATCGGTTAGCGTGCGTGTCTTGCCATAGACCTTGGCACGCACCAGCCCACGCTTACCACCGGGTTGTTGAGTGGGCTTCTTGCTGCCCACCACAAACTCGATCAGCTGCAGCGCACGATCACGCGCCACCAATGTGGCCCAAAGCTGTTTGAACGTGGCTTTGCGGGTTTCAATGCGGCGCTTCACAGCGGCCTGTCTGCTGTTCATCTGCGGGGCGATGTGCCTGCTCGAGGCCACCTTGGCGCTCTCAGCAACACGGTTTAGCGTGCGGATAGTGGCCTGTGGCGCAACCTTGGTTTCAAGCGCGTTTAATCCGCGCCTCAATTTCTTGAGGTCGTGCTGTACGGTAATATCGAATGCCATGGGGAAACTCTCGACCGCGATATGGGGGGCTGCCTGCGTGCGCACCTCTCGCGATTATGGTGTTGATTATGCTCAAAAATGTTGCAAGTGTCGAGAACTAAAGTGTTGCAACACTTTTTACTCTATCCCTCAACCATTTAACCGCGCTGCGATTTTCGTACAGGCAATCACCCATTTGCGCCAAGCGGTGGAACGGTCACAGCCCAGCTCCCAGCAAATGGTTTTCCAGCGCACTTTGGCGGCGCGTTTCCAGATCAATTTGCGTTCTTCCACCTCAATCCATTGCATCCAGTCAAAGGTCTGCTCCAGCCGGGTGATGGCATCCGGTGTGGCGCGAAGGCGCATCGGCATCGGTTCCATCTGCATGATTTCATTGGGGCTGTGTTTCATGTCCGGCCAAAGGTTGAAATAACCCTGCACGCGCACCGGTGGTAATTTCTTGAGCGTATAAATCGCTTCCTCAAAATGCTCTGCCACATCCTTTGCTGTCCATTTATCTGCCATGCGCACCTCCGGATTGTTTGGTGACATCCGCAAGCACCGCCGCATAACCGGCGACATCCACCATGCTGTCAGTGTGGGTGGGATCATTGCTCAGGCGAGCCAGTTTTAAATCCAGCATGCACAGCACCACCTGTTCGGCGCTGACTTGCACACCCAAGGTGAGTGACCAGCGTTTCGCAATCTGGTTGAATAATGTGGCGGCATCGCCATAGCTCTGCCCACGTTCCTCCACGATGGTAAGCGCGTGTTGTAATAGTCTGGTAGCGTTGCTCATGCTGGCCTCCCGATAGTGTGTTGCTGGATGGCGTAATGAAGGAGCGCGATGGCATCGGCCTCGTTGTCATCTTCCGGGTTATGGCCGAGCGATTTCACTGCATGGATGACAGCCTGCTTGCCCGCATTGCCTTTGCCGGTGATGAATTTCTTGATCGTGCCAACCGGCACGCCCTCGTAAGGAAGGCGGTATTCCTCACACCATGCAGTGAGTGATGCGAGGAAGCCGCCATAGGCGTGCGCGGCATCGACACCGAGGTGACGACGCACTTCCTCGAAATAGACCGCTTCAATCTCACCAGCGATATTGCGGGTTTCATTGAGCCAGCGTTCAAAGCGAAGGTAGCGCATGCCGCCACCCTCAAATCGGCGTGGACGGAAATACGCCGTTCCGCTCAGGATGCGACCATGTTTATTCGAGAGCGCCCAGCCAGTCTTGGTGCCAAGATCGAGGCTCAGGATAATGGGATTAGGATTGTTCATGTGTGACCTCCGGATTGATTGATGGTTGGAACGGACTGCGCGGATCACCCTCGACCGGGGAGATGTGTCCCCGGCAGGGACACACTCTCCCGTAGGGAGAGGGAGTTTCACCCGAAACTGGATTAGGCTCTGAAAGTTTTGAAAACATTGGGTTTTCTGGCAGTCCGCGCAGTTTGTTTTGCAGATTTTTTGTGCGGACTGGAAAAAACGCGCAAAGCGTTGCTATTGCTGGTGTTTTGACCTGTTTCCAGTTTTGCGCAGTTCGCAGATTTGTGACGGACTGGCGCAGTTTTGCGCGGGCAATCGGGTAATAAAGGGCGATGAAAAAGAGGAATTCGGTCATGCCTGATCCTCCTCATATATCCACACCCGAGGATTCTCGACCGGTAGCGCCGCAGCAGAAAGCTTGCATTTATAATGGCTGGGATAGACTTGCCGTAGCTTGGAACTGACTTCGCCGGTTTCCGGATCAACTATATCCTCACCGGTAGCCAACTGCATGCCCTCGACACACATATAGCCGTATTTGGTGCGGGAGGCTTTGGGCAGGCCGTATTCCTCCGCGTCACGGAAAAACTTGATGTAGCCCTTGGTAGAGAGCACCTCGAGGCGTTTGCGAATGGAGGTTTCACCGCCCAGTCCGGCGTGATTTTCAAGCGCCTGACAAAACTGGTTCATGGTGTAAACATTGCCTTTGCGGGCCTGCTCGTAGATGATCTGCAGGATCACATCGTGCTTTCTGCGCCGCTCGGCATCGAGCTTTTGACCATAATCCTGATTGACCAGACGCTCGGAGTGGTGCTCCAGTTCGCGCCACGCATCATCAATCTTATCGACCAGTTTGCTTGGCAGTTTGGGGCCGTTGCGCAGTTCAAAAATAATCTGACGCACGCTTTGCTGCTCGTCCGGCTGGAACATGATCAGCCCGGTGGTGTAATATCCGCGCAGGCTGCTGGCACCGGAGAGCGCCTGAAACGGGTCTTCCTCCAGCTTCTTCTTTTCAATCTTACGGGTATGGTGGGCGAGGATAAGCCCCGCATCCGGATTCACCCGATCACGCAGAGCATCGAGCCGCTGCTGCAGGAAAAACAGCATGGCAGCGTTGTCATTCTCACCGGCATCGCTATCGCCACCGTCAAACACATTGCGCAGTGGGTCCACCACGATAATATCAATGGCCTCGCTGAAATGCTGAGCGATGGTATTGGCCGTAGCTGTCACACCATCTGCATTGAGCAGCATTTTGCATTGGGGCGTGATGACCAGATTTTCGCGCACCAGCGGCAGCAGATTTGTGTCAAACCGCAAAGACTGCAAACGCTCGCGCAGGTAATGGTAGCCAATCTCCGCTTGCAGATAGAATATCCGCATCGGGCGCGGTGGCGTCATGCCAAGAAACGATACACCCGCTGCCATGTGAGCCAGTAGCGCCAAGAGAAAATCACTCTTGCCGACCTTGGGAGCGCCGCCGAATACCAGCAAGCCTCCGGGAGTCAGCACACGCGGCGCGATCAAATCCTCGGGCATCGGGCTGGTATCATCCAGTAAATGACCAACCGTGTAGGCGCTGATCGTTGGCTGGATGAGATCGGTTTGGTTTTGCTGTTTCTTGATAAAGGCACGTACATCCATACCTTCTGCCACCGCATCGGCGGCATCCCAGCCCTCCGGTTTGTCATCAGGTATTGTGAGCGTGGTCAGTGAGGCAATGCCTGCCTGTGGTAAGAAGGAACGCAGATTGTCGGCGTAATCACGGCCAGCCTGATCATGATCAGGCCAGATCAGCACATGCTTGGATTTCAACGGCGACCAGTCGGTTTTCTCAAGCGGTGCCTTGGAGCCGAACATAGCGGTGGTCGCGGCAAAGCCTTGGGCGATAAGCGCGTCTGCAGCTTTTTCACCCTCAACCAGCACCACATGGTTGGTTAATTTTAATCCGGGTTGGTTATAGAGCGGGCGTGGCTCCGGCGCTTTATATTTACGGGCGATCACATCCCACGGACGAAACTCCTTACCGCTCGGCGGGTCATAGCGATACACGCACGCGAGCAACCTGCCATTGGCATCCAGATAATCCCATTTTGCCGTGTGCGGGCCGAGCTCATCCTCAGGCGCTGCTGGTAGTTTGGCAGAAGTTCGCACAGTTTGCGGCGCAGTTTTTGCCATGCCGAGCCAGTCCTGCGCGGAGCTGACCACCTCCGGGAATTGCGATTTGGTATTCAGGCCATTGCAGGCAGCCCAGAGTTCGAAGATGTCGCCACCTTCACCAGTGGCAAAATCATGCCACATACCGGCTTTCCCGCTGTTCAACTCCACCTTGAGGCTGTCACCCTTGACTCCATGAATATCGCCCACCTCAAACACGCCGCGCTTAACACGGCCAGCGGGCAGCAGATAGGCAAGCACCTGATCGAGGCGATCCAATAAGGCTTGACGCACTTCATCGGTGGGGATGGTTTCCGGCTTAGACTCCCAGCCTTGCGCAGGCGCATCGTTAAAATCAGTCCAGCTTGTCATACGCCCTCCCAGCAACGGTTGCGGTAGGCGCAGAAGCGACACTCAAAATGTTCAGGGTCAGCCGTATGGCGTGGCAATAATTCCCCGGCCTCGGCAGCGCGTAAAATATTCACAGCGCGGTCACTGGCTTTTTGCGCCAGCGCGGCATCAAATGGTATGAGCTCAAAATACAGCTCTGCCGTATCCTTATTGATGGCGGTAAACAGCGCAGGATTCTGGCAGATGCCCGGAACCGAGCCTTCCATATAGGCTTGGTAGATCGCGATCTGCGCGGCATAGACCGGTTTGGATTTAGCGACACCGCGCTTAACCGTATCTTTCCATGATTTGGCATTGAGCGATTTACACTCCCACAGCATCGGGAATGTCAGACCCAGCTCTGCAGGCGCGTTATTAATAATGCCGTCGACATGGCCACGGATGCGACCACCGGCAACCGAGAAGCCAAACTGATGCCCGTCGCGCTTATGGGTGAATAACTCAAACCCGGCGGCACGCAGCCATTGGATGGCTAAATCCTCAAAGACATGACCAGCAGCAAAGATGCGCAGCGTTTGGCCTGAGAAATCCTCATCCTTCGGTGTATGCAGATATTCATACTGCAAAGCGCGATTGCAGCTAACGCCAAGCCGGGATGCACCGAGATAATCCCGCGCAGGCTGTTTGGCATTGGCCTCGCACAGCGCATGGTCAATCCTCTCCTTCAGCTGCTCAGTGAATGTGGGTCTATGGTTGAAATCCAGCATCAGAACGGGATCTCCTCCGAGCCCTTGGAGAGCTCGTCCATATAGGCCGTAACCACCACCTCAATGAGGGTGAGTGCCTGTTCGCGGCTGAGATCAGCGAAGGCTTTGTTCGGGCCTATCTCGGCAACGATCTCACCCAGCGGGCGCAATGCCTTTTCCATGCAGGATTTTTCAAAGTCGGTTGGGTCAATCATGCGGCGACCCTCCCGGATGCAATTGCCTGCTGGATGGCGGCATTGTTGAACTTCATCGTCATCAGCGCCGAAGCCTTGTAACGGGTCAGGCTGAAGTCATTGCGGTATTTAGGCGGCAGGTAGCGCAGTTGGTTTTCTGTAGCGGGCTGATGCAGCCAGCTGCGGGTTTTATGTGCGGCGCTTTCGGTTTCAAACAGGTTGAGCCAGTCATCGGCAGCGGCGAAACACACTACACGCTCACCGGTTGCCAGTAGCTTGGGCTGCTCATTCTTGCGGCCACCCACGGCATACCACTCGCCATCTTTGAAAAAGACGCCGCCCCATGCCTCAAACCCTGCCGCGATGAAATAATGATCGTCACCGCGCAGATCGCACCACAGGAAGCTGGAGCGCTTGAGAATATCGATTTCCGTCATGTGGAAATCAGCCGTAGGCGCGGATTGCTGGCTGCCTTGGCTTTCCCAGATGTAGCCGCAAAGCGGGCATTCTTTCACCGCGATGGGAACTTCTGCGGCACATTCCGGACAGTCTTTGTAAGGAGCATCGCCATCCTGACACTGGTCATCCAGCTGCACTTCCTGCTCCAGCGAGCCATGCATGATGGTCGAAGTGCCAAAATCCAGCACAACGCAGTCTTTTTTGACGATGCCGGGGAATTCTGTCGGATCAACAGTACGCAATCCTCGCCCGATCATCTGGATCATGGTGGATTTGTAAGAGCTGGGCCGCAGCAATACGATGCAGGAGGTTGGCGGGTGATCCCAGCCTTCGGTGAGCACCGCGACATTCACTATGACCTGAATCTTACCGCGACCGTAAGCCGCCAGCGTATCAACCCGGTCTGCCTCGCGCATGTCACCCCAGATCATGGCGGTAGTAACACCAGCGCTTTGAAAGCTGGCCATCACATCACTCGCATGCTCAACAGTGGAGCAGAACACGACCGTTTGCCGATCTCCAGCCTGTTCCTGCCAATGGCGCACGACCGCATCATTGATGGGGCGCGTGTTCATGATGTCGGCCACCGCACCCATGTCATAATCAAGCGCGGTTTTGCGAACACGGCTCAGCTCATCACGAACCCCGACATCCATCACAAAGGTGCGCGGCGGCACGAGATGGCCGGAAGCAATCAGTTCCTTGACCGTTATCTGATCAGCCACATTGGAGAACACCGGGCGCAGACCTTTTTTGTCACCCCGGTTGGGGGTGGCGGTCATGCCCAGTAATTTGAGCGAGGGGTTGAGGCTGCGTGCGTGGTCAATCACCCGCATGTAGCTGTCAGCCCGGGCGTGATGCGCTTCATCAATCACCAGCGCATCCAGCACCGGCATCTGCACCAGATTGCTTTCGCGGGATAAGGTCTGCACCATGGCAAACGTTACTGCGCCATCCCAGCTTTTCTCATTGGCATTGAAAATACTCGTGGAAATGCCGGGATTGACCCGTTTGAACTTACCTTCGTTCTGTGCGGTTAATTCATCACGGTGAGCAAGCACGCAGGCGTTTTGCAGATGCTTGCCCATCATGCGCCCGATCACCGCCGAAAGCATGATTGTTTTACCCGCACCGGTGGGCGCGACGGCCAGCGTATTGCCATGAGCAATCAACGCATCGACCGTTTTACCCACCAGCTCTTTCTGTCTTGGTCTAAGCAGCATGAGCGCCTCCGATTATTGCGCCCATGAAGGCAGGTTAGCGGAGCTGCTCTGTGGCTGTGCCGAGGCAGAAGATGTGGACGCAACAGCACCCATTAAGGAGGCGTATTCCTTGTGGTCAGGGGTGATGGCGATCTTGATGGCGTTTTTGTCATTGCCATGCTGATCCTTTTCCATATCCACCCGAGCCAAAAACTCGATGCCATCCAGATCACCCAGACCATTGATGCGGCGGGCATTCTGCGCGGCAGGTGAGTTATCTTTATTGGAAATGCCGCGAGCGGAATTAAGAATGCCCTTGATGAAAGCACGACCGATATTGGCCCAGTCTGGCCCTTTGGGGCTATGAAGGCCAATCAGGCTCCAGATTTTGCGGCGGGCATATTTGCCATCCAGCACCACAAATTCACAGTTCAGGTAAACCGAGCCAGTGGTGTTATTCTGTGTGGCCCAGCCGCCAGTCCAACCTTGCTGGGCGTTATCATGCCCACCGGGTTTGATGGACATGCGCACTTTTACCAGTGTGCCTTTGGGGATTGGGTCAAAACCTGTTTGATCATCAGCAGTGTTAAAATCGTTCCAGCTCATGCTTGGCCTCCATTATTTGATTGCGCTACCGCTTCGCTGCTTGAGCGCGTGTTATTTTCAGATTGTTGGGTGGGTTCAGGGACGGCATAAGTGAGCCGCTGTTCGGCGGGCTTGGCGGTGCCGGAGATCTTCTGGCAAAGCCGACCAAGATGCGGCTCCTCCATCTCATCAAGGCGGCCAGAGCGATCTTTCGCCGGGTAGCCCTGAGCATTGAGGGTGTGGCAGATAAAGGCGCGGAAGGATTTGCCCTCCGGCGTGACCATCTCGGCCATGGTGATGACCTGATCAACAATGCCGGGAAGCTCGAGCGCGGTTTTGCTGCCTTCAATTTGCGGCTGGAAGAAGCGGCGATTAAAATCGTCGATCTTTTCGTCCAAGATGCCGACGAACCAGATGTTCTTACCCCGCGTATGCTGCAGATGGGTGAGCCATCCGATCATCTCCTGACCATGCAGGCCGTATGCGCCGCGAGTGTCCGGTTTGCCGGTTTTTTCGCTAAACGCTTGCGGCTGACCCTTGCACCAATTGAAGCAAAGGCGACCGGCTACGGTGATACTGTCGATGAAGATGGTGTCGTATTTATCAAGCGCGGCGCGGTCGCCGTATTTCTGGCAAACTGCGTCATAATGCGCCTGACTATAGGGCTGCTCATCGCGCAGTGCCGGGTTCGGGCCACCAATATAGGCGGCAATATCCCGGCAATCCTGCCATGTGCGTGGACGGATGGTGTCGCCTTGCCAGCCCTCAATCGCCAGATCACCGGCTTCAAGGTCAAAGAACAGCGTCTTTTCCGCAGGCAGTGTCCATAGCAGTGAGGTTTTGCCAATGCCGCTCTTACCAAAGATGCACCCTTTGATGCCCTTGGTTTCTTTCAGGCGTTCATCGGCTGAGATGATAGGAAGTGTCATTGAGCACCTCCTTTGCGGGAAAGCGCATCAACGATGTTTTCCGCACCCAGCGCACCTTTCTTCCGAGCATCGCGGTAAAGATTGCGAATGGCGTATAAGCGGCTGGTTAAGGCATCATTTTCTTTATCAAGCGCCTGCGCCGCAAACTCCAGATCATCCAGCGTTGCTTCGGTAATGGGCTTGGTGATTTCTTCCTCAACCGCGCCCAATGCAGGGATACGGATATAGGCGGGAAGATTTTTGCCATAATAGCTGTCCTTCAACAGCTTCTGTAAGGTAGGTTTAAACATATCGATCTCCTTGATTTCGATGATTTGTGAAATGCTCTTTGGTCGTGTCGGCTCTAGCTGCCGGGTCCTGACGCCGCCCAAAGAGCAAAGCGGTCGCGGTATTTCCCTGAGGTCTTGTATTTCCGCGAGAACCCGGCATGTTTTCGTGCCTTCAAGGAGTTACTTACCGAGAAGGTTCACGAACTGTCGGAGGCGGTCAGTGCAGGTACTCATCAATGCCCCGCGACCCGAGATCGGCACGCAATTCGGCCAGCGTTCCGTAGAGCGTGGCGCGTGGTGTTCGGGTTTTGCGGGAGATTTCGCTCATGGTGAGCGTGCGTAGATCGACCAGCAGCAGGACCAGATGCGGCGGCATGTGCTGGATGGCATCTTCAAGGTCGATACGCAGATCGCGCACCGTCATGTTTTCCGTGGTGGGATCAGGCAGCGCATCATTTTCGCCGTCCTCATCCTCAAGCCACGCATCCAGTGAGAACTCACGGATGCCGGAACCGCGCTTTTGTGCTTTGGCGGCTTCGATAATGCTGGCGCATTTATGATTGAGGATGCGGTCGATGAAGGTTGACCACTTGGCCTTTTCAGGATCGAACGCCTGACTGCGTGAGAGATAATCGAGCATTATCTCCTGCTCGAGATCTTCCACCTCAACGCCGTGAATGGCCGGGTGGCGCATCAGGCTGCGTGCGTGGTATCGGACTTGGTTAACTACATAAGGGTCAATTCCTTGGTACTTGTTTTTGCTCATGGTTTTCGTCTCCAGTTGCGGTTAGCCGCCACGGGGGCGGGTCAACTGGGACTGGCGAAAACTCACCGGAGACCCTGAAAATTGGTGCGTTACTCAGGGCGCAAAAACGAAAAAAGCCCCGACATGCGGGGCTTTGCGGTGATGAAATTTTTTTGAAAAAACTTTGTGGTGGTTCAGTGAAAACTCACCGAGATGAATTCCAAACCATAAAGCGTAACGTTATGGTTTACGGTTTATGCATCAAAACCAAAATGGGTGAGCTGCTCATGCCATAGGTCGGGGAATGGGGTTTGCATATCTTGCAGGCTCAGGCCACGAGGCTGTGTGCCGTCCAAGATTGCCTGTTTGATTTGCGGGGCCAGCAGATTGAGGCGCAGGATGCGTGAAATGTAAGAAGGGTTGATATTCTTACGTTTGGCCATTTGCTCAATGGAGGAAAACTGCCCTTTATCCATCTGCGCCTGCCAGAAATGAGCCTTAGCCAGCGCCTTGACCATGGTTTCATCGGGTTTACGTATTGGAGCAGCCGCCTGTGCGCCTTCGGGCAGGACCATTAGTTTTTTGCCACCATACCGCTTGATTTTTATCGGCACCTTGATGGAGATGATATTATTCTGAACCGCTACAACTGTTGTATGCATACCCTTTTTCCACTTGCTTTGTTCGACTGTCTAACTCACGCACTAGGCTGTCGAGACCCTCTGCACGCACGCGCACATCCACATATTCCGGATAGAGCACGACCTTCTCCAACATGAGGTGCAGCAACCGTTCCTGCTCCTTGGGGAAGAGTTCATTCCAGACGGGAAAGACATCCATTAGCGCGGCTCGCACTTCGCTTTCCGTAATGGTTTCATCCAGCCGGGATGCCTGCTTCCATGTCTCGATAATCATTTCCGGTGCGGCAAAGATGGATTGCAGTTGGTGCAGTACCACCGTTTCAATCTCGCTGGCCGTCACCTGTTTGATGGGGCAATCCGGGCAACCACCTTTTTTGTAATTCACCGCGCCGTAATAGCGGTAGAGCTTGCCGCCTTTCTTTTTGGTGTGACATGGTGTCATTGAGCTGTTGCACCCACCGCAGCGCAAAACGCCGCATAACACCGCCTTGGTTCGGCGCTTGGTGGAAACCGCACGCTCTCTGGGGCTTTGCTGCATCGTGTTGTGTGCTCGCTCCCAGAGGTCATCGGAAATGATGGCCTCATGTCTGCCATCGTAGATTTTTTCCTTATGGCGAATCTTGCCGATGTAAATCGGATTGTTCAGGATTTTATAGATGGCACCCTTATCCAGCGGTGTGCCGCCAAACTCCCTGCCATTTTTGGCCACACGTTTTTTGCTGAGAATTCCCATCGCAGGCAGCTCACGCGCCAGCATCGTGACGGAGCGAAGCATGACAAAATGCTCGAAAATGGCTTTTACGGCCTTGGCTTCCTCCTTGTTGATATGCAGCTGGCGGTCGCGCACCTCATAGCCCATGGGCGTAACGCCACCCATCCACATGCCTTTGCGTTTGGAGGCCGCGAATTTATCGCGTATGCGCTCACCGATGACCTCACGCTCAAACTGTGCGAAGGACAGCAGGATATTGAGCGTCAGCCGCCCCATGGAGGTGGTGGTGTTAAATTGCTGCGTCACTGACACAAAAGACACTTTATGTTCATCGAACAGCTCAATCAGTTTGGCAAAATCCGCCAGCGAGCGTGAGAGCCGGTCCACCTTGTAGACGACAACCGTATCAATCAGGCCGTTTTTGATATCGCTAATCAGCCGTTTGAGGGCTGGCCTGTCCATATTGCCACCGGTGAAGCCGCCATCGTCATAGGCATCGGCCAGCATCATCCAGCCCTCATGCTTCTGGGATGCGATGTAGGCTTCACATGCCTCACGCTGAGCATCGAGGCTGTTGAACTCCATGTCCAAGCCTTCCTCGGTGGATTTGCGCGTGTAAATGGCGCAGCGGGTTTTTCGTTTTATCTCGCTCAACTTCGACCTCCTTTTGGTTGTTTTAGCCCAAAGAAGGCAGGGCCAGACCATGCCGCACCGGTGATATGCCGCGCTATTTTGGAGAGGCTGCTATAAGTGCAGCCTTGATATTCGTAGCCTTCTTCCAACACTGAGACCTGATATTCCACACCGCGATATTCCCGGATAAGCCGTGTGCCGACCATCGGGCGGGTGTAGCTGAGTTTCTTCTTTTGTAATGCCCCACCAGAGCTGAAATGCTCCTTCGCCGCTTGTGCAATACGGTGCTCGATATCCGGGCTGATGCCATAGGCCAGCTCCTGCAGGCGATATGCGAGCTTTTTGACCAGAAAGGGTTTTGTACTGCGCGGTGGAGGCTCCTGATACAGCTCCTGCCAGAGGTCTTTAATCTCCGGCAGGCTCATTTTGGGCAGGCTGGAAACCCGCGCCAAGACCATCTTATCCATCTGTTTCTCCTTGGTTTTTATGGTTTTCGTCCATGGCATGAACGCTTGGAAAAACCCTGAAGTCCAGTGAATTAGAAGCTTTTTTGCTAGGTTTCTTAGTGGTTTGCGCTTGTTTTAACCGCACCATGCCAGACGCTAAAATCTCTGCGATTTCGCTGCGGCGCTCATCCGATTTCATCAGGCTAGGATGAAGGGTGTTCATGGGTAACTCCTTGATTCATTTTCAAGGGGTTACTTACTGAAATGGCCTGCAATCTGTCGGACGTGGTTGCAGGTTGCAAACGATTAACATTAGGGTTGCATTATGCGGGACCTAATTTATATTAGGGTTTTATTTGACGATAAAACAAAGAGGTTAGATGGAAACGCTCACGCAAGCGCAGCGGAATTTACTGCAGGCAACCGAACGCCTGAAGCAGACCATGGGGATGTCGCCCACGGTCAAAGAAATCGCTGACGCTTTATGCATCCAGCCGCCCAGTGTGCATGAGGCACTACGCCGCCTTGAGGAGAAAGGCTATATCCGCCGCGCTCCCCGCAAGGCCCGCTCCATCGAAATCATCAAAAGCATCACGCCAACATCCACACGCATGGTAGCGGTGCCGATTATTGGCAAAGTGGCCGCCGGTACACCCATTCTGGCAACGGAAAACAGAACCGGCGATGTGATGGTGCCGCAGAATGTCGTGCGCGGGAACTGCTTTGCACTGGAGGTGCAAGGCGACAGCATGATTGAAGCGGATATTTTTGAGGGCGATTACATCGTAGTCCGGCAGCAGCCGATTGCCGAAAATAACGACATTGTCGTGGCGATGATTGACGATGAAGCCACGGTGAAACGCCTGTTTATTTCTGAGGATCGTATTGAACTGCGCCCTGAGAATAGCCGGTTACAACCGATCCACGTAGGAGCGGGAGATGAATTAAAAATCATTGGGAAGGTCTTGCATGTATGCTCGAAGGCCAGCCCTGTCATGACAAAACAGGAGGCCCTCCAGCATGAGTACATACAACCTTAGAAGATTTGCACAGCCTGATGTGCTGAAAAATATCCAGCAGGATAACCTGATCCAGTTTCTCAAAACATATGAGGACTACCTCGTAGAGCGTGGCTTCAGCTTTGACCTGAATGAAGATAATGAGCTGGACTTCGAAAAACTCTGCGAAGTGCTAATGAACCCTACGGAATCGATGAATATCGAGTTTGTGGAAGCGCTGTTTTTCATTCAGGAAATGTCTGATAATGAGCATTACGAAGAACTGCATTCTCAGGCTGAGGCCAATAACATTGAAGTAGGTGAAGAGCCTTCCACTGCTGACCTTGCGCTTGCCTTGTGGCTACATGACCCGGAACTGTTAAAGCGCCCGCATGCCGAAGTGATGGTGATGAAGCCAAAGTCCTTCATGTATTTCCAGTCGGAGAAAAAATCCCCGGAAACATTTGATTTGCCCAAGCCTGAGGTAGTGCGTGGGCTGGAGCAGGATATGGATCGCTGGTTCACGCAAAACAAGCGTGGCACTGGTTGCCGTATTTTACCGGTCGATGCTGAGGATGAAAATAAAACCTATTTCCTCATTCGCCACGGCATGCCGTTTAAGCGCGAAGGAAAGATGGAATCCGGTAAATCCAAGAGCATTTTCTACCGACCTGAATTCCACGATGTGCTGATTTACGACCGGGTTAACAATGAGCTGGCCGTATTCAATAAGTCAGGGGCCAAAAAAGAACGCATGATGTATCTGGGTTTATTCAGCCAGCATCTTTTTGGTCAAGCCGATTATTTCCCGGGTGCAGAAAAATACACGCTGCAGCCATTGATTGATAATGGGGTCGATGCGCTTGCATGCGCTGATGTGCCGGGCCTTGAAGAGGTGAAGTTGGTGGAAATCCAATTGCAGTTCCGTGGTCCGTTTAATGATAAGCAAACCCTGCGCTCGAATGATATTTTCGCCTCTTTTGAAGCCAGAAACAAAACCTTTCCAGTGTTCGGCACACTGGCATCAGCCAGCTTTGCCGTGAAGTTTGAAAATGCCAAACGTGCGCGAACGGTGAAGGTCAGAACACCGAATGTAGCCAATTTTGACCGTAAGGAAGATTCTCACCTGATTGAAATATGGCTTCGCAAGCGCGGCTTCGTGAACGAGCAAAAGGACCATGAAGAAGCGAATACAGCAATTAACAAGGCAAGCCATGAAAGCACTTCTATCCCAGCCATGGCGTAAAATAGCTGATCTCGCAGGCGGCAGAGGCGTTCAAGCAGAATGGCAAAACTTTCCGGCTGAGCTACTAACCCTCACGCGAGACGAAGCCACGGCGATTCCCTGCAATGGCAGGTCCGGTTGCTATATGAATGTGGTAAAACACAGCCCCAGCGATATTGTCGGCATCTGCACATCAGAAATCAAACAGTGCGACCGGCGCACCTTAACCAAAACTGACATTGCGATATATCGCCTGAATCATCAGCAGCTGGCAAAAAAGATTGCAGAGGCCATTGCTTTCACAGAACAGCTTGAGCAGATATCCGGGCAAGGACCACTCTGGAAGTTAGGTACGTTAAACCCTCAGGCAGAGCATCATTTCACAGTCTATTGCTTTTTAGGGCAAACCTCTTCCCAGCTCGAGAAGGTGATGAATCAACTCTGCATGAGTAATCAGACGCCGTTTTTGCTTCTGGCATCTTTTAGCGGATTGATCAGTGCAGCGTGCAGTGATGCATCGAACAGGCATAAATCTAAAGTGCTGGGGATTGATGATATTTTGAGTGTTGATGATGCTGGCGCTGTGCAGGCAAAGGAAAATGCTCAGACGGTTGTTCAGAGTTGGCTTGATGAAGTGTTGCCAAAATCAGCCAAGCCAAGTGAGTCTCATACGATTATCCTGCCCTCAGGAACAACTTGGGAAAACATAACCATCACTTTCTTAACACGTGATATTATATCGATTAAATGCGGCTCAGAAACTGCCGTTAATTATGAGCGCTTGCATATTCCGGGAATGTTTGTCGCTTCGCAAAGAGAGAAAAAGCCTTCAGATCGATGGTACCTGTTGATGGCTTTTGCCCTGTGGGGACCAACATTAAATCGAGAAAACCTTAGGACACTGTATAGGCATGACGACTGGAATAGAATGCGAACCCAAAAATCATCATTGAGCAAATCGCTAAAGCAGTTCTTCGGCCTCGATGAGGAACCGATCCCATATGATAAGAAGTCTTATGAGTACCAACCAATCCTAACAATTCGGCAAGACACCAACTGTGATTTAAATGACTGGATTGCGGATATTCACGACTAATGCCACCCATAGACAGTTACAAACGGTACGGATTGAACGCCTTGGATTCCTTGACTAAAAATGCCGTACTGCGTTTTTCCTGATACGGGTTTTTCAGGAGAGAGGGCATAAGAGAGGAAAAAACAGAGAAAAACGGGGTGTTTTGGCTGGGCGCAGTCAGGAATGGAACCGCTCAAAAGCCCGCATTTACTGGGCTTTTGCGCCGATGCGCCATCGGGCATAGCAAGTTTCATTATAAGTTAATGGCGGAGAGGGTGGGATTCGAACCCACGGTGGAGTTACCCCCACGCCGCATTTCGAGTGCGGTACTTTCAACCACTCAGCCACCTCTCCGCGGTATTATTTATGCGCAATATTGGCATATATCAGCTGTTTGTCGTCTGAAAAGCCGTTTACCTGCATAAAATGTATGCGATTTGCTGAATGTGCGATGCGCTCATAACGCGGAAGGCAAATTTAGACAAGTCCTAATCGCTTTGCGACAGCGATTATTTGACAGATTATCTGCTTTTATCCCTGAAAAACCTTGACGCGGCGGCAGTTTTGTCACTATATGCAGCCTGTTGCCGGAGAGGGGAAGCCTGACTCTGGCTTTTATTGTGTGTTTATCAAATCTTAAACTGATGTTTTTGCTAAGATAAATAATAACTGTCACGACTGACAAGAAGACGGCCCCCGATGAAACGGGAGAGCCGGAAACGAACAACCGGAAGGAAAACAAATGTTCGCAGTCATCAAGACAGGTGGCAAGCAGTATCGCGTTGCCGCCAATGATGTGATTAAAATTGAAAAGGTTGCCGGCGAAGCCGGTGATGTTGTGGAATTTGCAGAGGTTCTGATTGTTGGCGAAGGTGAGAATGCCACAATCGGTGCGCCACGCGTTGAAGGTGCTGTTGTAACTGCTGAAGTGGTTGAACAGGGCCGTGCGAAAAAGGTTGTTGCCTTCAAGAAGCGTCGCCGTCAGAACTCCAAGCGTACCCGCGGTCATCGTCAGGAACTGACAACTGTCCGTATTTCTGAAATTCTCACAGGTGGTGCAAAGCCATCCGCAAAGAAAGCCAAGGCTGCGCCGAAAAAGGCTGCGCCGAAAGCTGAAGCTGCTGAGTAAATAACGAATTAAAGGAGAATACCGATGGCACATAAAAAAGCTGGCGGTTCATCGCGTAACGGTCGCGATTCGGAGTCGAAACGTCTCGGCGTTAAAAAATTCGGTAGTGAAGCTGTTATCGCAGGCAACATTATTGTTCGTCAGCGCGGTACCCAGTGGCATCCGGGTGCAAATGTAGGCATGGGTAAAGACCACACCCTGTTTGCAAAGGCTGATGGTATTGTGTCTTTCAAGACCAAAGCCAATGGCCGAACCTTTGTATCTGTAAACCCGATGCTCGACGCTGCGGAGTAACCGGTGCTCCTTTTATATACCGGTGTTCTCGTTGAACCCGATATATAAAAGCCAGATTGTCCGGCGTAAAATATTGAAGGGGAGACGGGAAACTGTCTCCCCTTTTTATTTACCCGGAGGAAGACCGGACGGTCTGAGATCACAATGACAAAATTCCAGAGCGGAACAGATTTACACATTCAGGTATCTTTATCAGACAGGCCGAATATTGGCTTGTCGCCGGTTGATCTGAAAGGTGCGGGACTAACCGGAAGTTATGGTGCTCCGGTGAGCTTGCGCGGGTCTCCTGTGCAGATTACCGAGCGGCTTGTGTTGCGCCCGCCCCATGAAGAGGATATTGATGCGCTCACACAACTGGCGCAGAATATTAAGATTGCGCGGATGCTTGCGCGTCTGCCACATCCTTATTCCCGCGAGAATGCGGTTGAATTTATGGCACTTGCCGCATCGGGTGCAGCCGGTTTACTGGTTTATGCCATTACGCTTGCCGATAGTGGTGAATTTATCGGCTGCATCAGCTTGCATGATCATAAATACGGGCCGGGTTATGAGATCGGTTATTGGTTGGGTGAGCCTTATTGGGGCAAGGGCTATGCCACGGAAGCAACCACGGCCTTGATTGATTTGGCATTTCGTGAATTATCCCTGGAGCAGATTCATATCAGTGCGCAGAGCCGTAATGAGGCCTCAAGGCGGGTGATTGAAAAATGCGGCTTCAGGCATACCGGTTCAGCTATCGGGGTTTCAGGTGTGGACGGAGATGTGCCGGTGGAATGCTATGTGATGACCCGCCAGCAATGGCTGGAATTGCGCGGCGCAGGCCAGTAATTGATAATAAGGATTATGCCGGGCATATAATACCGGGCATATATGGATATTGCGTCAGATATGAATGAAAAGCTGTATGCGGCTTTTCATTCAATCTCCGGCCTCATTGTCCGGCAGTTTTCAAGTTGGGGTTTTTCCTGTATTGGCTTTGCCGGATAGCTTATCTGTCATTCTCATTTTTTAAAGCGGAATATCCGCAAACCGGTGATACCGGAAAAGGCAAGCACATGAAATTTCTCGACCAGGCAAAAATTTATATCCGTTCCGGTAATGGCGGTGCCGGTGCGGTTTCGTTCCGCCGCGAGAAATTTCTGGAATTTGGCGGCCCTGATGGTGGTGATGGCGGGCGCGGCGGCGATGTGTGGGCTGAGGTTGTGGATGGCCTGAATACGTTGATCGATTATCGCTACCAGCAGCATTTTCGTGCCAAAACCGGTATGCATGGCATGGGGCGCAATATGACCGGCGGCAAGGGGGCTGATGTTATTTTAAAAGTACCGGTGGGCACGCAGATTTTTGAAGAGGATAATGAAACCCTGATCTGTGATCTCACCGAGGTCGGGCAGCGTTATCGTCTTGCAAAGGGCGGTAATGGTGGTTTTGGTAATTTGCATTTCAAAACCTCAACCAATCAGGCGCCGCGCCGTGCCAATCCGGGGCAGGAAGGGATTGAACGCACATTGTGGCTGCGGTTAAAACTGATTGCTGATGCCGGTCTGGTTGGTTTGCCAAATGCCGGAAAATCAACTTTCCTTGCCAGTGTTACCGCGGCCAAGCCGAAAATTGCCGATTATCCTTTTACAACGCTGCACCCCAATCTTGGTGTTGCGCGGATTGATGCGCGCGAATTTGTGATTGCGGATATTCCGGGGCTGATTGAAGGCGCAAGCGAGGGGGTGGGGCTTGGCGACCGCTTTCTTGGCCATGTGGAGCGCACCCGTGTGCTTTTGCATCTGATTTCTGCGCAGGAGGAAGATGTTGCAAAAGCTTATCAGATTATTCGCGGTGAACTTGAGGCCTATGGCCATGGTTTGAATGACAAGCTGGAAATTGTTGCCCTGTCACAGGTCGATATTCTTGATCCCGATGCCCGCAAGGAAAAGGCGCAGGCATTGAAAAAGGCCTGTGGTCAGGAACCGTTATTGATCTCGGCTGTGAGCCGTGAGGGTATTGATACTGTCTTGCGTGAATTGGCGCGTATTATTGAACAGAGCCGCGCAGAGGAGCGGGAGCAGGCAGGCGCGGCAGCAACCACTATTGCGGATATGGGAAAGAAATGAGCGGATCATGACGATCGGGGCGCTGAAAAATTATCGTCGTATTGTGGTAAAAATCGGTTCAGCTCTTTTAGTGGATCGTTCACATGGCCTGAAACAGGCATGGCTTGCAGGCCTCGGGGCGGATATTGCCGCATTGCAGGCACAGGGTGTGGAAGTGCTTGTGGTTTCTTCCGGTGCCGTGGCGCTGGGGCGCACGGTGCTGGGCCTGCCGGCAGGCACGCTGAAACTGGAGGAAAGCCAGGCAGCGGCTGCAGCAGGGCAGATTGCATTGGCTAAGGCCTATGCCGATGTGCTGGGAGCGCATAATATTATGGCAGGGCAGGTTTTGCTTACCCTGTCTGATACGGAAGAACGCCGCCGTTACCTTAATGCCCGTGCAACCATTGAAACCCTGCTGAAACTGAAAGCCGTGCCGGTTATCAATGAAAATGACACGGTTGCAACCAATGAAATCCGTTATGGTGATAATGATCGTCTGGCGGCGCGTGTTGCCACTATGATCGGTGCGGATCTGCTTATTCTGCTGTCAGATATTGACGGACTTTATACGGCGCCGCCGCATAAGGATCCGAATGCCCGGTTTCTGGCTGTGGTGGAGGCAATTACACCGGAGATTGAGGCTATGGCCGGTGCTGCGGCTTCTGAATTATCGCGTGGCGGCATGAAGACCAAGCTGGATGCGGGCAAGATTGCCAATGCCGCAGGCACTGCCATGATTATCACGTCCGGAACCAGAGCCAATCCGCTGGCCGCGATTGACCGGGGAGAACGGTTCAGCCTGTTCAAGGCTTCTCATGCGCCGGTTAGCGCATGGAAAATCTGGATATCCGGCCATCTTGATGCGGCAGGCCAATTGGTGATTGATGATGGCGCGCTGAAAGCGCTGAAATCGGGAAAATCCTTGCTGCCTGCCGGTGTGCGGGAGGTGCATGGCAATTTTCAGCGTGGTGATACGGTTGCTATTCTCAATATGCAGGGGCGTGAGGTTGCCCGCGGGCTTGCGGGCTATGATGCTGCAGACGCTGTGAGGATTGCCGGCCATAAGAGCAGCGAGATTGAAGAGATTCTCGGCTATTTTGCCCGCTCCTCCATGGTGCATGCCAATGACCTGGTGATCCGCGGGGCTTACAGGCAAAATGAGGATGTATTTGAGGGGGAGCACGCATAATGCAGGCGGAACAGACTGTTGCAGAAATTATGGCAGGGCTTGGGGTTAAGGCGCGCGCTGCGGCCGCCCCGCTTGCCATTGCCACGGCAGAGCGCAAACATGCCGCTCTTATTGCTATGGCTGAAGCCCTGCTGCGCCGCAAGGAGCTGATCCTTAATGCCAATATGCTGGATGTTGATGCTGCGCAAAAGGCTGGTATGGCCGCATCTTTCATTGACCGGCTGAAACTGGATGAGGGGCGTATCCGTTCCATGGCCGAGGGGATTCGTGCCATTGCTGCGCTCAAAGATCCGGTTGGTGAGGTGATTGCCGCATGGGACCGGCCGAATGGTTTGCATATTGAACGTGTGCGCACACCGCTTGGTGTGATTGGTGTGATTTATGAAAGCCGCCCGAATGTGACGGCGGATGCCGGTGCCTTGTGCCTGAAAGCGGGCAATGCGGTGATTTTGCGCGGCGGTTCTGATTCTGCCCATTCCTCGCGGGAGATTCACGCTGCCCTGATTGAAGGGCTGGAGGCTGCAGGCTTGCCGCAAGCCGCCATTCAGATGGTGCCGGTAACAGATCGTGCAGCTGTTGGCGAAATGCTCAAGGGGTTGAATGGTGCTATTGATGTGATTGTACCGCGCGGTGGCAAAAGCCTTGTTGCGCGTGTGAGTGAGGAGGCCCGCGTGCCGGTTTTTGCGCATCTGGAAGGGTTATGCCATATTTATGTGGATGCCAGTGCTGATCTGGAAATGGCAAAAAATATTGTGTTGAATGCCAAAATGCGCCGCACCGGCATTTGCGGAGCAGCCGAAACATTGCTGATTGACCGCAAAGCGGCTGCAACGCATTTACGGCCGGTGCTGGATGAGTTGGCAAAGGCTGGCTGCGTGATCCGCGGTGATGCGGATGTCTGCGCGCTTTATGAACAGGCTGAACAGGCCGCGTCGGAAGACTGGGCAACGGAATATCTTGATGCCATTATTTCTGTGGCGCTGGTTGAGGGGATTGACGGGGCATTGGCGCATATCAACCGTTATTCCTCACATCACACAGAAGCGGTGATTGCAGAAGATGCAACTGTTGTTGAGCGGTTTTTCAATGAAATTGATTCAGCCATTTTGTTGCATAATGCCTCAACGCAATTTGCCGATGGCGGTGAATTTGGCATGGGAGCAGAGATTGGTATTGCAACTGGTAAAATGCATGCGCGCGGGCCGGTCGGGGTGGAGCAGCTCACCTCTTTTAAATATCATGTGCGCGGTAACGGACAAACGCGGATATAAACACAGCTAATGACGCAAAAGCGCAAGATAACGGATATTCCGCAAGCTTTTCAGGATGTGCCGCAGCATTATCTGCAAATGCCGCCTGTGCGCAAGGGGCAGAAAATTGGCCTGTTTGGCGGTTCGTTCAATCCGCCGCATGCAGGCCATGTTCTGGTGGCGGAATTGGCACTGGAGCGGCTGGCGCTTGATCAGATCTGGTGGATGGTCACGCCGGGAAATCCGCTGAAAGATGTGCGTGAACTGGCGTCCTTGCGCGAGCGTATCGCCATGAGTGAGGCGCTGATTAGCGATAAGCGCATTTATGTTACGGCTTTTGAAGCCTCTTATCAGGTGCGTTATACGGCCGATACGCTGGCTTTGGTGCGGTTATCCTGTCCGGATATTTATCCGGTCTGGATTATGGGGGCAGATAATTTGGCGGGCTTTCATCATTGGCAGGAGTGGCAGGCCATTGTGCGCAGTTTGCCGATTGCGGTGATCAACCGGCCGGGCTCCAATATGGCGGCGGAGGATTCTGTGATGGCGCAGCAATTTCGCAGCGCACGTGTGCCGGAAACGCAGGCTGCGCAATTGGCGACAAAGCCTGCTCCGGCATGGGTTTTTATCCGCGGGCCGCAATCTGATTTGTCATCAACACAATTGCGCCAGCGGGAAATACGGGAATAAGACATAAAATCAGCAATTTATTCTTCCTGTTAAATTTACATGCGCCTCTGTCTTGAAACAGACACAGGACTCTGCCACTTTTATAGTTGTACGGGGTGTAATTGCCGTATGGCGTTGTTCTTTACGGAAAGGGATTCATTGAGAACAGCAATTGAAAAGAAGGGTGTTGTCACGCCTTCACCGGCTGAGATCAGCGGCGAAGCCACTGTGTCTCATGCTTTAGAGGTTCTGCTCGCAAGTCTTGAGGATTCCAAGGCTGAAGATATTATTTCCATTGATCTGCGCGGAAAATCCGCTTTGGGCGATTATATGGTGATTGCCTCCGGCCGCTCACAGCGTCATGTTGGTGCTGTGGCTGATCATATGCTGCGTGCGCTGAAGGAAATTGGCGTGCGTGATGTTCAGGTTGAAGGTCTTGAAGCAGCAGACTGGGTTCTGGTTGATACGGGTGATATTATTATCCATATTTTCCATCCGGAGACCCGCGAATTTTATAATATTGAAAAAATCTGGCTCATGCCTGAGACAGATGAGACGAACGCACGTAAAAAATCGGTGCACTGATCTGCCATTGATGGGCGTTCCGGTTACCGGATGAGCCTGCCATGATTGGCAGGCAGAGGGTTGATTATGCGTGTTGCAGTCTATGCGGTTGGAAAAATGAAAGCCGGTCCGGAGCGGGAACTGGCAGAGCGCTATTTTGATCGCTTCTCCAAGGCCGGTTCAGCCTTGGGGTTTGAGTTTACCGGTGTGAGCGAGATTACAGAGAGCCGGGGCGGCAGTGCAGAACAGCGCAAGGCTGATGAGGCTGGGCGGCTGTTTGAGGCGCTGGATAATGGCGCGGCGCTTATCCTGCTGGATGAGCGGGGGAGGGAGCTTGGCTCTGAAAGTTTTGCCGCAGAACTGGGCAGAATCCGTGATGGTGGCAAAAGGCAGTTGATTCTGGCAATTGGCGGGCCGGATGGGCATGATCCGCAATTGCGCAACCGTGCTGATCTGGTGCTGGCAATGGGCAAAATGACATGGCCGCATCAATTGGCGCGCATTTTGATAGCGGAACAGCTTTATCGCGCGGCAACAATTCTCTCCGGCCATCCCTATCATCGGGTTTAGGGCGGGCATATGCGGCAGATGATTGCAATTGAATTGTGATATTTCATCTTTGTTATATATTTACCGGTATATTTGAATAGTTGCAGTGGCGCAGAGAATTTCCGGTATCCTGTTTTTGATGAAGAATGGCAAAATCTGGTTACGACAAAGGCTGACGGGGCGCGGATCTATCCGCTTGACCCGATGGATTGTGACGGCCGGCACATTGCTGTCCGTATCTTTTCCGGTGTTTGCACAGCAAACTGCCTTGCCACTGGAGGAGCAACATCAAAAAGCTTCAGGCAGCCTTGATGCGATTAACAATGAGATTGCGCTCTCCAGGGAAAAACTTGCACAGCTTGAGGCAAGTATTGCTGAACTGAAAAAAGATCAGACGACTATTACTGCCGCACTGATTCAATCTGCCAAAACGGATAAAAAACTCTCGGATGATATTGAAAAAACCGGTGAGAAACTTTTGGCGCTGCGCGAGCAGGAGGATGGAATCCGCTTATCGTTGCGTGCACGCCGTGCAGTGCTGGCTGAAGTGCTGGCAGCCTTGCAGCGCATGGGGCTTAATCCGCCGCCGGCCATTCTTGTGCGGCCTGATGATGCGCTGGCCTCTGTGCGTTCTGCGGTGCTTTTAGGGGCGGTGGTGCCGGAAATGCGCGCGCAAACTCTTGAATTAATGGCTGATCTGAAGGAGATGCAGCGTTTGCAGGCCTCCATTAAAGATGAGCAGCAGCGGCTCAATGCAAGCCGCACGGCGCAGCTTGAAGAGCGGCAAAAGCAGGAATTGCTGCTGGAGGAGAAGAAAAAACTCTACAATATATCCGAGGAAGAGTTGCGCCTTGAACGCGCCCATGCTCAAGAGCTGGCTAAAAAGGCCACCAGCCTTAAAGATCTTATTGCCTCATTGCAGGCGCGTATGGACAAGGTGCGCACAGCGGCTGATGCGGCGCGCGCCGAACAGGAGCGCCAATTGGCGCAGGGGCAGGAGCGCGCGGCGCAGCCCCATGATAATTTCCTGTCTGCCAAGGCAGATTTTGCAACATTGCGCGGGAAATTGTTTTTGCCTGCCAGCGGCAAAATTACCAAGAAGTTCGGGCAGAAGGATGAGTTTGGCCGCCCTATGGCGGGAGAAATGTTACAAACTCCGCAAAATGCCACGATTACGTCACCTTCTGATGGCGTTGTGCTTTATGCTGGGCAATTTCGTTCTTACGGCCAGCTGTTAATACTTGATGTTGGCGGCGGATATCATATCGTTATGGCGGGATTAAGCAGAATCAATGTGGCTCAGGGGCAGTTTGTGCTTGCCGGTGAGCCTGTCGGCGCAATGGGAGAAAAGCTTTTGACCAGTGTTGCCTCACTGGGGAGTGGCAATTCTGCGCCGATGCTTTACATAGAGTTTCGAAAAGATGGGAAATCCGTCGATCCGACCCCCTGGTGGATCGGCAGGCATTCCGGAAGGACACAAGATGATACGTAAACTGTCGCTCCTTTTCGCAGGCGCCTTGTTGGGGGCTTCGGCGATGGTCGTTGTGCAGGGGGCTCCGGCTTCAACCGCCAATGCTGCCAATAATGATACTTATAAAGAGCTCGCAATTTTTGGCGATATTTTTGAGCGTGTACGCCAGCAATATGTGACGCCGCCAGAAGATAAAAAGTTGATTGAAACCGCGATCAACGGCATGCTCACCTCGCTTGATCCGCATTCTTCCTATCTTAATCCGGAAGCCGCGCAGGATATGCGTGTGCAGACAAAGGGGGAATTTGGCGGCCTTGGCATTGAAGTGACCATGGATAATGATCTGGTCAAGGTTATTGCGCCGATTGATGATACGCCGGCATCAAAGGCAGGCGTGCTGGCCGGAGATCTTATTACCCAGATCAATGGTGTCGATGTGCGTGGTCTGTCCCTGAATGATGCGGTGGATAAAATGCGCGGTCCTGTTGGTGAAGAAATTGAGCTGACACTGATCCGTCAGGGCGCTGACAAGCCGATCAAGCTGACGATGAAACGCGCCACAATCAAGGTCAAGGCGGTGCGCTATCGTGTCGAGAATGATGTCGGTTATTTGCGGGTCATCTCTTTTACTGAAAAAACATCTGACGATCTGACCAAAGCCATCAAGGATATTCAGGCACAGATTCCTGAAAATAAGCTGAAAGGCTATGTGCTTGATCTGCGTCTTAATCCGGGCGGTCTTCTTGATCAGGCTGTTGCGGTATCAGACGCCTTTCTTGATAAGGGCGAGGTTGTTTCCACCCGTGGGCGCGAGCCGCAGGATGTAACCCGTTTTGATGCCCGCCCCGGCGATCTGACCAAGGGCAAGCCGGTGATTGTGCTGATCAATGGCGGCTCTGCCAGTGCCTCTGAAATTGTGGCCGGCGCCTTGCAGGATCATCGCCGCGCCACGGTTCTCGGCACACAATCTTTTGGCAAGGGGTCTGTGCAGACCATTATTCCGCTCGGAGAAAATGGCTCTCTGCGCCTGACGACTGCGCTTTATTACACGCCATCGGGCAAATCCATTCAGGGCAAGGGCATTACGCCGGATATCAAGGTGGAGCAGCCATTGCCGGATGAATTGAAGGGGCGTGATGTGGTTACCAAGGGCGAGGCCGGCCTGAAAGGCCATATTAAAGGAGCGGAGGAGGATGAGGCCGGTTCAGGTTCATCAGTCTATGTGCCGCTTGAGCCGAAAGATGATATTCAGCTGAATGAGGCGCTGAAATTGTTGCGCGGCGAGGTCAGCAATGCTGCGTTTCCGCCGGATCCTTCAAAAGGCCTGCCAAAGGCTGCACAGAAATAACTGCTATGCAGAAAACGCGGGAATTCTCCCGCGTTTTTTGTTTGATCCGCTAAAGTCTTCAGCCCGCAACGGGCGGATGTGCTGATCATTGTATTTAAAAAAGTGAGTATTTATTCACCTGTAATATGGGTGATAACACTGTCTGTGCAGTGAAGAGACCAGAGTGAAGAGAATAATATGGCAATAAAACATGATCCGGCCTTGCTGCCTTATCGTCCTTGTGTGGGGATTATGGTGTTGAATAATGAAGGCAAGGTGTGGGCCGGCCGGCGCATTATTGAGCCAAATGGCGAGATGGAGGGCGCAACCCAGCTGTGGCAGATGCCGCAGGGCGGGATTGATGCGGGCGAAGAACCGGTCGCGGCAGCATTGCGCGAGCTTTATGAAGAAACCGGTATGCGCAGTGTGAGCCTGCTTGCAGAGGCGCAGGACTGGATTAATTATGATCTACCTGAACATTTGATTGGCATTGCCTTGCAGGGTAAATACCGCGGGCAGACGCAGCGTTGGTTTGCCTATCGTTTTGAAGGGGATGAAAGCGAGATAGCAATCAATCCCCCGCCGGGTGGTCACGCGGCAGAATTTGATATGTGGGACTGGAAGCCAATGCAGGATTTGCCGGCGCTGATTGTGCCGTTTAAACGTGCTGTTTATGATCAGGTCATCCATGCATTCCGGCATCTGGTCTGAGTGCGTCTTGCACAGTAAATTATCGGGTTGGCGAAACGATGTTTTGTCTTTGAATAAAAAAATTTAACAACTGCCTGCGGCATACAGCTATTTGACAGTTGCCGTATTCTCGATAATGCTGTTGTATTCGTGCTGTTCTTGTTAATCATCGCAAATATAACAGGTATATCCCATTTTGGGCGATTATTGTGATGAGGGCGGTTGCAGCCTTTTCAGAGTAGTTGCAGCAATTTATCGCAAGCAAAATCGCGTTCAAAAATTTTGCATCGGAGAAATAAATGGGTGTTGAAAGTCTGTTCATCTTTCTCATAGTCGGGCTGATTGCAGGCTGGCTCGCCGGTCAGGTTGTGCGCGGCGGCGGTTTTGGCCTGCTCGGCAATCTTGTTGTTGGCGTTATTGGTGCATTTCTGGCCGGCTGGTTGTTGCCACGGCTCGGGTTTGCCGTTGGAAGCGGGTTTATATCCGCAACAGTTAATGCCTTTATCGGCGCTGTTATTCTTCTCGTTGTGCTGCGGCTGGTTAAAAGCGCCTGATTGCAGACAAGGATGATTGTAGCAGACAAGAATACTATCTGCCGGGTTTCCGGCAGATTTAGCCTTTTGTGCAAGGCAATAAAAATCAGGGAGCGGCCACAGGATTATAATGGTAAATCACGCTCCTGAATGCCCAGTGAGACAGGAATGACCCCTCCGACCCGCCTGATGACCGGCTTGATTTTGACTGCAATCGCCGGCTTTGTAGATGCGCTCGCTTTTATTGAACTTGGTGGATATTTTGCCTCTTTTATGAGCGGCAATACCACGCAGCTTGGTCTGGCATTAAGTGACCCTGAGGGTAAGGCCGCGCAATATTTTGGCGGCCATATATTTTTGATGCCTTTTGTGCTGATCAGCCTGTTTTTTGGCGGTGCATTTTTTGCTTCCCTTATGAGCGCCCGCGAGGTGCGTTGGTTTTCAGCCCGCGTCATGTTGCTGGTGATTGGTCTTTTGGCGGGCGTTCTTGTCCTGAACAGGATCGATGGGGCAGCACAATTGCCGGTTATTTTTCTCGCCGCGGCCATGGGGGCGCAAAATGCTGTTTTCAAACCGCACGGGGCCGCGCGGCTTGGCACAACCTTTGTAACCGGCACGATTTTTAACGCGGCTAATGATCTTGCCAATGGCTTGTTGGGGCGGGTGCCGCCCCGCCGCTGGTTGCAGCATGTTTATGTGTGGCTGTCTCTGGTTTTTGGCGCGGCTCTTGGTGCCTTGCTCTATGGCAGATTTGCGCTTTTGTCGCTCCTGCTGCCGGTTCTTGTGCTGACTGCTATGCTTGTTGTGCTGTTGTCTCGGGAAATATAGATTATTTTCAGGCAGGCTATTCTAGCTGAAAAGATGGCGTTCCTGTTCCACAAGGCCGGAGATAAAATCTGCCACCACATGGATACGCCGCAATATACGCGCGGATTCATGATAGGAAAGCCAATAGGAGCGCCTGATCCGTTTATGGGGCAAAATCTCGACAAGATCGCGGTGCTCGCGCGCGATAAAGCCGTGCAGAATGCCAATACCCGCGCCAGCCTTAACGGCCTCTACCTGTCCAAGTGCACTTGAAACCTCAAAGGCAGGCTTCCAGTCGCGGCTCACCTCACGGGCATAATCCAGTGTTGGTGTGGCCACCAGATCCTCCACATAGCCGATCAGCCGGTGTTTGCCCAGATCTTCCGCTGTTTGCGGTGTGCCGCAGCGCGCCAGATATTGCCTGTGCGCATAAAGACCAAGATTATAGCCGGTGAGTTTGCGCGCTATCAGCCGCCCTGTTTCAGGCCGTTCAACACTGATGGCAATATCCACCTCACGGCGCGATAATGAGAAGGAGCGCGGCACCGGCACCAGCTGAATGGTGAGATCAGGGTAAAGTGCAGAAAAGCGCGCCAGCCGCGGAGTTAGAAAATTAACCCCGAAGCCATCCGGTGCGCCAATGCGGATGCTGCCGGTGAGCGCAATATCCGCATCTGCCAGATGGGCATGGGCGGCAAGCATTTCTGCTTCCATCCGCTCGGCCGACAGCAGCAGCTCTTCACCGGCCTGTGTCAGCTCAGAACCATTGGTGCGCCGGATAAGCAGGGTTGTGTTAAGGCTTGCCTCAAGCGCGGAGAGCCTGCGGGCAACAGTTGTGTGATTAAGGCCAAGTTTTTTTGCCGCGCCCAGAATTTGCCCATTGCGGGCAATGGCGAGAAAAATACGAATATCATCCCAGTTCATAATATTCTCTTATATGCATTTTTGCACAACAGATACTCTTTTTAAGGGATTGAAAACTGTTTTTTGCAGAGTGATGATAGATGTCAGCTTAATTTTAACTGCAGAAATGACGGGAGAGGCACTTCAATGCGGCAGGTCGGGCATTTTATCGGCGGTAAGCATGTGGCAGGCACAAGCGGCCGCAGCACCGAATTTTATCAGCCAATGGATGGCACGGTGCTGGGGCAGGTTGCACTGGCAACAGAGCAGGAAGTGCGTGCAGCAGTGGAAAATGCCAAAGCGGCACAGCCAGCATGGGCGGCAACCAATCCGCAGCGCCGTGCGCGCATTTTGCGTAAATTTCTTGAACTGGTTGAGGCGGAATATGACAGCCTTGCCGAATTGCTGGCGCGTGAACATGGCAAGACCATTCCTGATGCGAAAGGCGATATTCAGCGTGGTCTGGAAGTGATTGAGTTCTGCCTTGGCGCGCCGCATCTGATGAAGGGGGAATTTACTGATTCTGCAGGCTCCGGCATTGATACTTATTCCATGCGTCAGCCATTGGGCGTGGTTGCCGGTATTACGCCGTTTAATTTTCCGGCCATGATCCCGCTGTGGAAGGCAGGCCCTGCCATAGCCTGCGGTAATGCCTTTATTCTTAAACCGTCTGAACGCGATCCGGGTGTGCCGATGCGTTTTGCGGAATTGTTTATGGAGGCTGGTTTGCCAGCCGGCATTTTCAACGTGGTCAATGGCGACAAGCAGGCAGTTGATGCCTTGCTGGATGATGCGGATGTAAAGGCAATCGGTTTTGTCGGTTCTACGCCGATTGCGCAATATATTTATGCCCGCGGCTGCGCCAATGGCAAACGCGTTCAATGCTTTGGCGGGGCAAAGAACCATATGATCATCATGCCGGATGCAGATATGGATCAGGCAGTTGATGCATTGATCGGTGCTGGTTACGGCTCTGCCGGCGAACGCTGCATGGCCATTTCCGTGGCAATTCCTGTGGGCCATAATACTGCCGAACGGTTGATGGAGAAGCTTGTTCCGCGCGTTGAGGCGCTCAAAGTCGGCCCTTCCACGGATGGCACGGCTGATTATGGCCCGCTGGTTACAAGGCAGGCGCTGGAACGTGTGCGCGGCTATGTGGATCTGGGTGTTGAAGAAGGCGCAAAGCTTGTTGTTGATGGCCGTAATTTTAAAATGCAGGGTTATGAAAACGGCTTTTATCTCGGCGGCTGCCTGTTTGACCATGTAACCCGTGATATGCGCATTTATAAGGAAGAAATTTTCGGTCCTGTGCTCAGCGTGGTGCGTGCCAATAATTATGAAGAAGCACTCGCTTTGCCGAATGATCATGAATATGGCAATGGCGTTGCAATCTTCACCCGTGATGGCGATACCGCACGCGATTTTGCCAGCCGTGTACAGGTTGGGATGGTTGGTATCAATGTGCCTATTCCGGTGCCGATCGCCTATTATACTTTTGGTGGCTGGAAAGCTTCTGCCTTTGGCGATCTTAACCAGCATGGTCCGGATGCCTTCCGCTTTTATACCAAAACCAAAACAGTTACATCACGCTGGCCGTCAGGCGTCAAAGACGGTGCGGAATTTGTTATTCCTACAATGAGCTGACGGCTTATTTTTGCTTGCATGTCCTCGCCGCTTTGCGGCTTCGGGCATGCGGCAAGGCGTGAAAGACGGTGCGGAATTTGTTATTCTTAACAATGCTGACGGCTTGTTTTTGCTTGCATGTCCTCGCCGCTTTGCGGCTTCGGGCATGCGGCAAGGCGTGAAAGACGGTGCGGAACTTGTTATTCTTAACAATGCTGACGGCTTGTTTTTGCTTGCATGTCCTCGCCGCCTTGCGGCTTCAGGCATGCGGCAAGGCGTCAAA
Source organism: Pseudochrobactrum albidum (assembly GCF_051851455.1). Taxonomy (NCBI): domain Bacteria; kingdom Pseudomonadati; phylum Pseudomonadota; class Alphaproteobacteria; order Hyphomicrobiales; family Brucellaceae; genus Pseudochrobactrum; species Pseudochrobactrum albidum. The sequence continues at coordinate 135,420 of NZ_JBPVTR010000019.1, forward strand.
GACGGTGCGGAACTTGTTATTCTTAACAATGCTGACGGCTTGTTTTTGCTTGCATGTCCTCGCCGCCTTGCGGCTTCAGGCATGCGGCAAGGCGTCAAAGACGGTGCGGAATTTGTTATTCTTAACAATGCTGACGGCAAAAATCACGCAAGCAGTAGCCGGCAGCAGCCGGATTTGAAGAAATTGGTATTTTTTTAAATCCGGCCATATCAATAAAACGGACTTTATTATAGAGTTTGGCAGAGTTTATCAAAGCCGCCTGATATATAGTTTCCGGATATTTTTATGACTGCTTCAGCTCCGACCGGCACAAGTGCCGTAATTGTTATTTCCAGCCATGTTGTGCGCGGTTCTATCGGCAACAGGGCAGCGGTATTTGCGCTGGAGCGGCTGGGGCATCCGGTCTGGGCGGTGCCAACGGTTATATTGCCCTGGCATCCGGGGCACGGGCCTGCAACCCGCATCATTCCGGATGAAGCGCAATTTGCTGCCTTGATTGCTGATATTGCACAAGCACCATGGACGGGCGAGGTATCGGCAGTTCTCACCGGTTTTATGAGTAATGCTGCGCAAGTTGAAGCTGTGGCGCAGCTGATCAGCAAGCTGAAGGCACGTAATCGGCAACTGAAATATATATGTGATCCGGTTATCGGTGATATGAAAGGTCTTTATGTGGCCGAGGCCACGGCTGTTGCCATCCGCGATCAATTATTGCCTTTGGCAGATATTGCAACGCCAAACCGTTATGAACTGGCCTGGCTTACGCAGACAGAACCGGCGGATAATCAGGAATTGATGGAGGCCGCCTTGCGCACCGGCCCTGAAACTATGCTGGTGACATCTGCCTTTGCGATGATGCGGGACAGTATCAGTAATATATTGATCAACCGCACGCAGGCATTGATGGCAGAGCACCGTATTGTTCACGGCCCGGGTAATGGTATGGGTGATCTGACCTCAGCCTTGTTTCTTGCGCATCATATGGCGGGTTTAAGTGAAGAGAAAAACCTGCAAATGACAACGGCAGCCGTGTTTGAAATTCTTGCCCGTGCTGCCAAACGCGGTGCGGATGAGCTGATGCTTGAGGCAGATGCAGCCAGTCTGGAGCGGCCAATGGCCATGGTTCAATTGCGCCGCCTTATGCATCCCAATCATGGCATGAGCGCCTGAATGGCTTTATTCTTCACCATTTTTATTGCCGTTGAATAAAAAATTGTAGATAAAATTATTTTGCAATAGATTTTTTGCGGTTCTGCTGACAGGGGAGATTGGCATGAATTTTTCCCTGAAAAATCAGGCGCTCCGGCCCTTTCTTGCAAAAAATGCGGGTAAGATCCGCTCTTGAAAATTGTTCCGGCAGGACTTGTTATATGCGCCTGCCCGTTAATCTCTGATTGATCTTGGCTGAATATGGGTTTATCGGAAAATCATGGTAAATCTTCCAGATACACTTCTCGCCGGATATCGCAGCTTTATGGCATCGGATTTTGCCAATGAAAGATTGCGGTATAAAGAACTCGCTGATCGGGGGCAAACCCCCGAGACAATGGTTATTGCCTGTTGCGATTCACGCGCTGCACCGGAAATTATTTTTAATACTCGCCCCGGTGAAATCTTTGTTTTGCGCAATGTGGCCAATCTGGTGCCGCCTTATGAGCCGGATGGTGAATATCATGCGGCTTCGGCTGCACTTGAATTTGCGGTACAAAGCCTCAAGGTGAAGCATATTGTTGTTTTGGGGCATGGCCGGTGCGGCGGCATCAAGGCCGCTCTTGATACGGAAAGCGCACCATTGTCGCCGGGTGATTTTATTGGCAAATGGATGAGCCTGCTGGCACCGGCTGCTGAAACAGTGACTGCAAACAGCCTGATGACGCAGACGGAGAGGCAGACCGCGCTGGAGCGTATTTCCATTCGTTATTCGTTGAATAATCTGCGCAGTTTTCCTTGTGTGGAAATTCTTGAAAAGAAGGGGCGCCTCAGCCTCCACGGTGCCTGGTTTGATATTTCAACGGGTGAATTATGGGTTATGGATCCCCAAACCGGTGATTTTATCCGTCCGGAGCTGGAGGATTTGCCTGTACATAATGCAGCAGGCGACAGGCCTGCTGACGGAGCTTCCGCTATATAATAAAAAACCGGCTAAAATGCCGGTTTTTTGTTCTGTAAGGCCGGGATTAATTGCCGTCAATCGCTTTGCCCATAATGGCAATGGCCTGTTGGTAGACGGAAGCTGCATTCCAGCCCTGAATGGCCGCATAATTGGGCTGCCCCTGCTGATAGCCGGCACCGGCGCGCCAGCCATGCGCTTTAAGGAAATTGGCGGTAGAGGCTAATGCATCAGCGCGTGAGCCGACCATATCAATATGGCCGTTACCATCGCCATCGGCACCATATTTAATAACACTGGAAGGCAGGAACTGGGTCTGGCCGATCTCGCCATGCATTGCGCCAACGGCATTGGGATTGAGATCGCCGCGCTGAATCAATTGCAGGGCGGCATAAAGCTCATTGGTGAAAAATGCAGAGCGGCGGCAGTCATAGGCCAGTGTGGCCACGGCTGAAAGCGTGTGCTGTTTGCCCATATAATTGCCAAAGCCGGTTTCCATGCCCCAGATTGCCAATAGCGGGCCTGCAGGCACGCCATAGCGCTGTTCAATCTTGGCAAATAAAGCCGCATTTTGTTTTTTCAGTGTCTTGCCGCGGTTGATAATTGTGGTTGAGCCGCGCTTTTTCATAAAATCATTCAGGGAAAGCTTGAAGCTTTTCTGGTTGCGGTCGGCATTGATTGTAGCGGTTGCATATTTAACATTATCCAGCGCTGCAAGTGCCCGCCCGCTGATGCCGTGCGCAGCCGCCTCCTGTTTGAAGTTTTGCACCCATGCAGGAAAGCCCGCACTGGTATTGCCGCATTGTGCAGCCTGCACAATGCCGGAAAAAGCCAGCACACTTATTGTGGCGCCGGCCAGAGTGGCAAGAATATTGAATGCCCGTTGCGGGGAGGATGATGTCATCATTTTTGACTGCATGAAGCTGCCTCTTTAGAACCTTTGCTCAGCCGTTTTATAGGTTTATATGGTTAACAGTGCTTTACGGAATGCCCGGATTTGTCGGAAATTGTTCATAATTTATCGGGGGCGATGCCGGGATAATGTGGTTTGAGTGAGGCATTATTGATAATAGGGGTACTATTATTGTGGCTGCGGTTTTTAAGTCACAATTTTATAGATTGCACAATTCTCGGGCTTTGCAGGCTTTTTGCAGGCGCAAAGCTTGACTCTTAAAGCGCAGTTCATGTAAAAACGCGCGATAATTCCGCTATGAGTATATGTTCTCAGGCAAGCCGACCGGGACCCGTATGGTATAAAGAGATCCCGGAGGTCAGCATCCGACAGCGCATTGCGCCCTCGGGTGTTGTTTTGCTTTGCGTGCAGCGCCGGAGATAAAGCACTGGCTTATAACCGCTGCCATATAGGATTTTCGGAATGAACCTGCATTCAGCCGCGCCTGTGCGGATCTGGACAGAGATTGGGAAACTTGAATGTTTGAATCACTTCAGGAGCGTCTTGGCTCCATTCTGAACGGTTTGACGGGACGCGGCGCTCTCTCTGAGGCTGATGTTGCGGCTGCGTTACGTGAAGTGCGCCGTGCGCTGATTGAAGCGGATGTGTCGCTGGAAGTGGTTCGTTCCTTTACTGACCGTGTGCGTGAAAAAGCGGTTGGTGCGGAGATTTTAAAAAGCATCAAGCCGGGGCAGATGGTCGTCAAGATCGTCCATGATGAACTGGTGGAGATGCTGGGCACTGAAGGTGTCTCGGTTGATCTTAATGCACCGGCGCCGGTTGTAATTATGATGGTTGGTTTGCAGGGGTCGGGTAAAACCACCACAACGGGTAAACTGGCCAGGCGTTTGACAGAGCGTCAGAAGAAAAAAGTTCTGATGGCGTCGCTTGATACACGCCGTCCGGCTGCGCAGGAACAATTGCGCCAGTTAGGAACACAGATCAATATTGATACATTGCCGGTTATTGCCGGCCAGTCGCCGGTGGAGATTGCCAAACGTGCCGTGCAGGCCGGCAAACTTGGCGGCCATGATGTGGTTATTCTTGATACTGCAGGGCGCACACATATTGATGAACCATTGATGGTGGAAATGGCAGATATCCGCAAGGCTGCCGATCCCCATGAGATTTTGCTGGTTGCCGATAGTCTGACCGGTCAGGATGCTGTTAATCTGGCACGCAATTTTGATGAGCGTGTTGGCATTACCGGCATTGTTCTGACCCGTATGGATGGTGACGGGCGCGGCGGCGCGGCGCTTTCCATGCGTGCGGTAACGGGCAAGCCGATCAAGCTGATTGCCACCGGCGAAAAAATGGATGCGCTGGAGGAGTTTTATCCGAAGCGTATTGCTGACCGTATTCTTGGCATGGGCGATATTGTTTCGCTGGTGGAAAAAGCGGCAGAAACCATTGATGCTGAAAAAGCAGCCGCAATGGCCAAGAAAATGCAGGCCGGAAAATTTGATCTCAATGATCTGGCAGACCAGCTCAAGCAGATGAAGAAACTGGGCGGTATGGGCAGCATTATGGGGATGATGCCGGGCATGGCCGGAATGAAGGACAAGGCAGCAGCGGCAGGTCTGGATGATAAATTATTTGACCGTCAGCTTGCCATTATCAGCTCCATGACCAAGGCAGAGCGCGCCAATCCGGATTTGCTCAAGCATAGCCGCAAACAGCGCATTGCCAAGGGGTCCGGCACCAGTGCTGCCGATATTAACAAGCTTTTGAAAATGCATCGCCAGATGGCCGATATGATGAAAGTCATGGGTAAGGGCAAAGGCGGCATGATAAAACAGATGATGGGCGGCCTTGCCGGAAAAATGGGGCTTGGTGGTCTCGGGGGCGGCCTTGGGGGCGCTATGCCTGATCTGTCAAAAATGGATCCCAAACAGCTTGAAGCCCTGCAAAAACAGGCAGAGGCCGCCGGTTTTGGCAAAGGCGGCGGGCTTCCGGGCTTGGGTGGCGGGCTTCCGGGGCTTGGCGGGCCGAAATTGCCCGGGCTTGGCGGCGGGCTTCCCGGATTGCCAAAGAAGAAGTGAGCATGATGAGCGAACAACAGACAATTCCTGCCGAGCTTGCCGCCTTGCGTGCATCTATCGACAATATTGATGCGGCGTTGATTCATATGCTGGCGGAACGCTTTCGCTGCACCAAGGCTGTTGGTGTCCTGAAAGCTGAACGCGGCATGGCCGCGGCCGATCCCGCGCGGGAAAAACGACAAGTGGAGCGGTTGCGCAATCTGGCGCAGGAAGCCAGCCTTGACCCTGATTTTGCTGAAAAATTCCTCAACTTTATTGTTAAGGAAGTGATCCGGCATCATGAGCATACCGCTGCAAACCATAGCGGATAATCAATCCGTTTTGCAGTGCAAAACCATTGCGGTTGCCTTTAAAACCATTGTGGTTGTTTTGGCGGTCGTATCTCAGAAATTGTTGCTAAATCAGTAACACGACATAAACCTTAAGGAAAATACTATGTCCCTGAAAATCCGTCTGGCACGTGCCGGTTCCAAAAAACGCCCTTATTACCACATTGTTGTGGCTGACGTGCGTGCACCACGCGATGGCCGTTTTATTGAAAAGCTCGGCGCCTGGAATGCAACCCTGACCAAAGAAGAAGACCGTGTTACCCTGAATGCAGAGCGTATTCAGTATTGGCTCGGTCATGGCGCAAAGCCAACCGACCGCGTTTTGCGCTTCCTTGATCAGGCAGGCCTTGCAAAGCGTGATGCACGCAATAACCCGACAAAGGGCACACCGGGCAAAAAAGCTCAGGAACGTCTGGCCATGGCCAAGCAGGCTGAAGAAGAAGCCGCTGCAAAGGCTGCTGAAGCTGCCGCTGCTGCTGAAGAAGCACCGGCTGCAGAATAATTTCAGTTTTTCTGATCGGTTGAAATACCGTGGTGTTTTATACATCACGGTATTTTTTTGCCCTATATAAGGCTTTGTTTCAGCTTTGTAACCGGCGGTGTTGTATTTCTGTTTTACCTGTTTATGAACTGTGTATTCTCATCTGCATATTTGGCCTATATTGATAGGGCATTTTCACACGTAAAAATGCGAAGTGGTTTTGTGTCAGGGTAATGCTTACAAACAAAAATTCAGAACATTCCAGCGTTTTAAAAAAGATAAGGAGCACTTTATGACCGGTCTTGCCTTTCCTGTGACGGCTGTTTCGCTGAGAATGCGTCCGTTATACACGGCAGTTTTGCTGCTGCTTATGCCGCTGCTGGCAGCCTGCGGCTTTAATACAATTCCGACCAATGAGGAAAAAGCCAAAGCAGCCTGGAGCGAGGTGCTTAATCAATATCAGCGCCGTACCGATCTGATCCCCAATCTGGTGGAGACTGTTAAAGGTTATGCCTCCCATGAACAGGAGACGCTGACAGCGGTGATTGAGGCGCGTGCAAAAGCCACTCAGACGCAGATTTCACCGGAAATGCTGAATAATCCTGAAATGTTCAAACAGTTTCAGGAAAATCAGGCCAATCTGAGCAGTGCCTTATCACGGCTGATGGTGGTGGTTGAAAAATATCCTGATCTTAAAGCCAATCAGAATTTCCTTGCGCTGCAATCACAGCTGGAAGGTACTGAAAACCGCATTGCAGTGGCACGCCGCGATTATATTGAGGCGGTGCGGGTTTATAATACCGGCCTGAAGACCATGCCAACCATGCTGTGGAAGATGTTGTGGTTCTGGAATAATGAACCAATGCCGACTTTCACGATTGATCCGGCCTCGCAGGCCGCGCCAAAAGTGCAGTTTAACTGATGAAGCGGGCAGGGTTATCCTGCCCGCTTTGTATCAGGCAAGGTTGTGTTAAAAACCGGCGCCTGTTTGAGCAGTTTAGGAATACGGTATGATTTTTGTCCGTAAGGCTGGCATGGGTGTAATTACGGAACACTTTGTTTTCCGGTTATTTTTAAAAGCGGCTCTGGCGCTGATCGTGCTGGCATGGGCTTTTGCGGCCTGTGCACAGAATGGGGATAAGCCCGCTCTGGCGCTGACAGATCGTGTGGTGGATGCGGCAGGCATTCTCTCTTCAGGCCAGAAACAGGAACTGATTGCCAAATTAAGCGCCTATGAAAAAGAATCTTCGGATCAGATTGTGGTGGCAACTGTACCAAGCCTCAATGGTATGGATATCGAGACCTATGCCAACCGGCTTTTCCGGGCTTGGGGGATCGGCCAGAAAACCGAAAATAACGGACTTTTGCTATTGGTTGCCCCCAATGAGCGCAAGGTGCGTATTGAGGTTGGCTATGGTCTGGAAGGCACTGTAACGGATGCCTTGTCGGCAATAATCATCCAGAATGCGATTATACCGGAATTCCGCAACGGGGATTATGGGGCGGGTATTATCAAGGGAACAGATGATATTTTGCAGGTTTTGCGCGGTGAGGGGGCGGAACTGCAGGCACGTGCAAAACGCAATCAAAAACAGGCAGAAGATCAGACAGACTGGGTGGAAGTTATATTCCTGTTATTCTGGCTCAGTATTTTCTTTGGCGGCTTTGGTTTTACGCTTCTGGCACCGGTATTTGGCCGTAAAATCGGCCCTGGTCGTTATGAGTGGCTGGGGGTGGTCATCAGCCTTGGCGGGGGTGGTTCTTCAGGCAGGGGAGGCTTTGGCGGCGGCTTTGGCGGAGGTTCATCGGGGGGTGGTTTTTCCGGTGGCGGCGGCTCATCGGGCGGTGGCGGTGCATCAGGCAGCTGGTAGGGGAAAAGATGACAAGACATCCACAAAACCGGATTACACCGGAAGACCGAAAGCGTATTGCAGGAACCATTCGCGCGGCGGAAGCGCAAACCGGTGGCGAGATTTATGCGGTGCTGGCACAGCGCAGTGATGATTATTTTTATGTATCAGGTTTTATTGCCTGTTGCGGCATGATCGTGACGGCCGTGATTGCCGCATTTGTGGCGCATTATTATTGGTTTGATCTGTCCTTGCCAAAATTTGCACTGGCTATTCTGGCGGCCTTTGTTTGTCTGATTGCGCTTTTGGCTTTTGTGCCGCCCTTGCGCATGGTGCTGGTGCCGCATCGGGTGCGCTATAGGCGGGCTCATCTTAATGCCTTGCAGCAATTTATTGCACGCAATGTGCATCTTACCAATAAGCGCACCGGTATTTTGCTGTTTGTTTCATTGGCAGAGCGTTATGCGGAAGTGGTAGCGGATGCGGGTATTAATGGGCGGGTTGAACAGCAGGAGTGGAACACCATTGTTGCAATATTAACCGCCCATGCGGCAAGCGGCACCGTGGCGGATGGTTTTGTTGAGGCGATTGCCAGAGCCGGCACCCTGTTGGCGCAGCATGTGCCCAAAGAGGCCGGCGACCGTAATGAGCTGGAAGATCATCTTGTGGAATTGTGAGCTGTACCAGCTTTGCCGGCTTGAGAGGGTAGTTTGGCGGGCGTTTTAGTGTGATGTTTTTTCACATTTGCTTGTCAATGCGTAAAATCGAAAAAAAAACGGTTCTTTTGTTATAATTTGCTTGTTATTTGTGGGATGGAGCAGGCCGAAGACATTCAGGCAGTGCGGTCTGTGTGATGAGGAGTTTTACCGTGAGTGCCGAAACAGACCAGAGTGCCCAGAACAGATTTGTTGTCGATAGCCGGAATATTTCTGATAAGGCAGCCGCTCAATTTGCCAAAGTGATGTTTGAATGGGCGCCGGCAGAAGATATTGCAGCTTATGATGCCGGTGATATGGAAGAAGCAGCCAGGCTGGCACTGGCGGTTCTTGGCTCTTATCAGGCTGACAAGCCTGTTATCAGCGTTGATAATAACAGTATTTTGCGCCGTCGCGGCCGCCCGCTGACAGTGGTGACGCTGATCAATCGCAATATGCCGTTTTTGCTCGATTCCACCATGGCGGAAATTCTTGAACGCTCCGGCATGATTTATATGGTGGTGCATCCGGTTCTTAATATTGCTTTTCACAGTGATAATTATGAAATTTACGGCGAGGCGGTATCTGATCAAACTATTGCGGGAACCGAGCAGGTCAGCGTAATTCAGCTGCATTTGCCGCAGCTTGATGAAGCAGCCTGCGCTGCATTAGAGGCGGCATTGGAGCAGGTTCTGGCACAGGTCTATGCTGCTGTGAGCGATTGGAAACCAATGCTTGCGCGGCTTGATGAGGTGATTGCCTCTTATCAGATAGCCGCAAATATTGCGGATAGGCAAGAAGGGCGCGAAGCGATTGCGCTTTTAAAATGGCTGCGCGATGACAATTTCACATTTCTCGGTATGCGTGAATTTGGCTATGACGCTGCCAAGGCAGTTCTTGTGCAGGCGGCGCGGCCTTCGCTTGGTATTTTGCGTGATGAGGATATCCGTGTTTTGCGTCAGGGGCAGGATAATGCTTCCATTACGCAGGAGTTGCACGGGTTCCTGAAAGGCTCAGAACATCTTCTTATTACGAAAGGCAATAGCCGCTCGCTTGTTCACCGTCGTGAATATATTGATTATATCGGTATCAAATTATTTGATGCGCAAGGGCAGGTTTCCGGTGAATTGCGCCTTGTCGGCCTGTTTACCTCTGCTGCCTATACATCTTTCTTAAGCACTATACCTTATTTGCGCGGCAAGGCGGAGGCAGTGATTGCCCGTCTGGGATTTAATACCGCAGACCATTCCGGCAAGGCGCTGGTGCGGGTGCTGGAAGATTATCCGCGTGATGATATGTTCCAGATTGATGTGGATGCCCTGACCAATCATGCCGAGCTGATTGTGGCGCTGGATGAGCGTCCGCGTGTGCGTGTGTTGCCGCGTGTTGATCGTTTCAGCCGTTTTGTCAGCGTGCTGGTTTATCTACCGCGCGACCGCTATGATTCAGGTGTGCGTGAAGCGATCAGCAATTATCTTATGGAAGTCTATCACGGGGAATCGGTTGAATTTCATCCGGTCTTTCTTGATAAGGGGGTCACGCGGGTTCAGTTCATTATCCGCCGCCATGACGGCAGCGTGAATGAAATGGCGCGCGAGGCGCTGGAAAAACAGATCCGCACTTTTGTGCGCACATGGGAAGACGGTGTGCGGGATGCGGCGGAGGAAAGCGCACAGACGTTTGCACCACGTGTGATCAGCCTTGCGGCCGGTTTTCCTGAATCCTATCGCGAGACTTTCAGTGAAGCGGAAGCCTTGATTGATGCGGTGCGTATTGAGGCTCTGGGGCCGGAAAATCCGCTTTTTGTTGACTTTTACCGCTATGAAACGCAAGAGCCCCAGGCTGCATTTTTGAAGCTTTATCATTTTGGCGAGGCGCTGGCCTTGTCGCAGCGTGTGCCGTTGCTTGAGAATATGGGTTTCAGGGTTATCAGTGAGCAGACTTTTACGCTTCCGGTGCGCGGAACGGCGCAGACGGCCACAAACGGCAAAAATATGGTTCATGTTCATGATATGCTGATTGTCAGCGCATCGGGCAAGCCGGTTGATCTCAGCGATGGCGGTGATTTGCTGGATGATGTATTCCGCACTGTGTGGAGCGGGCAGGCAGATAATGACGGTTATAACGGCCTTGCCCAGAGCGGCCGTCTTAATGCCCGTCAGATTATGATCCTGCGCATGTATGGCCGCTATCTGCAGCAGGCCGGCATTACCTATTCCCAAAGTTTTATTGCAGCGGCGCTTAACCGCTATCCGGATATTGCTGCCCGTCTTTATACATTGTTTGACCTGCGCTTTAACCCCGCAGCGGCACAACAGGAGGAGACCGGAGCCAAAGAGCAGGCAGTTATTGCGGCTATTGAAGCGGCCTTGCAGGATGTGCCGAACATTGATGATGATCAGATCCTGCGCCGTTACCGTAATCTCATTGAGGCTACTTTGCGCACCAATGCCTATATACATGACAGCGAGGGGCAGGTGCCGGTGACACTGGCGGTGAAGCTTGATCCACGTGCCATAGATGGCTTGCCGGAACCGCGCCCCTATCGTGAGATTTTTGTCTACGGGCCGGAAGTGGAGGGCGTTCACCTGCGTTTTGGCGCTGTGGCGCGCGGCGGTTTGCGCTGGTCTGACCGCGCTCAGGATTATCGCACAGAAGTGCTGGGGCTTGTCAAAGCGCAGCAGGTTAAAAATGCGGTGATTGTGCCGGGCGGTGCCAAGGGCGGCTTTTATCCAAAGCGTCTGCCGTCCGGCGGCGACCGCAATGCGGTGTTTGAAGCAGGACGTGCAGCCTATATCACCTTTATCTCAACCATGGTTTCAATCACGGATAATATTATTGACGCTAAGATTGTGCCGCCGGTTGATGTGATCCGCCGCGACAGGGATGATCCTTATTTTGTGGTTGCTGCGGATAAGGGGACGGCAACTTTCTCTGATACGGCAAATGCGATCAGTCAGGCGCATAATTTCTGGCTGGATGATGCTTTTGCCTCTGGTGGTTCTGCCGGTTATGACCATAAGAAAATGGGCATTACCGCGCGCGGCGCATGGGAGGCGGTAAAACGTCATTTCCGTGAGATGGATATTGATATCCAGACCACGCCATTTACTGTGGCTGGTGTGGGCGATATGTCCGGCGATGTTTTTGGCAATGGCATGTTGTTGTCACCAAAAATTCGTCTGGTTGCCGCATTTGATCACCGTGATATTTTTATTGATCCGATGCCGGACACAGAGCAGGGTTTTGCCGAGCGCCAGCGTCTGTTCAATGTGCCGCGCTCCAGCTGGCAGGATTATGACCGTTCAAAAATTTCGGCAGGCGGCGGTGTATTCAGCCGCTCGCAAAAGGTTATTACCCTGTCGGAGGCTGCGGCCGGGGCAATCGGCCTTGGCAAATTGACCGCAACACCAAATGAGGTGATCAGCGCCATTTTGCGCGCTCCGGTTGATCTGTTATGGTTTGGCGGTATCGGCACCTATATTCGCGCAAGTGATGAAAGTGATGCGCAGGCTGGTGACCGCGCCAATGATGCCATTCGCATTACCGGCCGGGAAGTGCGTGCCAAGGTCATCGGCGAGGGAGCAAATCTGGGCGTGACCCAGCGCGGGCGTATTGAATATAGCCTGCATGGCGGCCGCTGTAACACGGATGCGATTGATAATTCGGCCGGCGTCAACTCCTCTGACGTTGAGGTGAATATCAAGATTGCCATGACGCCCGGGCTTCAGGATGGCCGTTTAAACCGTGAAACGCGTGATGTGCTGCTCGCTCAAATGACCGATGAGGTGGCGGCGCTGGTGTTGCATAATAATTATGAGCAGTCACTGGCCTTGTCGCTGGTTGAAAGGCGCGGTGCGTCTGAACTGCCTTATCTGATGCGGATGATGTCTGGTCTGGAGCGGCGCAAATTGCTCGATCGCAAGGTGGAATTTCTGCCGGATGATCAGGTGCTGGCAGACCGGCAGCAGCGTGGCGAAGCCTTGACCCGCCCTGAACTGGCTGTTCTTCTGGCCTATGCAAAAATGGCATTGTCGGATGATCTTATTGCCGGTAACCTGCCTGATGATACTTATCTGCATTCCCGTTTATTCGGCTATTTCCCGCAGGAAATGCAGGAGCGTTTTGCCAGAGATATCACACATCACCGCCTGCACCGTGAAATCATTGCCACATTGCTTGCCAATGATGCGGTAAATCGCTGCGGGCCGGCATTTGTCAGCCGTCTCAATGATCTGACAGCCGCAGCGCCGGCGGAAATTCTGCGGGCTTATGTGGCCGTGGCTGATGGTTTTGAAACGGATGCGCTTTATCAGGCAATCAATGCGCTTGATAATAAAATTCCGGGTAAGGTGCAAAATGAATTTTATGCGCTGATTGGCGATATGCTGTTTTCTACCACGGCATGGGTGCTGCGCAATAACCGCTTTGACGCTACTTTGAGCGAAATGGTCAATGCCGTGAAGCAAACGCGCATGGCACTGGAGCCGAAGCTTGAAGAGCTGATGCCAGATTTTATTGCCGATCTTATTGCGGCAGACACGGCAAAATATCTTGCCAAGGGGGCGGGTGAGGCACTTGCACGCAAGCTTGCCCGCCTGCAATCCGCCCGGTTAATGGCAGATATTGCATTGATTGCTTATCAGGCTGGCGCTCAATTGCTGACTGCTGCTACCGCTTATTTCAAAATTGTCGATACTTTCCGCATTGCCAATATTGAAAAGGCAGCTCTGGCTGTGCCGGTAACAGATTATTATGATGGTCTGGCGCTATCGCGGGCAACAGATACGATCACGCAGGCAACCCGCGCGGTAACACTGGAAGCACTGGGTAAATTTAAAGGTGAGGCTGATCCGGTGCAGAGCTGGCTTGCACGCGATGCTGAGCGTATCGAAACTGTGCGTCAGCGCATGATTGCACTGACAGAGGGCGGGGATCTGAGTGTTTCCCGTCTGGCTGTGGCTGCCGGTTTTATGGCTGATCTGGCGAGCTAGGCTTGCCTGTTTTGCAAAAATTAAAAAGGCCGGTGGTATTTCACCGGCCTTTTTGTTTTAAATAGGCTCAATGAATGATTGGGGAGCCGTGATTTGAGCATCATACATCCGTCCGCAGAGCAACCGGCAAAGCAAGGCTTATGGAATAAGGGCATTTGGGGCTGGATGTTTTTTGACTGGGCAGCCCAGCCGTTTTTCACTGTTGTTACCACATTTATCTTTGGGCCTTATTTTATCTCCCGCATGTCGGAAGATCCCGCCGCAGGGCAGGCAGCCTGGGGCTATGGCGTGGCGGCAGCGGGTATTATCATCGCTGTCTTGTCGCCGGTCCTTGGTTCAATTGCCGATAAAACAGGGGCAAGAAAACCGTGGATCGGTTTTTTTGCCGTGATCAAGATTATCAGCCTGTCGCTTTTATGGTTTGCAGAGCCTGGCTCCGCCTATATCTGGGTGTTGCTGGCCTTTATTTGTGCATCCGTTGCTGCGGAATTCTCCATTGTTTTTAATGATTCCATGATCCCGCGCCTGATTCCTGCCGCGCATATCGGGCAGATTTCCAATCTGGCATGGGGGCTTGGCTATCTTGCCGGAATGATTGTGCTGATCTTTGTGGTCACTTGCCTTGCCGTTGCACCGCAAACCGGCAAGACCCTGATTGGTATTGAACCATTCTGGCGTCTGGATGCGCTCAAAGGTGAGGATGCCCGTATTACGGGGCCTGTTTCGGCTTTGTGGTATTTTGTTTTTATCTTGCCGATGTTTGTTTTCACGCCGGATCAGAATAAGCAAATGGGGCTGAAAAGCGCCATTCGTGAAGGATTGGCGGAATTGAAAGAAACGCTGTATGAAATACGTAAAAAAGCTGATCTGTTTCGTTTTCTGATGGCGCGGATGATCTATCAGGACGGGGTCAATGCCTTGCTGGCATTGGGAGGCGGTTTTGCCGCGGCCATGTTTGGCTGGTCGATTACCGAAATCGGGCTATTTGGAATTATTTTGAATGTTGTTGCGATTTTCGGGTGCTGGTTTGCAAGTTATATCGACCGGTGGCTCGGTTCCAAATGGGTGGTTGTGGCATCTCTGGTGCTGCTTCTTGTTGCAACATTGGGCATTATTTCCACAGGTCCGGATTATACGCTTTATGGTCTGGTGCAATTTGCGCCAGATAGTCAGAGCGGCCTGTTTTCCTCAGGCGGGGAAAAGGCCTATCTGGCATTTGGCATGTTGATCGGTATTGCCTTTGGTCCTGTTCAGGCTTCTTCCCGCTCATGGTTTGCCCGCAGCATTGCCGCGCATGAGGCTGGGCGCTATTTTGGCATTTATGCACTGGCCGGAAGGGCAACAAGTTTTCTGGCGCCGTTTCTGGTGGCAAGCATGACGGCTGCCAGCGGTTCCGCACGGCTTGGCATGGCTGTGCTGGTGCTGTTTTTTGTCGGTGGTTTATATCTTGCAGCCAGAACGCCTTACCCGGCAAAAGGATAAAGTGGCACAAGATTTTAGATGATCGCCATGATTTTTGCCACGCTTATGGCAATCAGGCCGCCGATTAGCGGAGCACCGGCAGGCACAATCGCATAAAACCATTGTGAGCTGCCCTTGCCGGTAATCGGCAGCAATGTGTGGGCAAGGCGCGGGGCAAGATCGCGTGCGGGGTTGATTGCATAACCGGTAGGGCCGCCAAGGGATAAGCCAATTGACCAGACAAGCAGACCAACCATTAATGGCACAGGCACACCGGTTGCCAGAACAGGCCTGGTTGACAGCGCAACCACAACAAGCACCAGCACAAATGTGCCGATAATCTCGGTTGCAGCATTGGCCGGAAAATTGCGAATGGCGGGGCTGGTGCAAAAAACAGCCAGTTTATCCTCAGGGCTTTTGGTCAGGTGCCAATGAGGCAGATAGGATAAATAGACCAGTACCGCGCCTGAAAATGCACCGCAGAATTGTGCAATAATATATGGAGCCAGTTGCGATGCAGGAAATTTGCCGGCGGCATAAAAAGCAAATGTTACAGCCGGATTGAGATGGGCGGCACTGCCGGCAGCAAGGGCAACCAGAACCCCGCATAAAACTGCAAAGCCCCATCCGGCAGTGATAACAATCCAGCCGGATGCATGACCTTTTGATTTTGTGAGTAAGACATTGGCAACCGTGCCATTGCCAAGAAGAATGAGAATTGTGGTGCCTAAAAACTCACCCATAAAACCATGCATCATCAATTTTTCCAAAATTAATATATAAAAACAATATGTTACAAATAAGGGGGCTGCGGGTTAAACGGCCAGTTTTAAAATCATGATATCGCTAATCAATATTAGCATTACTTAATAAAAAGACGCGGTGTCAAGTGACACTGCGTCCTGAATTTTGCCAATAATTTTATATCCGGAGCATTTCAATTTATATGAGGCAATGAAATACCTGTCTCTTTGCTTCTCGCATTATTGGCATGCAAAATGTTTCATTTTGCTCAAAATGCATTAATGGCGGAAGTGGCGCATACCGGTAAAGACCATGGCAATACCGGCTTCATCAGCGGCGGCAATCACTTCATTATCACGCATTGAGCCGCCCGGCTGAATAACGGCTGTGGCACCGGCTTCAACAGCGGAAATCAGACCATCCGCAAACGGGAAAAAAGCATCCGAGGCAACGACTGAGCCTTTGGTCAAAGGCTGGCCGCCGGTAACGGCTGCTGCATCTTCTGCTTTGCGGGCAGCAATGCGTGAAGAATCCACACGGCTCATCTGGCCGGCACCAATGCCCACCGTTGCGCCGTCTTTCACATAGACAATCGCATTGGACTTGACATGTTTGGCAACACGGAAGGCAAATTTCAGGTCTTCCATTTCCCCCGGCGTCGGTGCACGCTTGGTGACGATTTTAAGATCAAGATCGTCAATATTGCCATTGTCACGGCTCTGGATCAGCAGGCCGCCGGCAACGGTTTTTGCAGCAATACCGGGGCTGCGAACATCCGGCAGGCCACCGGTAATCAGCAAGCGCAGGTTCTTTTTGGCGGCAACAATGGCCTGTGCTTCCGGCGTTGCATCCGGCGCTATAATCACTTCAGTGAAAATCTTGACAATTTCTTCCGCGGCTTCCGCATCCAGTGTGCGGTTAAGAGCCACAATGCCGCCAAAGGCTGAAACCGTATCACAGGCATAGGCCTTGAGATAGGCTTCCTTCAGCGTTGCTCCTTCTGCAACACCACAGGGATTGGCATGTTTGATAATGGCAACGGCTGCTGTTTTTGCCGGATCAAATTCAGCCACAAGCTCATAGGCTGCGTCGGTGTCATTGATATTATTATAAGAAAGCTGCTTGCCTTGCAGCTGGGTGGCAGTTGCCACACCAGGGCGGTTTTCACCTGTCAGGTAAAAACCTGCCTTTTGATGGGGATTTTCACCATAACGCATAACAGAATGCAGCTTGCCGGCCAATGCGCGGTGCAGCGGGGCTTCCTGTTGTGTGGTTTCTGCAAACCAGCCGGAAATGGCGGCATCATAAGCAGCGGTACGGGCAAATGCCTTGGCGGCCATGCGCTGGCGGAATGCATAGGGCAGCGAGCCATTGCCGTTTTCCAGTTCGGCAATCACACTGTCATAATCGTTAGGATCGGTAACAATAGTCACATAGGCATGGTTTTTAGCCGAAGCGCGGATCATGGCCGGCCCGCCAATGTCGATATTCTCAACAGTGGTGTCATAATCGCCGCCTTTATAGCGGACTTCCTCAAACGGGTAGAGATTGATCACCACCAGATCAATACCGGTAATATTGTGGGCTTCCATCGCCGCCACATGTTCCGGATCATTGCGCACAGCCAGCAGACCGCCGTGAACAGCCGGATGCAATGTCTTGACGCGGCCGTCCATAATTTCAGGAAAGCCGGTGATCTCGGATACATCACGCACCGGAATATCAGCTGCGGCAATGGCTTTGGCGGTGCCGCCGGTGGACAGAAGCTCAACGCCCTTTGCATGCAGGGCACGGGCAAAATCAACCAGACCGGTTTTGTCCGATACGGAGAGCAGTGCGCGGCGCACAGGAAAAAGATCGGGAGCGGGGATATGTTTGGAGCTAACAGCCATGACGGTCTCTTTGTGCTTTATGTCAGGATAATGCGGGCGTAACGGATCTGATTACCCGTTACAGACATTGATCCGGTAAAGTGGGACGCTTGGGGCGTATCACAGCTGTGGCAGGAATCCTATATTAAAACGCAGGATTGTGATAATGGTCACACATATTGACCAAGACCGGTGCGGGTAAAGCGCCAGCTGATATGATCATCCTGTATTGCCGAAAAGGTCAGCACGATCTGACGTGAGCGCACAGGACCACGAAAGCCGGCAAAATAGATGGAATCCTCCAGTTGCGGCATGACATCGGCACAGGAAAATGCCCAGCTGTCATCATGATCTGCGGTCAAATGCACAATGCCCTCTTCATCCATACGGATATAGACCTGCGGATGAATGTGAAAACGCACAGTGACCAGATCGGCCTGTTGTTTGTTCTTATTCTTCCGTGCGGGCTTGAGATGCGATTTGATAAAACGGTCAACCCCCTCAATCAGGCTGCCATTATGTGAAAGCACAATCTGGCGCTCATGGGTGTAGCCGAACAAGCGCACATAACCATCATGGCTGGCAATAAATCCTTGTTCACCTATCCCTTCCAGACGCTGGCGCCTGACGCTGGTCGGGCCTGCAATAATCGGTGTGCCAAGAACATTGGAAATGCCGGAATTGAGGCTGAACCGGCACGAGGAGGTGTCATTGATGGTTGCAGTGGAATGTGCAGCGGTACTGCGGCCGAGCAGGCGGAATTCCGGCGGGCCGAAACGGTCAATACCGGTATTGACAATATAACGCTGGCGGCCTGAGGACATTTCAAAGGCCAGACAACCGGCATGGGCATCACGTGAGGCGGTAACCGGCGGCGGCAGCCCCGTATCGGCAATGATTGTGGTAGAGCCCATATGCAGGCGCTCATAGCCGGAATGCGGCGCATGGGTGAGCGGTGCGCCGTCTGTCTCATCATGGCGCAGCACGGAGATCAGCCGTTCCGGCAGGGTTGGCCCCACACCGTTAAACAGTGCCAGACTGCCATCCTGATGACGAAAGAACCGCAGGGCAGGCAACATGCGCTCCACGGTCTCAATCAGTGCTTTTGGCGGATTCTCATTGCCATTGCTATAGGTTTGGCGCAGTGGCAGCAAATCAGCCAGCAGTTCCAGAACCGCTGCCGGATTGCGGGAGATATGGCCGCCGTCAGCCAATATCTGCCGGTTCAGCTCATATTCAAGATGGCGCCGTGCCGAGCGGGTCATGGATTGGGAAACCGGCAGGGCAAGGCTTGCAAAAGCCAGCGCAATACGTGCCCGCAATTTATCTTCCCCGTCATCCATCACGCCTGCCATGGTGCGCAAATATCGCACCTGCATGGCCAGTGAGCGCATGAATTTGCGATAAGTGGCAAGATCGGATGTTGCCAGAATAATATTGGAATGCTGCAGCCAGGCAATGATGCGCTGTGCAGTGACAGCCGGCTGCCAGGCAATGCCCTCAATACGCTTGCCATGCATGCGGATCCAGTCCTCCACCAAGGCGCGGGCATTGACCATGGCAAGCTCTGTGCCGGCTGCACGCATATTGCGCAGCCAGCCAAAATTATGCAAGGCGGCCTCCCATGCATCGGTCGGCGGCTCAATGGCAAAGGGGGAGATACCTCCGGTTTCCACTAAACGGCCGGCGAGCGCATAACGGCCGTGATAAAACTCCTGCGCCAATTGCGGGTCAGCCACGCGCAGATCTGGCGGTGCTATCAGCACCCGCTCAGGTGTGAAACCGGAAAACCGCCAGCGGAACATCGGGCCGCGCCGCACACGCCTGCTGAAACGCCGCCAGCTTTGGGCAACGGCCAGTGTCCATAAATGCGGGGTTTCGCTCAGCGCGACATTCACAGATGAATACTCCCTGGAGATTGGCAGGCCGCAGAGAATTCTCCCGGCCGGTCACAGATTGTTCCGCAGCATTTATGACCGGATAGGATCATGATATTTGCTCCGGATTGATTATTACTTTGCATTGCCGCACTGTTTGATTGTAACAGCGCGGGCAATATTTGATGCACTATAATCCATCATTTCATGGCAATAGTGAACTTTTTGTTAACCATATTGCGCAGAATGATGTGGAACAGCATAATTTTTCAGAAAAGAGACAAGAAATCCTGCACACTTATTCCGGTTTGCGAAAGCGGGCAGCAAAGAATCCATCAAGGCCGGCCAATTTGCGATCTGCATGGGGCAAATCAGCTGGCGTTGAGCGCAGAAAACCCTGATCCGTAATCAGTTGCTCCAGCCCCTGCAGCTCTTCCGGTCTGAACGGCTCGGCTTTCAGAATTCCTTCAGCCAGAACAGCCTTTGCCATATCCTCGCCTTCTTCGCGGTTGAGCGAACAATTGGAAAACACGATCAGCCCGCCCGGCCTGACCAATGTTGCGGCATGGCGTAACAGACTGGCCTGAACCTGTGCAAGTCTGGCAATATCTTGCGGTGTTTTTGTCCATACTACATCAGGATGGCGGCGCACGGTACCGGTGGATGAGCAGGGAGCATCAAGCAAAATGGCATCAAAGGGCGTATCGGTCTGAAAATCGAGAATATTGGCGGCAATCAGCTCTGCCTGCAGCTTGAGGCGACCGAGATTGCTTTTAAGGCGCTTGAGGCGATTTTTATTAATATCAAAAGCGGTGACACTGGCGCCGGCAACAATCAGTTGCGCGGTTTTACCGCCCGGTGCCGCACAAAGATCGGCCACGCGCTTGCCTTTGATATTACCAAGCAGAGTGGCAGGCAGGCTTGCTGCCGCGTCTTGTACCCACCATTCACCTTCAGCAAAGCCCTGTAATGAAGTGAGCGCACCTGCAAAGCGATCAAGCCGCACAGAACCATTGGGCAACAGGATACCGCCAAGCTTTTCTGCCCAGAAGCGGGGATTGCTTTTTACAGTAAGATCAATGGACGGCTCACAGGCTTGTATTGCCAAAATGGCTTTTGCCTGTTCCTGACCATAGGTTTTGATGAGGCTATCAATATACCAATCAGGGCCGTTTGGGATTTTTAAGTTAATTGCCCGTTCCTTGTTGCGGGTAAGACGGCGCAGTACAGCATTGACAAGGCTGGCATATTTGCGATTGCGCGGGTCAATATTGGCGGCGGTTACTGTCAGATCAACCGCAGCATGGTCGGGCACATCAAGATAGAGAATTTGTGCCGCGCCAATATGCAGCAATTGCTGCAGGGCAATGGCATTGGCAGGCAGCGGGCGATCCAGCAATCTGGTTAATGCGGTTTCAATCGTATTGCGGTTGCGCAATGCGGTGCCAAGAATAGCACGCACCAAAGAGCGGTCGCGCTCATCCAGTGCAATATATTGCGGATGGCCGTTTACGGCATCGGTCAGCCCATCCAGTGAGGTGTTTTTTGCAACCACCGCGTGGAGCAGCCTGGCAGCGCAAAGACGCACATTCAAGCCCGGATGGCTGGCTTCAAGTTTTGCACGGTTAACAGTTTCAGAGCCTGCAGAATTTTTTCCCTGCTTTTTAACCGGTTTTTTATGCGGGTCAAAACCGGAGCATTCGCGGGCAGGTGTTTTATTGGTCAAGACCATGGTCCTTTATAGGGTGTTTCCGGCTTGTCATCGCTGTCATCTTTATCCCCGATATTTCCCCAGGGGTTTTGGCGATCAGGGCGGTTATAGGTTTGAGAATGCACCGGGTTATTTGCTGGCTTATATGCACCAGAGCGCGCATTGTGCAAACCATTATCTGCAGGAAATGCGGCAGAATCTATCCCCATTTCCTGTGCAAGGTTTTGCAGGGCGGCAATGCGGTTTGCTGTATCCGGATGGGTGGAGAACAAATTATCCGCACCGCTTCCGTTCAGAGGATTGATGATAAACATATGGGCGGTCGCCGGATTATGTTCGGCTTCTTCATTGATTGTTTCATGAGCGCCGCGGGCAATCTTGTTGAGCGCGGAGGCTAGCCACAGCGGATTGCCACAGATTTCCGCACCGCGGCGGTCGGCGGCATATTCACGGGTGCGGCTGATGGCCATTTGCACAATCATCGCGGCAAAAGGCGCGACCAGCATGGCAATAAGAGTGCCGATCATGCCCAATGCATTGTTGTTTTCACGGTTACCACCGAAGAAAAATGCAAAATTACTAAGCATGGAAATTGCACCGGCAAGTGTGGCGGTGATTGTCATGGTCAGCGTATCGCGGTTTTGCACATGGGCAAGCTCATGCGCCATGACGCCGGCAATTTCCTGTTTGCTCAGGCGTGTGAGCAGACCGGTTGTGGCAGCAACGGCGGCATTTTCAGGATTGCGGCCGGTGGCAAAGGCATTGGGCTGATCTTCATGAATAATATAGATGCGCGGTTGCGGCAGGCCGGCGCGCGCAGCCAGATCACGCACAATCTGGTGATATTCAGGTGCTGTATGCTCATCGGCTTCCTGCGCATTATACATCCGCAGCACCATCTTGTCAGAATACCAATAGCTGAAAAAATTCATCGCGACAGCAATGATAAGAGCAATCATCATGCCGCCGGAGCCGCCGATAAGATAGCCGACACTCATAAACATGGCTGTCATGAAGGCAATCAGCATGAATGTGCGCATCATATTCATTTAGTGTCTCCGTCTGGCTCAGGAATCCGGGTTATTTTCTTGCGGTGATAAATGGTGTTTCTGTGAAGCATCTTCAATAAGATAACAGTGGTGCGGTTAAAACAGAAACGCTAAAACTGCCCCGGACAGTTATCATATCATATTATTGGCGGATGAAGCGTTGCAGATTTTTTGCCTCACAAATGCTCCGCTCTGTGATAAGTGTTATATAAGGAAACGGGCAGAAGATAAGAAGCGGCAGAAGCAGCCATTATGCGGCTGCTTTGCACAGCAGGCTGACAGGACGAAAATGATGAGTGATGAAACGGCACCTCTCAAAAACAATGTAGTTTCATTAGCAGATTATCAAAAAACAGCTGCATCTGAACCGCGCCGCAAATTTGAAGATTTGCCGCCTGCCGCCCAGCGCGCCTTGCTGGAGGCAGAAGCCCGCCGCAAGGCGGAAAAAGACGTGGAAACGGTGCGGGAAATTGGCGGGCGCGGCGGTAAGGATCCGGCGCGTTACGGTGATTGGGAAATCAAGGGTCGTACGATTGATTTTTAAAAAGCCGCCAATTGTTGTTTTGATTCACGTGAAAACGCTTATCTAAAGACTTTTACCTTTTGCGTTAAATTTAACTTTCTTTGAGGATCGAAAAAGAAACCCGCGCTAAGTAAATAGCGCGGGTTCTTTATTCTTCTGATACTCTTCCGGAATTTCAAGCTGGAAGGATCGTACCCTCTATTGTCATCAATTGATGAAGAAATTGTTCAGCTTTGGTACGATGTTCCTGAGAGCTGGCATCTTCAACCTGCTTACGGGCATGTGCAATGCGTGCGGTAATATCTTCACGGCTTACTTCATCAATGTGAAGCGCAGATTCTGCCAGCAGAGAACAGCCTTCCGGTGTAATATCTGCAAAGCCGCCGAAAACAACATAAGAATCGCTCTTGCCATCAGCCGTTTTGACAGCAACAGTGCCTGGCATGATTGTTGTCATTAAAGGAGCATGACCGGCCAGAACTGTCAGATAGCCTTCGCTACCGGGAATAACCACTTCGCTCACTTCAGCAGAGAGCAACAGGCGTTCCGGTGATACCAGTTCGAATTTGAAGGTTCCAGCCATGATTCTCACTCAAATTTCCCGAACGAACTGTTATGCAACAGTGTTCCGGTGTTGAATTCTGTTTATTCAGCGTGAAAAAACGCTGTTCGTCTTTATGAGAGTTTCAAAACAGCGCCAATCCGCGCTTTTTGAAAGAAAGGACAGGCGGAAAAAACTTCCGCCTGACCTTGTTGATTAGGCAGCCTGTGCCAGTTTTTCTGCTTTTTCAATCGCTTCTTCAATAGAACCGACCATGTAGAAAGCAGCTTCCGGCAAGTGATCATAGTCGCCGGCGCAAAGTCCCTTGAAGCCTTTGATGGTGTCCTGAAGATCAACCAGCTTACCGGGTGAACCGGTAAAGACCTCAGCCACAAAGAACGGCTGTGACAGGAAGCGTTCGATCTTGCGGGCACGCGCAACGGTAAGCTTATCTTCTTCAGACAGTTCATCCATACCAAGGATGGCGATAATATCCTGAAGAGACTTATAACGCTGCAGGATCGACTGAACCTGACGGGCAACTTCATAATGCTCTTCACCGACAATCATCGGATCCAGCATACGTGATGTTGAGTCAAGCGGGTCAACCGCAGGATAAATACCTTTTTCAGCGATCGAACGGTTAAGAACGGTCGTTGCATCAAGATGCGCAAAGGATGTTGCAGGTGCAGGGTCAGTCAAGTCGTCGGCAGGAACATAAATTGCCTGTACAGAAGTGATCGAGCCCTTGGTTGTTGTGGTGATGCGTTCCTGCATCGCACCCATATCCGTTGCCAGTGTAGGCTGATAACCCACAGCCGACGGAATACGGCCGAGCAGAGCCGACACTTCAGAACCAGCCTGTGTAAAGCGGAAGATGTTATCCACGAAGAACAACACGTCCTGACCTTCATCACGGAAGCTTTCAGCGATCGTCAGACCGGAGAGAGCAACACGCGCGCGCGCACCTGGCGGCTCATTCATCTGACCATAAACAAGGGCTGCTTTCGAACCTTCCCCGCCGCCAAGCTTGTTCACGCCGGATTCGATCATTTCATGGTAAAGGTCATTCCCCTCGCGGGTACGCTCACCAACGCCGGCGAATACAGAATAACCACCATGGGCCTTTGCCACATTGTTGATAAGTTCCATGATAAGAACGGTCTTACCAACACCCGCGCCGCCGAACAGGCCGATCTTACCGCCCTTGGCGTAAGGAGCCAGCAGATCCACAACCTTGATACCGGTTACAAGAATTTCTGCTTCAGTGGACTGTTCAATATATTCAGGAGCAGGCTGGTGAATGCCGCGGGTTGCAGCGGTCACAATCGGGCCGGCCTCATCAACCGGCTCACCAATCACGTTCATGATGCGGCCAAGCGTTTCAGGTCCGACGGGAACCCGGATCGCATCGCCGGTATCACGCACGCTCTGACCACGAACCAGACCTTCGGTCGAGTCCATAGCAATGGTACGTACAGTATTTTCGCCAAGATGCTGAGCAACTTCCAGAACGAGACGGTTACCGAGATTGTCGGTTTCCAACGCGTTCAGGATCAGAGGCAGATGATCATCAAACTGGACGTCGACGACAGCGCCGATGACCTGTTTGATACGGCCGACTGCACCAGATGCAGCCTCGCCGGACTTAGCCTTTGCCGGTGTCTTGGTAGTTTTCGGTGTCGCAGCTTTAGCCATCGATCCTTACCTTCCGTTAGCACGATCCGGAAAAGTTGCAGACTTTTCCGGATAAGATTGTGCGGTAAAACCAAATTCTAGAGCGCTTCCGCGCCCGAAATAATTTCGATCAGTTCCTTGGTGATCTGAGCCTGACGCTGACGGTTATAGGTGATCGACAACTTGTTGATCATATCACCAGCGTTACGCGTTGCATTATCCATCGCGCTCATTTTGGCGCCCATCTCACCAGCCACATTTTCAAGCAAAGCACTGAAAATCTGCACAGAGATATTGCGCGGCAAAAGATCCCCGAGAATAGCTGCCGCATCCGGCTCATACTCATAGATCGCACCGCTTGCCTGATCCGCGCCCGCATCCTCCCCGGCATCACCTGCGGTGGAAGCCGGAATGAGCTGTTGAGCTGTCGGGATCTGATTGATCACCGATTTGAAGCGCGAATAGAACAGGGTTGCAACATCAAACTCGCCTTGTTCAAACAGCGAGATCACCTTGCGCCCGATCTGGTCGGCATTCACGAAGCTGAGCTGTTTCACCTCGCGCAGATCAACATGATCAATGATTAGCGAGGAAAACTCACGACGCAGAATATCCGCACCTTTTTTTCCGACAGTGATGATTTTTACCGTCTTGCCCTGTGCCAGCAATTGGCGGGCATGATCACGGGCGAGACGTGCAATCTGCGAGTTGAAACCACCACACAGACCACGTTCCGCGGTAGCGACGATGAGCAGATGCACATCGTCCTTACCTGAACCCGCCATCAGTTTCGGTGCATCATCACCGCTTACATTCTGAGCAATATTTGCCAGAACCGCACTCATCCGCTGAGAATACGGCCGTGCCGCTTCGGCTGCTTCCTGGGCACGACGCAGTTTCGCAGCGGCGACCATTTGCATCGCCCTGGTAATTTTCTGCGTCGCCTTAACCGAGGCGATACGGTTTCTCAGATCCTTTAGTGAAGGCATCCGTTCATCCCGTCAGAGTTTGATCAGGCAAAATTCTTGGCGAAAGCGTCGAGAGCTGCCTTGAGTTTGCCTTTGATTTCGTCACTGATTGCTTTCTGATCACGGATTGCATCCAGAACATCCTTATGTTCAGAACGCAATGATGCCAGAAGACCAGCCTCGAATTTACCAACCTGATTAACAGCCAGCTTGTCTAAATAGCCGTTAACACCTGCAAAAATCACAGCAACCTGCTCTTCTGTCTTCAGCGGCGAGAATTGCGGCTGCTTCAGAAGCTCAGTCAAACGCGCACCGCGATTGAGCAGACGCTGGGTTGCCGCATCCAGATCAGAACCGAACTGGGCAAATGCTGCCATTTCACGATACTGGGCAAGTTCACCCTTAATCGAACCGGCAACCTGTTTCATCGCCTTGATCTGCGCTGCAGAACCAACGCGGGAAACCGACAGACCAACGTTAACAGCAGGGCGGATACCCTGGTGGAACAGGTTGGTTTCAAGGAAGATCTGACCGTCAGTGATCGAAATCACATTGGTCGGAATAAAGGCGGAAACGTCACCACCTTGTGTTTCAATAACCGGCAAAGCGGTCAGAGAACCGGCACCCAATTCATCATTCAGCTTGGCTGCACGTTCCAGAAGGCGGGAGTGAAGATAGAAAACGTCACCAGGATAGGCTTCACGGCCGGGAGGACGACGCAGCAAAAGAGACATCTGACGATAAGCAACAGCCTGCTTGGAAAGGTCGTCATAACCAATCAGGGCATGCTGGCCGTTATCGCGGAAATATTCACCGATTGCACAGCCGGAGAACGGCGCCAGATATTGCAAAGGCGCAGCATCAGAAGCGGTTGCGGCAATAACGACCGAATATTCAAGCGCGCCGCGTTCTTCAAGAACCTTGACAAACTGGGCAACAGTTGAACGCTTCTGGCCGATAGCAACATAAATGCAATAAAGCTTGTCTTTATCAGGGCCGTTATCGTGAATCGGCTTCTGATTAAGGAAAGTGTCAAGAATGATTGCAGTCTTACCGGTCTGGCGGTCGCCGATCACCAGCTCACGCTGGCCACGGCCGACAGGAATAAGCGCATCAATGGCTTTCAGGCCGGTTGACATCGGCTCATGCACCGATTTACGCGGAATAATGCCAGGAGCCTTAACGTCCACGCGGCGGCGCTCGGTAGCCTTGATCGGACCCTTGCCGTCAATCGGGTTACCGAGAGCATCGATAACGCGGCCAAGCAGACCCGGACCAACAGGAACGTCAACAATAGCGCCGGTACGCTTAACAGTATCGCCTTCCTTGATATCACGGTCATTACCGAAAATAACGACACCAACATTGTCGCTTTCAAGGTTGAGCGCCATACCGCGGATGCCACCGGGAAACTCGACCATTTCGCCAGCCTGAACATTGTCCAGACCGTATACACGGGCGATACCGTCACCAACGGAAAGAACCTGACCAACTTCAGAGACTTCCGCCTCCTGGCCAAAATTCTTGATTTGCTCTTTCAGAATTGCGGAAATTTCCGCAGCGCGGATGTCCATCAGCCGACCTCTTTCAGTGCAAGCTTGAGAGAAGAAAGTTTAGTGCGAAGGGAAGTGTCAATCTGACGCGACCCCAGCTTCACAATGAGACCGCCAAGTAGAGACGGATCGACAGTGACATTGATTGTCACGTCCTTGCCGGCCACACCCTTCAGCGTCGCCTTCAATTCATTTTGCTGTGCCTGCGTAAGCTCACGGGCAGAAGTTACATCAGCTGTCACTTCACCGCGGCTTTCTGCAGCAATCTGGTAAAAAGCTTTAATAATATCCGGCAATACGAGCAGACGGCGATTACCGGCAACAACTTTTAAAAAGTTACCGACCAGCCCGGTAATGCCGGCCTTGTCGGCAATAGCAGAAATCGCGCGAAGCTGATCCTCTGTAGAGAAAACCGGACTCTGGATCAGGCGGCGGAGATCTTCACTCTCGCCGATCACAGTCTCTACAGACTTAAGACCTTTCTCCACCTGAGCAACGGATTTAGACTCAAGCGCCAGATCAAACAGGGATCCAGCATAGCGCTGAGCAACACCGGAAATGAGCGAAGACGATCCTGTCACGAAACCCAACTCTCTTGGTTGAAATCCCGTTTTTAGCACATAGCTTATCCATGCCTAAAAACAGCGATTTTATTGATGTTTTTCAATACCCCCCGATGATGTGCCTTGTTGCACACACATCTGCGCCATAGGAACACCCCATCTGACTGTCCATTGACTGCATTGAAATTCGAAAGCCGTCTAGCATAGACAATCAGGACTCGCAACACGCGAATCCCGCCGATTCATATGCTTTGCAATGCTATTTTCAGGGTTTTTATGCGCCATAGTATGGCTTGTGGCAACAGGTGCATCGTAAAAATATATGGAAAATATTATAATTATATATAAATAACAATAAGATAGAGAAAAACAAATAAAGCGTTGACCGATATTGAACCAGCAAATCAGCACCATTCATCATACGCGCGGCTTTTGCAAAATTCCGGCAAAATTATGCCCGCTGTGCATAAAAATTTCTTCGTGTTGCATTTAAACGCCGGTGATTCCCGAATCCGTCACAACTGCAAAAAATTATGCATATGCGGCAGCGGTATTTTTACATCAACGGATGAAGCCAAAAGCGAAAAGCAGCGGCAGGGCAGCCAACAGCAGCTCAATAACAGCTGCGATCCAGTTATAAAATGTATTGGCTTTATCCGACATCATCGAAATCAGGCGGCCAAAAAGCACAAAACCCCAGACACAGCCCAGCGCCATCCACAAAAAGGGCTGGGCAAATAACAGGCATGCCACAGCAAGACCAATATAAGGCCCGGCCATTGTTGCCCGCACAGATGACAGGGCATGTACACGCAGATCCGGCGCGCTCAGGCGTAAAATTTTTAATGAGATAGCCGGTGCAAACATCAGGAGAAGCCCGAATAGCAGCGTGATAACGCCAACAGTCCATGCCAGCCATTCACCCTGACTTGAAGGAAGATAAAACGACACGCGACACCTCTTTTCCTCGCCGGATTTTTCTCCGGTTTTGCTGATCACCGGTTTTCATTGCAAAATCAGCAATCACCTTACCGGAGCCGGATATTGTTATCCGCCAAAGCCCAAAGTCATATTTGCAGATCCCATGAATACAGAACGGCGGCCTGATCAGTAAAGAGCTATAAACCTGTGATGCAGCAAGGAAAAGCAAATTTATCGGCCAGGGCATTTCCGTCACGCATTGAAAAGATAAGATGTGCTGTAAATTTGCAAATCACAGGGTTCAGCGCCCGATATATTTTACAAGAAGCTTTGCGGATCAATATCTACCTGCACACGCACAGAGCCGCGCGGCTTTGGCGCAGCCTGTAAAAGAGTGCGTAAATAACCCTGCAGAGCAAAGCGTTTTGCACCCTGCACCAAAAGGCGGAAACGATGACGGCCGCGAATCACCGCCAAAGGTGCCTCCGCAGGCCCGAGTATCTCAATATCATCGCTGCGCGGGGCAGCACGGCGCAATGCGCGCGCATGGCTTTCGGCTTCTGACCTGCTGTCAGCCGACACAATCAGGGCTGCAAGCCGGCCAAAAGGCGGCAGCATGCCCCGTTCCCGCTCTTCAATCTCACGGTCATAAAAAGCCTGTGCGTCACCGGCGATAATTGCTTTAAGCACCGGATGATCGGGTTGATAGGTTTGAATGAGGCCAACACTTTTACGCCCCGTGCGTCCTGCCCGCCCTGTTACCTGACTGAGCAGCTGGAATGTGCGTTCCGCAGCACGGGGGTCTCCATTGGCAAGGCCAAGATCTGCATCAATCACACCCACCAATGTGATCAGCGGAAAATTATGCCCTTTGGCAACCAGTTGCGTGCCAATCACAATATCTGCCTCCCCTTGCGCAATGGCTTCCATTTCCATGCGCAACCGCTTGACCCCGCCTGTCATATCCGATGACAAAACAATGATGCGCGCATTTGGAAATAGGGCCGCTGCTTCTTCGGCAATGCGTTCCACGCCGGGGCCGCAGGCCACCAGATGATCCAGCGCACCGCAGGCCGGACATGCATCAGGGCTTTTTTCATGATAGCCGCATTGATGGCACATTAATTGCCCGCGAAAGCGATGTTCCACCAGCCAGCTGGAACAATCCGGACATTGAAACCGGTGGCCGCAGACACGGCACAAGGTCAGTGGTGCATAGCCACGCCGGTTGAGAAATAACAATGCCTGTTCCCTGCGCTGCAAGGTCTGGCTGACAGCTTCTGTCAATGCCGGCGACAAAAAACGCCCTGCCGGCGGCGGGGAACGGCGCATATCAATGGCTTTGAGATCAGGCAAGGCTGCATCGGCATAGCGCCCCTGCAGGGGCACATAGCGGTAGCGCCCCTGACGGGCATTGACCAGACTTTCAACAGATGGTGTGGCAGATGCCAGAATAACCGCAAATTTGCCGATTGACCCGCGCACGACCGCCATATCACGCGCATTGTAAAAAACACGATCTTCCTGCTTATAGGCCGGATCATGCTCCTCATCGACAATGATAAGCCCCGGATTGGCAAAAGGCAGAAACAGGGCCGAGCGCGCACCGGCAACCACTTTAACCCGCCCCTCGGCAACCTGCCGCCAGACACGCTCACGCTGACGTGGCGCAAGATCAGAATGCCATTCTGCCGGGCGCGTACCAAAACGGCTCTCAAAACGATCAAGAAACTGCTGTGTCAGCGCAATTTCAGGTAGCAGGATCAGCACTTGTCTGCCAAGTTCCACTGCGCGCGCCACCGCCTCAAAATACACTTCCGTCTTGCCCGAACCTGTCACCCCATGCAGCAGCGAGACAGAATATTTATCCTCCTCCACCGCCTCAACCAGACATTGGGATGCCGCCTGTTGCTCTTCAGACAATTCCGCCTGCCCGCAAAAAGGATCAGGCGCCTGCACCACCGGCAATGGCGGGATCAGCACGTCTTCAAACAGGCCTTGTGCTTTCAAGCCGTCAATCACACTTGCGGAAACACCGGCGGCATGGGCAAGGCCGGATTTTGTCCAGCTTGAGGCCTTTGCAGCGGTTTCCAGCACCCGCTGGCGGGCGGCGGTCAGGCGCTCTGCACTGGCGCCCGTATAGCGCAGCCCCTGCACAAAAGGTTCAGGATCAAATGCGGCCGGTGCGCGCAGCACCATACGCGCCACCATACCCGGTGGCGAAAGCGTATAATCTGCCGTCCAGCGGATAAAATGCAGCATCTGCGCGCTCACCGGCGGGCAATTAAAAACATGCAGAATGGATTTCAGCTTTTTCGGGTCAAGCGGACCACCTGCATCATCGGTGACAATACCGGCCACTTCGCGCGGGCCAAGCGGCACACGCACAATAGAGCCGGCCTGCACATTCATCCCTTCAGGAACCAGATAACTATAGGGACGTTCCGCCGGCATCGGCACCAAAACCGGCACGACAGGGCGTGTTTTATTCTCTGTTTTCCCGCTCAAAAAAATATCCTGATCATTTCCGGCATTTCGTTTTGGCAACACACAAGCGCGCACCCCGCATAACAAAATGCCTCTGTAAACAAGCCCTGCCGCACTTATGCACTTAACCGCAAAGCCTGCTCATATTCAATTCCTGACATGATATATTGTAATTTACCAAACATAGTTCCGGTTTATAAAAATATGCGATAAACAATTTCATCTCTGTCGGATATAATAATATCTGCACAGCAAAACCCATTATGGAGGATAGGCTGAAATGAAATTCTTTGTGGATACCGCCGATGTCAAAGACATCCGTGAACTCAATGATCTGGGACTGGTTGACGGCGTTACCACCAATCCATCACTGATCCTCAAATCCGGCGGCAATATTCTTGAGGTAACCAAAGAGATCTGCTCGATTGTCTCCGGTCCGGTTTCGGCTGAAGTGACAGCGACCGATTATAACGGCATGATGAAGGAAGCGGCTGTTCTGGCAAAAATTGCGCCAAATATCTGCATCAAACTGCCTGTTACACTTGATGGTTTGAAAGCCTGCAAGGCACTGACCTCTGACGGCCATAAAACCAATCTTACCTTGTGTTTCTCGGCCAATCAGGCGCTGCTTGCTGCCAAGGCCGGCGCAACTTATATTTCGCCTTTCATCGGCCGTCTTGATGATATCGGCCTTAACGGGATGGATCTTATTGGTGAGATCCGTACCATCTATGACAATTATGATTTTGAGACCCGGATCCTTGCTGCTTCCGTACGCACGGTTAATCATGTCAAGGAGGCGGCCTTGATCGGTGCTGATGTTGTTACCGCGCCGCCTGCAACTCTCAAGGCTCTTGTCAAACATCCGCTGACGGATAAGGGGCTTGAGGCATTTCTCGCAGACTGGGCTAAAACCGGTCAATCTATTGCTTGATCGGGTATCACTTAATCAGGCACCGCTTGTATAAACAAAAGTCCGCTCAGTAAACTGAAATCAATAGTTCGATGGTGGTGTACTGAGCGGGCTTGTTATATCCGGAACGGGATCGTAGCGCCTTAAAAGCGGATGACCATGAGGATACCGTCATTTGCAGGCCGATGAGGCACTTTTTAAGGCAGCTTCTGCATATCCTGCGCCAGAGACAGTAACAAATATTGCGCCAGTTCTTCAGCTGCGCGTTTTTCAGCATCACGGCGTGCACGCAGATTCGCAAATTCCTGACGCGGACGATCATAAGATGCACTGACCTGACGGCGGCCGCTGGCAACAACCTTGCCGTCCTTGTCCCGCAGCACATAATTGGAGCGCATGCGCACCGTTCCGGCGGAGGGGCGGCCTGTTGTCTTGTCACCCACATCCACTTCAACAGCAGATTCCGTTGTTGTCTGCAGGCCGAGCGCGAGATGATAGGCCGGATGCGCAGGCTCACCCGCTCCGCCAGAAAGGCCAAATATCAACCGGTTACGCACCGCCTGTGCGCCGATTGTGTCCACCTCATCAACCTTGATTGTGGCCAGCTTTGCCTGAACACCGGATGGCACAGCAGTGTTGCTGATATTGGCAGATGGTGCATAAAGCGGCTGCACCGTGCAACCGGCAGCGAATGCTGACAGGACAAAGCCTGCCAGCATGGCCATGCGTTTTTTGCGGATCGGAGATTTGTCTTTAACAGGCTGATCAGACAACGACATTCACAATCCTCTGCGGTACGACAACGAGTTTTTTAGGTGGATTACCGTTCAACGCTGCTTTGACAAAGTCAAGAGCCAAAACAGCAGCCTGCACTGTTGCCTGATCCGCATCACGCGCAATTGTAATATCACCACGTTTTTTGCCATTGATCTGCACCGGCAGTGTTATGTCATTTTCGACCAGCAAAGCCTCATCAATAACAGGCCAGCTGCGTGTGGAGACCAGGCCTTCACCGCCGATTGCCGCATTGCACTGTTCTGCCAGATGCGGCATCATCGGAGCAATCATACTGATAAACATATCAGTCGCCTCGCGGGTTGCGGCCTTGGTCACATCATCAGCCTTGCCGGAGGCAATTGCTTGCAACGGGGTGCTCAGCACATTGAGCAACTCATAGAGACGGGCAATTGCACGGTTGAAGACAATTTTTTCAATGTCATCACCAACCGCTTTTACAGTCTTGTGCGCTGCCTTGGAAATCTGTGCGGCTTCCCCCTCATAGGCGGCCTTTGGCGCAACGCCTTTCAGATTTTCACCAGCCTCGGAAATCAGGCGCCAGACGCGCTGCACAAAACGGTGCGCACCTTCCGCACCGGCCTCTGTCCACACAATGTCACGCTCCGGCGGGCTGTCGGAAAGCGTAAACCAACGCGCTGTATCGGCACCATAAGAAGCGATAATATCATCGGGATCGACGACATTCTTCTTTGATTTGGACATTTTCTCAATCGAGCCGATCTCCACCGGCTCGCCGGAATCCAGCATTGTGGCTGTGCGCTCGCCATTTTTGTCTTCGATACGAATTTCCAGCGGCGATACCCATTGCCCTTTATGCTTATAGGTTTCGTGAACCACCATGCCCTGCGTGAACAGCCCTTTAAACGGCTCCTCCACTTCCAGATGGCCGGCAAGTTTCATCGCGCGGGTAAAGAAGCGTGAATAAAGCAGATGCAAAATCGCATGTTCCACACCGCCAATATACTGATCGACCGGCAGCCATGCATCGGCAGCCTTGCGATCGGTCGGCTCATTTTCCCATGGAGCGGTAAAGCGTGCAAAATACCAGGATGAATCAACAAATGTATCCATCGTATCGGTTTCACGGCGGGCCTTGCCGCCGCATTTCGGACAATTGACATGACGCCAGCTTTCATGGCGATCAAGCGGATTGCCCGGCCGGTCAAAGGTCACATCATCAGGCAGTTTGACCGGCAGTTCATTGCGTGGCACCGACACAGTTCCGCAAGATTCGCAATGAATCATCGGAATCGGGCAGCCCCAGTAGCGCTGACGGGAAATACCCCAGTCACGCAAGCGATATTGTGTTTTGCGGAAGGCTTGCGGCTTACCGTTAAGTTCGGTCTTTTCCAGACGATCTGCCACTTCATTAAACGCGGCTTCTGGTGTCATACCATCAAGAAAACGCGAATTAAACAGGATGCCTTCATCATTATAGGCTGTATCGGTG
The DNA here is from genome assembly GCF_051851455.1 of Pseudochrobactrum albidum. Classification (NCBI taxonomy): domain Bacteria; kingdom Pseudomonadati; phylum Pseudomonadota; class Alphaproteobacteria; order Hyphomicrobiales; family Brucellaceae; genus Pseudochrobactrum; species Pseudochrobactrum albidum. Next base: position 169,980 of record NZ_JBPVTR010000019.1, read on the forward strand.
ATTTTAAAACTTGCCGCATCAGCACCTGCAGGCAACACAACAGGTGTTACAGTCAGCTTATATTTATTGGCAAAGTCCAGATCGCGCTGATCATGGGCAGGGCAGCCGAAAACAGCGCCGGTACCATATTCCATCAGCACAAAATTGGCCACATAAACCGGCAATGTCCATGACGGATCAAAGGGATGCTGAACGCGCAGACCCGTGTCAAAACCTTTTTTCTCGATGGTTTCAAGCGTGGCAACCGATGTTCCGTGCTGGCGGCACTCGGCAGCAAAGGCTGCCAGAGCCTCATTGCTCTCGGCCAGTTTTTTTGCCAATGGGTGATCGGCGGCAATTGCCACAAAGGCTGCACCAAACAGTGTATCCGGACGGGTGGTGTAAACCTCAATCTCGCCTTCATGCCCGGCAAGCGCAAAACGCAGTTGCAAGCCTTCCGATTTGCCAATCCAGTTTTTCTGCATCAGGCGCACTTTATCCGGCCACTGGTCAAGCGTATCCAGTCCGGCAAGCAGCTCCTCACTGAAATCCGTGATCTTGAAAAACCACTGTGTCAGTTCACGCTGTTCAACCAGCGCGCCGGAACGCCAGCCGCGCCCGTCAACCACCTGCTCATTGGCCAGAACCGTATTATCAACCGGATCCCAGTTCACCTTGGAGGTTTTGCGCGTGACCAGCCCTTTTTCATAAAGATCAAGAAACAGCATTTGCTGGCGGTGGTAATAATCCACATCACAGGTGGCAAATTCGCGCGACCAGTCCAGCGACAGCCCCATGGTTTTGAGCTGGCGCTTCATGGTGGCGATATTCTGATAGGTCCATGTTTTGGGGTGAACCTTGTTCTGCATGGCTGCATTTTCCGCAGGCATGCCAAAGGCATCCCATCCCATCGGGTGCAATACGTTGAAACCGCGTGCACGCTTATAGCGGGCGATCACATCACCCATTGCATAATTGCGCACATGGCCGATATGAATCCGCCCTGATGGATAGGGAAACATTTCCAAAACATAATATTTGGGGCGCGGATCATCGTTCCTGGTTTCGAAGATCCTGTTTTCTTCCCAGATCTTCTGCCAATGGGGTTCGCTTGTGCGCGGATTATATCGTTCGGTTGCCCGTTCAGTTACCATGGCTGTATTTACTCATGCAAAGAGAATGGAATATGTAGTGCGACCTTCATCATGGATTGGCCAAAGCGTCAACCTTCTCCCATCGTGAAGCAGCATAAAAAGGAGATTTTTACCATGAATGCACCTGTTGAAACCATTCGCGATAACCTCAGACAGGTTCGCGCCGCTATCAGCCGTTGTGAAAAAGAGGCACAGCGGGCAGCAGGATCGGTAAAACTCGTCGCTGTCTCCAAAACTTTTTCCGGGGATGAAATTTTACCTGCCCTGAAAGAAGGGCAACGAATTTTTGGTGAAAACCGTGTGCAGGAGGCGCAGGGCAAATGGCCTGCCTTACGGGAGCGTTTTCCGGATATTGAGTTGCATCTGATCGGCCCCCTGCAATCCAACAAGGCGGCGGAAGCGGTGGCGCTGTTTGATGTGATCCAGACGATAGACCGTGAGAAAATTGCCGCCGCCATTGCCGCAGAACAGAAAAAACAAAACCGTAAACTGAAGCTTTTTGTGCAGGTGAATACCGGCAGTGAAGTGCAAAAAGCCGGCATTGATCCACAAGAGGCTGCCGCCTTTATTGCCCGTTGCCGCGATGTGCACGGGCTGGAAATTGCTGGTTTGATGTGCATTCCCCCTCAGCATGAAAATCCAGGTCCGCATTTTGCCCTGTTGCGCAAGCTGGCAGATGAAGCCGGCATTGCAGAGCTTTCCATGGGTATGTCCGGTGATTATGAAACCGCCATTATATTTGGTGCCACACAGGTGCGTGTCGGTTCAGCGATTTTTGGCGCCCGTCCGCCGCTTGAGTAATACAGGCAATGCGCACAATTTATCGCAGATAATTGTCTTGTCTCGTCGGGTAACAGTTATAAACTCCGGCGCAATCAGACTTTTGCCTGATTTACGATGTGAACCGCAATGAGTAACAATGATGCGGTTTTTTATGCAAGGTGCCGGCAGGGAGGGCCGCCGGTACGAGGAGGAATAATGTCCGATAAGAAATATCCCGTATTGCCGGAGGCGAAAGCACGCGCGCTGATCGACAATGAAACCTATCTCGCATGGTATAATGAAAGTATCAGCGATCCGGATGCCTTCTGGGGCAAACACGGCAAGCGTATAGACTGGTTCACCCCTTACACCAAGGTTAAAGATACTTCTTTTGAGGATAATGTCTCCATCCGCTGGTATGAGGATGGAGTTACCAATGTGTCTTATAATTGCATTGACCGCCATCTGGAGAAGCGCGGTGACCAGACGGCAATTATCTGGGAAGGCGACAATCCTTATATTGACAAGAAAATCACCTATCGTGAACTGCATGAGAATGTCTGCCGCCTTGCCAATGTGATGAAAAAACACGGCGTGCGCAAAGGCGACCGCGTTACCATTTATCTGCCGATGATTCCGGAAGCCGCCTATGCGATGCTGGCTTGTGCGCGAATTGGCGCGGTTCATTCAATTGTTTTTGCCGGGTTTTCGCCAGAGGCTCTGGCCGGCCGTATTGTGGATTGTGAATCCACTTTTGTTATTACCTCGGATGAGGGGATTCGCGGTGGCAAGCCCATTCCGCTGAAAGAAAATACCGATACTGCAATTGATATTGCGGCCAAGCAATATGTGTTTGTCAACAAGGTATTGGTTGTGCGCCGTACGGGCGGCAAGATCCATTGGGGGCGCGGCCGTGATCTGTGGTATCATCAGGAAATTGCAAGCGTTGATGCTGTTTGCGAGCCGGAGCCGATGAAGGCCGAAGACCCGCTTTTCATTCTTTATACATCCGGTTCCACCGGCAAGCCTAAAGGGGTGCTGCATACCACCGGCGGTTATCTTGTCTATGCCTCCATGACCCATCAATATGTCTTTGATTATCATGAGGGGGATATTTATTGGTGCACGGCGGATGTGGGCTGGGTGACCGGACATTCCTATATTGTCTATGGTCCGCTTGCCAATGGTGCAACCACGCTGATGTTTGAAGGTGTGCCGAATTTCCCTGATCAGGGGCGTTTTTGGGAGGTGGTTGACAAGCATCAGGTCAATATTTTCTACACCGCTCCAACCGCAATCCGCGCTTTGATGGGAGCAGGCGATGAATTTGTCACCCGCAATTCGCGCAAATCTCTGCGTCTTCTCGGTTCGGTGGGCGAGCCGATCAATCCCGAAGCATGGGAATGGTATTATAATGTGGTTGGCGATCAGAACTGCCCTATTGTGGATACATGGTGGCAGACAGAGACCGGCGGCATTCTGATTACCCCGTTGCCCGGCGCAACCGATCTCAAACCAGGTTCGGCAACACGTCCGTTTTTCGGCATCAAGCCGCAGATTGTGGATTCGGAAGGCGCGGTTCTGGAAGGGGTGGCAGACGGCAATCTCTGCATTACCGATTCATGGCCGGGGCAGATGCGCACGCTTTATGGCGACCACCGCCGTTTTATCGAGGCCTATTTTACTACCTATAAGGGCAAATATTTTACCGGTGATGGGTGCCGCCGTGATGAGGACGGGTATTACTGGATTACCGGACGCGTGGATGACGTGTTAAATATTTCCGGTCATCGTCTTGGCACGGCTGAAATTGAATCGGCGCTGGTTTCGCATCATTCAGTATCCGAGGCAGCCGTTGTCGGTTATCCGCATCCGGTTAAGGGACAGGGTATTTATTGCTATGTTACCTTGATGACCGGTGAAGATGCCCATAATGAAGAGGCATTGCGCAAGGAGCTTACCAAACATGTGCGCACTGAGATCGGGCCGATTGCAACGCCGGATATGATCCAGTTTGCGCCGGGTTTGCCAAAAACGCGCTCCGGCAAGATCATGCGCCGCATCCTGCGCAAGATTGCCGAGGATGATTTTGGTGCGCTAGGCGATACGTCAACACTGGCTGATCCGGCTGTGGTTGATGATCTTATTGAGCACCGGCAAAACCGTAAATAAACATCAATTCAAGGCCGGCTTCACGCCGGCCTTGGTATATATCTGTGATTTCCGGAAGGGTTTTGAGCTAAAAACAGAGGGGCTGAAACCGTGTTAGTTTTTGTTTGTTTATTATATACATATAGAATACTTCACACTCAGAACTCATAAATCTTATGTCTTATTGATGTGTCCATGATGAAGACATAGTATCGCATTAAGACTGTGTTTGTTATGGCTACCCATTTGGTGCGTAATCTTTCCTTGCTGATGGCTGTAGAAATGAAAAATGTCATTGAATGGTATGTCTTTTGATCAGCTTGAGCTGGAAGGAACTTTTGCTGTGAGCTCTCAGGAGATTATTTCAGCTTCGGGCAGCGGAAATTTTGCAATAGTTCTTTATTATAAGCCGGAAAAAGGGCGCTGAAATTCAACTGAAAGCGAATGGGTTTCTGCTCTATATTGAATGTTGCAAGAAATTGACCATTGGCTGTCTGTTTAACGATTGCCCGGTCAAGCAAACGGAAAAGTGACCAGGAGCCGCGGGTATTGATCAGCTCCTGCCAGCCACTTGTAAAAACAAGCAGTTTTGATGTGCGGTTTGTGCCTGATGAAGGCCACTGGATTGAGACCGTGTCATTTTGCCGGGAGCTGCCGGCCACAGACGCATCTTCAATCTCCAGGAGAACAGCTTCAATGCCTGCCGGTGGTTTTTGTGCATTGATATTGAAGGAAATAGCAGGCGTCTGTGCATTATCAGGAAAAAAGCTTTGCCGGATTAAATCAGCTCTTTCAAACATTTCAAGGCCTATAAAGCCGGATGGGTCTTCTGTAAGGTCTTGTTTTTGCCAGCGCCATGGATGTGCAGATGTATCAATATATGGTTTGAGTGTCGTGTTTGTGAAATTTGTGAAGATTCCATCGGGCCCGAACAGGCGTGCAAAATCCTCCATTGTGATTTCATATGATGTATTTTTTTTGAACGGATAATGAGCGGAGACAAGTTTTTGGCAAATGCTGTTATTTTGATTACCCCATTGTCTGTTTAGCATTTGCCTTAATGTGGATTGTAATTCAGGTTCGGACCTTTCAAGAAACTGTTCTGTCCATGAGCGCAGCGGCAAAGGCAGGCTTGGTGCAAGATCCCGCAATTTCTTATATTGTTCGAATAGTCGGGTTTCGGTTACGCTATCCGGCTCTGGCGGTTGTTTTGTATTTAAACGGTTTGTGTTTTTTATAATCGGATCAAAAGTGGCAAAAAACTGATCAAGCAATGCGGGGGCTTTTTCAGGCGTATTGCTTTTTTTAAATATGGCCTGCAAGGGGGCAAAGGGTAAATTGTCTTTAAAAGTAGAGTTGTTGCTTGCCTGTGTCAGTTCACTGTCAGGCTTGTCAGGAAACGGGATTAAGGCTGTTTGTGCGGCAATATCCTGCAATAATTTAAGCAGCAGAATATTATAGGTGTTGCCAGTCTCCGGAACAGGGGCATTGGCATTGTTCGTTTGATCCGGCAATTGAATATGTATATTGGTCAGATAATCAGTCCATATCTGATAAAAGTTCTGCGAATAAGCGGTAAGAATATTTTGCGCCAGAATTGATGGATCTGTGCGCTCTGAATCAGACCAGATTTTCTGACCGGCTATAACATTGTGCAGAATGTTTGAAAAATGCGGAATGACAATATTATCAAAGCCCTTTTTTGTGTAAAATCCTGATATCAGGTTTGTTTTGCCCGCAGGGGGGTACAAAGCGATTATTCCATCCGGATTCTGCCTGATAATATCTGCTGCGTTCCAGCCGGGAAGGCCGACTGCCTGTGCTTCATTTTCCAAAAGATAAAGTGCGCGGCTGGTTCGTGAAAGCTTGCTGATCTGTAACCGCGCGGCTCTTATCAGGGCATTGTCTGGCGTAATCAGTCTATTGCCGGATTCAAGCAGATTTAAGAAAGCACTCATTATTTGCTTTTTGATTGCTATATCCGGTGCAGATATTGGTAATATTTTGCCCAGAATAAATTTCTGTTCACGTATTGTGAGCTGTATCTGCCCGGATAATGCCAGATAAAGTGCCAGTGCATTAAAAATCCGGTTAAGACTGGCGGAGTCTGTTTTTTTCAGGCACAGCTCGGCTTCCAGCGCATGCACCAGCCGCGGCAGCAGATATTTTTTCTGCAATTCACTATGAACCTTTTTTAGGTTCTTATTGAGCGTTTCACCGGCAATCAGCCTCTTTAGCAGGCTGTGATCTTGCTCTTTTATCAGTCGTTCCGTGATCGTGAGCGGGCTCATTACCTCTGAAAAGGAAAAAAGCCTTTGAGGGTGGCTCTCTATATTTGCAAGCATATCCTTGCTGGTTTTAATGTTTTCTGTAATATATTTTAAATAAATATTTGATTTTTTAAAAACACAAAACCACAAAAGAAGAGATGATAATATTGTTATTATAAATATTATTGTAATTATAGATTTTTTCTATATTTTTTACGCTTAATAAATTGAATATGGTTTGATATAAGGCAGTCTTTATGGATATAAGATACAAATTTTTTTAGAAATTTTGTATTCATCGTTTCATAAGATGCATAGGCTGCAGCTCGCGGTAATAATATGTTTTTCTCTGAAAATGAAATTGCCAGCTGTTCAAGGCGGCTTTTATATTGTTTTTTGAAATCAGCAAAATGTGCGGGAAAAAGAAAGACGGATTTTCGCAGCTGCGGGTCGGATGTCTGGTGAAGCTTCTCGGTAATCTGTTCTTCAATGCCGGCTTGTAATGTTTTAAACGCTTCATTCAGGGCAGAGCTATAGTGCTCAGGCTCCGTTTCTGCCGGTAGCGGCATGGTAACGCCGAGCAATGCATGTTTTTTCTGTTCATTGATTGTATGAAAATAATCAGAAAATCCATGGATTGCTTCTGCATCTCGCAACAGGAAATAGGTTGGCGGAACATAGCCCAGTATGTTGTTGAGTGGTTCTAAATATTCCATGATGGCATTTTGGGCATTTTGCCATTGCAGCTCATCTGTTATGGTGAGGCAGTCTAAGGTTATAATGAGACTGTTTACAGGAGACGTGGTTCTCCGCCGTGCCAGTTGCCGGATGAAAGTTGCCCATGCAGCCGATATTTTCTGCATAACTGCGTGTATTGGCAGGCAGTATTCCACATAAATGGAAGAGGGGGCTTCTGCCCAGCCATATTGGCCGGCTTTAACGGAGCCGGAGCAATAGAGTTTTTCACATAATTTCAGGCGAAAAAGAGCCTGAATGAGAGGGGATGAGCTGGTTTTGCCTAAATGGATAATAAGAGCCAGATCTTTTTTTGTATTGAGAAGTTTATAGTTGTTTTTTGATATATAATATTCGTTATTCCGCGGCTCTTTATCATTTGCAGATTTTTCATCATTATCGACAGCGCCGGTGCGCTGACTGTTTGTGAAAAAATACAAGATGATTGTTATCCATAACAGGAAAATCAGTAATATTGCAAAAAGGCGATGTGTGTTCTTTGCCAGGGGATAAATGCCATAAGCTGAAAGCTGATCACCCCATCCCCATATAACAGAGGCGATTAAGCTGACCCAGATCAGGCTCAGACCAAGCCATAGATAGAGAATTGAAATTTTTTTATAATTAAGCATTTTACAGTCAGTATATTTATTTGAGAGCTCTGTATGAGGGCACGAGCCGGAAAAAGAGATGCTCGTGAAAACAGGATATATTAATTTCTTAAATCCGAAGCCGGAGCAGCTTTGGTTGTTGTTGCATTTTTGGGGGTGATAAAAATTTCAACGCGGCGGTTTAAGGCGCGTCCTTGTGGCGTTGCATTGGTGGCAACAGGGTTTGCATCGCCTTTGCCCAGTGCGGTAATGTGAATATCTGGCATTGCAGCCTGTAATAATGCGGCTATGGTTTCGGCGCGTGCCTGTGAAAGAAGCAAATTAGAGGAAAAACGGGCAGAACGGATCGGCTGGCTGTCTGTATAGCCAACCACAGTTATATTGCGGCTGGTTTTGATAAGCGCACCGGCAATGCGGTTGATTAAAGCTGTAGCCTGCGGGTCAAGTTTATCTGAAGCGGAGGCGAAAAGCGGGCTTTGGAGGATGCGGATAAACAGGGTGTTATCTTGCTGTTTTGACACGATAATGGTTTTTTGGGCAATTTCTGGTGCAAGCAGCTCTGCCAGTTCCGGTTGTGGCGGGGGCATTTGTGCCGGAGTAACCGACGCCGGTTTGCTCTGTATGTCAAGAGGGGGGAAGGTGGGAACCTTATACTGTGTTAATAAATCAAGCGCAGTCACAGCCTTGTCGCGTGCCGGATGGAGAAGGGCATAGCATGTTATGGCGCAGAGCAGATTTGCAGCAATAAAGGCCGTGAATAGAGCCGGACGTAAGCGAAAGAATAGCTTGCGCTGATATAAAGGCATTTGCCTTGTGGCTGATCTGATAAGAGATGATTTATAATTATAATCCCCTTTAATTATATTATAAATAATATCAAGATATCTTTCTTTTTCTTCTTTATTATTTTCTGTTATTTTTAACTTCCCCTCAAAGCAAAGAGAGAGGCAATAATAGAATAAAATTAGTAATGGCTTGTTGTGTTTTTGCTCAGCGATATTTTTATTTAAAATTTCAAAAAAACGCTCGCCGCTATTGACGTCACGATGAAAATTGGCGGTTAAACCGCATTCAGCCCATCCTGCCCTCACGCTCCATGGCTTGCCCAGCACGGCATCATCAATGGTTGCGCATAGAATATAATGTGCAGTGACCGCATCATTTTTTTTTACCGCCGCGGCTGCAAGGGTCTGGCGATAACGCGATAGCATCTGAACAGCCAGATTGCGCAGGCGGTTAAAATCGCCGGTTATTTTTGTATATTTGAGAAAAATTGCAAAATTAATCAGTGGTGTGGCATAGGCAACGAGGGCAGGGTGCCTGTCAGAATCGAGGCAAAAACTGACCAGCCGGCTATAGGTGAAAGCGGCTGATGTTTCTGCCGGCGCTTTTTTGCCTGTCCGCGTATTCTGTATAGGAATATTCATCTTTTGAGCACCCACATTTGCATTTGCAGTTCGGGAAAAGGTGCAGCCAGATGCAAGGCAATGGCTTTTGACTGCTGCAATTCGCCCCAGAGCGGCGCGTTGCGGTCAAGCTCAAAATAGACGGCAGATTCCTGAAAAGGCAGTTGGCGGGGCACAACCGGCAAAAGATGCAGGCCAATGCCGGGAATAGCGACTTTAACCAGTTTGGCAATTGTCTCGATCGGCCCGATTTTGATTTGTGATGGTATGCGGTGTCGCAACTCTTCTTCTGATAAGGTTGACTGAACAGCAAGAATACAATCGGCATTATCAAGCAATACAGGGTCGTTAATTATGCCGACATAGAGACCGAATTGTTTTTTTACGAGATTGATAGCGAAAGTGCGTTTTTCCGGCATGGTTGCCAGATTGCTGCGCAAACCCGTCATTATAGCTGAAAAGCAGCGGCTTAAATCATCATGGCAATAAATGGTCAGGGAGGATGGGCATTTGTTTGCATTGCAAAATGCCGCCAGATCACCGGATAAGGCAAGGCAGAATTTAAAGAATGTGTCGGGGTGGGTGTGCGCTGCATGTTCAAGCATATTTTGCAGCGACGGCTCGGCACGGTTCAGAGCGGACAGGAGCAAAAAATCTGCCATTTCAGCCAGGCTGAGCGGTGTCGGCGTGCCGGTTCTTTCCGCAAGGGCCTGTGCACGTTGTGCAATCAGCCCGCTGAGTTCTTTCATAAAACTGACAAGCTTCGGGCTTGCGCCACAGTTCAGGCAAGGCGGGATAAAATGATTATCGAGAGTGACGGATTTATCGGGTTTTATTTCCCTGATGCGGGCAATCTCCAGTATTGTGCGGCCGCGCAGACGGTTGTCCTGAGCATTTTGTGCACAGATCAGCTGAAGATCAAATTGCCCCACTTCAATCTGCGCGCCTTGTGAAATATCACTATTGGCATCCGGCAGGTCTATTTCTCTTGTGGTGAGGCGAAATTGCCTGTCAGTTTTTGCGGCAGAAACATCATTATGCCGGATATCACGCCCTAAAGCATCGCGGCGGGCTAATGTGAGATAGATTGATTGGTTTTCAGCTGTTTCCTCCAATAGTATCGGGGCGGGCAAGGCAGCATCAACCGGAACCTCAAACATTGTGCCGTCGGGCATTCCTGCCCGCAACGCCAATAATGCAAATTCGCCGCACGCCAGAGCACCGGTATCAATTTCCATTGCGGCAATTCCCCGCCAATGACCGGGCGTCATATGCAATACAAGCTGCGTCATCCGTTCTGTCCAGCGGTCTGCCTGCTGGAAATGTTGCGGGCGTAGAAACATGCCCTCTCCCCAGATGACCCTGTTTTCATGATGCATGTTTCATGTCCTGCTGTGCGGTGGTGAGAATGGTTTGTTCGCGAAATATTGCATCGCCGCGATGTTTATCCGGTGTGGTTGTTGCCAGCCAAAGATCGTAACCAAGACGCGCGCTGTTTCGTGAATTGCCGGCACATATTCCGGTTTTATGCATCACCAGCTGAACATCAAAATGTAAGCCCATTCCGCAATAAAGCCGGATGAGGCGGCAGAGTTTTTGTGTAAGAGGCTGATCTGGCAGAAACCGGCGGAACAGGGACCGGTGCAGCGGCCCGAGCACAAGACGGAAATGCGACGCAGCATTTTTATTACAAAACCCAATAAAGCTATTGATCCCAAGCTGACACTGACCATTTAAAAAGCAGCGATCCTCAGCAGGAATTGGTTGCCAGCAGGGGCAGAATTCTTTGATCCGCACAGGGATTTCAAAAATATCTTCCAGCATGGCTTTGAGGCTGGCGGCATTTCGCCGGCTATCCGCAAAGAGCGTAGCAAAATGCGTAACAACTGCCTGCTGCCTGTCTTTTTCTGGTGCCAGTCCGCAGCCGGCAATTGCAGAGATGGTTTTTAAAAACGGGTTGTTTGCGGGCGCTTTCCACCGGCTTTGCCGGTGTGCGCGGTATTTGGCAGCTGCCCCGATCAGGTAATCGGCCAGATGGCGCTGAAACAGCGCAATAAAATCCGCATAGGAATGATTGCGCTTAAGTGCCTGATATAAGGCAGTTTCTTCATAATATGGAGGCAGGCACCCTGTTGCGCCTGTCAGGGCTGCCAGTGTGGTTACTATATGATTGCCATAGTGCCTGTCTTTTTCCAGCCTTACCGGATGCGGGCTGAGGGATAATTGCAGCGGCATAATAAATGCGCAATCCGGCAATTGCTGCCTTAAATGACGATAGGCAACAATGGTGTCAAAGCCGGAGATATCCGGAATGTTATTTGTCTTATTACTCGTTTTTAAGTCCTTCATACAGAATTCCGCATGGATGGGTGAAAAGGAAAATCAAAAACCGGTTCTGCAAAATTATCCATCCTTGCCGTTACACGGCAGAAGCTGTTGATGGATGTGTAGAGCTGTAAAAATCGATTAATTATGGTGCCAAAAATAAATATTTCAGCGTGTGATAAGATATTGTCCGAGAAGTGAATATTAAAATTGGTTGCAGCGGCAAAACCGCCTTGTTTGATGCGGCATGTGGAAGGAGTGGCTGTTACATTTTGAATTGCGCTGATAAATTTTTGGCCATCTGCATCATTATCTGTCAGGTAGAGTTGCAGAATATCGCGCAATGCCTTGCCTGTATCGCTTGTCATGGAGAGATGGTTCAGGCGCAAATGTGCAATGAACCGCCACATCTGATCATCAGAGTACGGGCGCGGAACCGGCGGCGTAAAGGGCAGGAGACAATATATACCCGCAATTTCGCTATGCGGCTTTGCTGGCAGAAGTTGCAGATAGCCGGCATTATAGGGAAGTTGATTTGGCAGGCCGGCATTGGTGCATAATGCTGTTATCTGTGTGATAATTTGCCTGTTATATTCAAGTGCATTGCCGCTGAAACTGATCTTGCAATCTTCATTCTCATTGATTTCCGGCTCCCGGATAACCTGCCAAACCAGATCAGCCGTGCCGTTTTGTGCCGTGGCATGATAGGCCGGATAGCATTGAACCGGTGCTTTGCCTTCCATTGTTGCGCTGATACATTCAACGGAATGAAATTTGCGGCTGTGGCGAAACCGTAAATCCGGCACAAGAGGGTAGTGCTCGCGTTTGGAACTTACACTGACCGGTTCACAGTGTTGCCGGAACAGGTTGATGACCGGGCTTGTGTTAAGGGTGATATTATCCGCAGACAGATTTCTGGTCAGAGCCGGATTCTGGCAGTTGAAATAAATTGCCAGTTCAAGTGTTTTTCCATTCCATTTCTCAAGGCCGGATATGTCGAAAAACAGGAATTTTCTTTTAAAGGCGAAAAACTCACTCAGCAACCGTAATCCTGTATGAAAATGTGCGGAAACCGGCAACAGGCTTTCCTCATCCGCAAAGCCGGCCTGCTGAATATGACTGTCGGACAAGAAAACAGGCTGTGTGATATTTTCACTATCGGACAGGCTGATACCCACGGCATTTAAAAAAATATGCATATAGAGAAGGCTTGCCTGATCCCATGCGCCGGCAAGATGAAAGCGTATCGTTTCCAGCCCGATTGCTCCCAGATTGCCTTCTTTTTTAAGCGGACTTAGGTGTATTTTTAATGCGCTTTGTGCTGTTTTGAACGGGCAGCAAGCACCGGCTTGCAGATTGGTCTCATAGCGCACAGCGGTTATTTTCGCAGGTATAAGGCTGATATCCTGTGTGGTGCGAAAACGGCATTTATCTCCCCTGATATCAGTACTCAGTAATTCAAGACCGCGCGCTATGGGGTGAACTGAGGCAAGATCCGGTGAAGGGATCAGGCTGACAAGGCTCATGGACGGGCGCGGTGCAAGAAGATGCGGGTAGAGGGCATCGAGAAGTCCTGCCGATAATTCGGGAAAGCTGTCGTCAAGTTTTTGTCTGATCCTTGCTGAGATAAAAGCAAAGCTCTCTATCAGCCGCTCAACATGGGGATCATCGGCAACCCCGTCTGACAGGCGCAATTTTGCCGCCGCTCCCGGATGTGTTTTGGCAAATGCGGTTGCCTGCCGCCGAAATGTCTGCAACTCATCATAATAGAGTGCCAGAAATTCTTTTTGCATAAGCGTTTTCCAATTGAATATGGCAGGACAGGAGGTCGATGACGGAGCGAAAAGCCAGAGGCTGGGGCTTATTTGTGCAATTTATTTTTGCTTCAATAATGATCTCAAGGCAGCCTGATGTGCTTTGGCTTTTTTCAGATAAGAAGACTTTGACCTGATGCAGACGGGGTTCAAAATCAGAAATCTGTCTGGCAATCCGGTTGAGAAAAAGAGCATGTGTTGCAGCGTCATCGCTGCCGATTATAGTCATTTCCGGTAAGCCATAAGTGATGAATGAGACGGGGTTCATCTCTGATGTTTTGGGAACAACAGGGTAGCGGCGGGTGGAAAACAGGGCGCTCAGATGGAGCCGAATATTTTCTGCCATCTCATCGCGCAAAGACATTTCTGTTTGCGCAATGGCTGTGTGCTGTGTGAGACGATCGAGAACCGAGAGGCTTTGAGTGGCTGTTTTCATTGGCTATATCCTGCGGCAGGGCGTGCAGATAAAGCTGCCCTTCCATCAACAAGCAGACGAAAAGTGACATGTAGCTGATCGAGATGCAGATGCGGCTGCAGATCCAGCTGGCAATTATATATGCCCGGGCGGCCGGCAACCTTGCTCACAGAGATGCGAAAGGCGCGTAAAGGATAGCGTGCGCGCAAAGTGCTGTCATTGTTGCTGCCTGCCAGCGTATAGCCAAGAAGCCAGTTTTGCAGTTGATTTTGCAAATGTGTCAGATTGGTGTTCTTGCCGATTTCACGCCGCATGATTGCTTTGAGGTAATGGGCAAAACGGGAGACACAAAGCACATATTGCAACATGGCTGACAGGGAGGGGGTATCTTTTTCCTGTTGTTTATCAGGCAAATACAGGCTCTGGCTGCTATTAAAAATCAGCCCTTCCATAAGATAGGATGTTGCAAGGGGCATAATGCCTGCAGCGCAAAATTGTTGCTGCTGCAGCGTGGTCAGGCGGATTTCAACAGGGGGCTGACGCAGGACTGTATCAATTGCAGCGGGCTCCTCATAAGGCGTTAAAACGGATTCGCTGATATAGCCGCCTTCCAGCGTATGATCATTGATACCGCGCAGGCCGGCAAACCAGCCATGGCGGATAAAATTATTCATAACATTGAGTGCAAATGCAAAACAGCCATTGCCAAAGCGCAGGCTTGAGCCATCCTTGGCAATCTCTTCTTCAAAATGAAAGCCATCCTGTCGTTGCGCTGCCCCTGTTTTATATGGGCTTCTTAATAAAATGCGTGGCGCTGCAAGAGCGAGAAAGCGAGCCTCTTCCCGTTTGCGCAATGCATTCCAGCGGGTAAATCGGGCTTTGGTAATCTGACTGATAATATCAGGAAGACGGTTGAGCTCCTGAAAATCAGTCAGCCCGACTGCGCCGGGGGCTGCGCCGCTAACAAAAGGGCAGAAGGCTGCTGCGGCAATATTGGCTAAAATGGCAAGCGTATTTTCTGTGTTGTTATGCCCTTGCAGATCCGGTTCCAGCATATAATCGCCAATGATAAGCCCGAAGGGCTCGCCACCGGGCATGGCAAATTCCTGATTATAGATCAGTTCAAACAGCCATGTGTGATCAAACTCACGATATGTGCAATCGCGGGTGATTTCCTGCCAGGTTGCCGGTAATATTTTAAGGCGCACGGTTCGGTTCAGCGGCAGTTCTGTCACCAACAGGTGCAGGCCGCGCCACAGACATTCTGCAGCAATCAGTTGCGGATGGCGGAGAATGGCATTGACCTGGCTATTTAAAAGCTGATCGACAAGGATGATCAGCCGCGCAGCATCAGGCTGTTGCATTTTTCCGGTCATATCCGAGGGCGCGGCAGGCATTTTGTCAGCTCTTTGCCGGAATGCGCGCAACAAGCCGCAAGGATGTTGTGAGTTCCTCCATTTGCAGCCACGGGCGCATCCATGCAACAGCATTGTAAACGCCAGGCCTGCCGGGAACCTCCTCTACACTGATTGCCGCATCCCGCAATGGATATTGGGCGCGGGTTTCAACGCTTGCATCATCATTGGCGTTAACATAGGCAGATATCCAGCGGTTCAGCCAGATCTCGCAATCTGCAGCCTCCATGAAGGAGCCGATTTTATCCCGCCCCAGAACTTTCAGAAAATGTGCAAAACGCGAAGTTGCAAGAATATAGGGCAGGCGCGCAGAAATTGCCGCATTGCTTGTTGCGGCATAATTATCATAAAGGCGCGGTTTTTGCGTGGTTTGCGCGCCGAAAAACACTGCATAATCGGTGTTTTTATAGTGGCAAAGCGGCATGAAGCCCAATTTGCCAAGTTCTGCGTCTCTTCGGTCTGTTATGCCGATTTCGGTCGGGCATTGCAGATCAATATCGCCATTGTCGCTGATAAATGTATATAGCGGAAGGTTCTCGGCCTTGCCGCCATTTTCCGCACCGCGAACAGCCGTGCACCAGCTGTGTTGCGCAAAAGAATCCGTCAGCCGTGCGCCAAGAACATAGGCGGCATTCATCCAGCAATAATTTTCATGGGGTAATTGTTTGTTGGGAAAGGCCAGGGTTTCATCATAATTGAATTCTTCAATGCGTGTTGCATTGGCCGCATAGGGCAGGCGTGCCAGCACACGCGGCATAGTGAGCACCATAAAACGCGCATCTTCTGTTTCGCGGAAACCCCGCCATTTTGTATATTCTGAAGTCTCAAATATTTTTGCCATATCCCGTGGCTTGCCGAGCTCACGATAATCATCAAAACCAAACATTGCCGGTGCGGCGGCTGCAATAAATGGCGCAAAAGAGGCTGCCGCAACGCCTGATATGTTGCGCATGAGTTCAATATCTTCCGCAGAATTATCGAACGCATAATCGCCGATCAGTACGCCGACAGGCTCGCCGCCGGGCGAGCCGAATTCAGCTTCATAAACGGTTTTGAAAAAATATGACTGGTCAAACTCAACAGCGCGGATCAGGTCTTTATGCAATTCCTGTTTGGAAACATTGAGCATGCGTAATTTTAACTGTGTGCCGGTTTCGCTATTTTGCACCAGATAATGCTGCCCGCGCCAGCTGCCTTCCAGCCGGCTGAATTCCGGTGCCTGCATGATGGCGGCCAGTTGTCCGGAGATAAGGGCATCAATTTTTTCTACCGCCTCACGGATCGTGAGAGAAAAATTGCGGTTAAAAGTGATTGTTCCTTCCAGTACCTGATCGGTTAACGCGCGTAGCAGCTGTTCAACGCGATCAGGTGTGGTTTGCTTTGTTGCTGCAATAATTTTAGGAAGAAGATTTTTATTCTTAACATCGGTTTCTATAGTAATGTCGCTGTCTAATTCTTGTTCCATAACTAAAATACCTTAAAAATTAATATTATTTTTTGGGTTATTCCGATGTAAGTTTAGGTGTATTCTGGTTATCGGCAGGATCTGTTTTTAGTTCTTCGATCAGTTTTTCGAAGCAGTCTTTATCCTGCAATATATTTTCAAGAATGTTTTCAAGCTCTGCGGAGAGGTCTGCCTTGCTCATTAAATCCCGCAGCATATTTCTGATGGCGAGGAGTTTTTTCAGTTCCGGAACCTGATCCACAATCGCGGCAGGTTCAAAATCGGCCATTTTTGTAAAATTGAGCGTGACGGGTAATTCAGTATCGTCATTTTTCAGCATATTGGGTACCCGGAGAGTGACGGCAGGCGCGATATTGCGCATAACATCATCAAAATTATCGCGGTCGATCTGAATAAATTTACGCTCATTAAAGGGTTTTGACCGGTCCCCTGCATTGCCGGAAAAATCTCCGAGTACACCCACAACAAAAGGGAGTTCTTTTTCAACGGAGCCGCCTTCTGTTTCAATTTCGTATTTAATATGAACGCGCGGCTTTCTTACGCGATCGATTTTGTCATATAGATTGGCCACGGTGGCGCTCCTTTACAGCTTTAAAATCAGTGATCATGATTGCCGGTTATGCGGATGCCCGCACTTGTCAGTATGGTGCAGCGGATATTTTCATCAGGCAGTAATTCTTCGAGCAGGGCATCAAAGGGCAGGTGTCCGCGGCGGATCAGTGTTTCGAGTGCCGGCGCAATGGGAGATTGCGGCTCCTGCCGGCGGAAAAATGACGCAACATCACCAAGCAGTTTCAGTGCCTGATCACGGCTGGTAATTGCGGCGCCTGGCAATGGTGCCGGTGCTGAGACTGCAGGAACGGAGCCTGTTGCGAGGGAAATATCACCGGGCGGGGTATCAAGGGAGGCGCCTGTTTTATCAAAACCGCACAAGTCATTGATTGCAGAGACGCATTCCTGGAGAACTGTAACCAGATTTGTGCGTGCGCATGGATGCTCCGGCAGCATTTTATCCAGATGTGCCAGCATGTCTTTATAAGCCATAATGCATTTGTGAATGGTCTCGCGCTGCAGATGCATGGCAGATTGCCCTGCATTACTTACGGCGAGGTCAAGCGCGCGGAATATCTCACTGTCCTGCATTCGCACATTGCTTTGATAATGCCACAGGTTGTGTGAGCCGTAACGGCTCTCGGGAATGAGCGGGCAGAGGCGCAAAGGCTGGATGAGTACACCTTCACTGCCCTCACCGCTAAGTTCGGCGATTGGCGCAATCCAGAATTGCGGCATCTCTGTCAGAGGTTCAATGGATGTCAGATCATGACCATAGGCTGAGATCAGGCCGCTTATAAACTGAAAGGCCCGCTCAAGACCTGTGAAACCTTCAAGGCGCAAAGAGGCCTCAGCCAGCCAGCTGCATAATTCCAGATCGGCGCAACCGGCAGAAAACAGATCTGTCAGATGCCGGTTTATTATTTTCCATTCTTCAAGGATTGTAGGGGATATTTCACCGTATTTTTCCCTCTGCCGCACAGACATACGCAAATCCTTGGTGGCGTAATAGGTCTCGCGCATAGTGCTGGAATCGCGCGGATTAATGGCTGGCATATCAATATTCATGTTAATAAAATTATTTTAATGTAAGGTGTTAATGGATGATTCTAATTATATATATTATTAAATTTTTAACAATCGCCATTAAATATTGGCAATTACTTGTAATTTACTTGGGTTATTTTTTATAATTTAAATTGATTTGTGATTTTAAATTGTTTTTTGAGTTAGTTATTACTTGGATTGCAATTATTTAAAGGGAATAAAGATGGGAATTTATCTCAAGATTGATGGTGTTGATGGCGGTGCAACTCATGAGCAGCATAAAAACTGGATCGATATCAGCGGCATTGATTTCAATATTAGTCGCTATATTACGAGTGTTTCCGGTGCTGTATCGAACAGAGAAGGTGTGCAACCGGCTTTTAGTGATCTTCATCTTGGCAAGCGTTATGATAAGGCCAGTTTGAAGTTGAAACAGCTGGCTGCATCTGGTTTGGCTTCTAAAAAGGCTCTTATTCACTTTGTTACAACGGGGGATCCGGGTGAAACCTATCTGGAAATTACGCTGAATAATGCGCTGATTTCAAACTACTCTTTGACATGTGGCAAAGATTACATGCCTGAGGAGAGTTTTTCTTTAAATTATACTGAAGTAGAATGGAAATTTACTGAATATGATGAAAATAACAAGGCGCAATCACCGCTTGTTTCCGGTTATAATCTTGCTACATGTAAAATAAAATAAAAATTTTATTTTACATTTCAGAAATTGAGCATTGTATAAAATTTCCTGATTTATTTTTATTTAAATTTAATCATGGCGGAAAAGGCTGATGTCTGCAGTGCAGCAGGATGATTACAGTGCAAAAGATCGGTGTCTTCGCCTTGAAATAGCGGCCATTGCGGGGGAGATTCATGCTGATCAGGCGGAAATTACTGAACAGGTAAATAACCTATATTGTGCTGATGTCACTTTTAGCTGTGATGAAGATATTGTTCCTCAGGAAATTATTGGCAGTAAAGCTGAAATTATATTTGCCTGTGCTGTTGCGGGTGAGAAAAATACTACATGCCGCTCTCTTGATGGAATTATTACAAAAATCCGGATGCTGTCAGCTTCCGGGCAAGGGGGGCGGCAATATAGTGTTCAATTACGGCCGGCTTTATGGCGGCTTGGTCAGGTTCCGGATTATCGCATATGGCAGCATATGAGTGCTGTGGATGTGGCGGAAACCCTGACAAGGGAATATAATCTTCCCGCTGTTGATTTTCGGATCAGGCAACCACCGCAAATTATTGATTATAGTGTGCAATATGGTGAAACTGATCTTGATTATCTTTTTCGCCGTCTGGAGCAGGCCGGTTTGTTCTGGTGGTTCCGGCGGGAAAAGGAACAGCACATATTATGCGTAGGTGACCGGGCATCATCCTGGATGCCTGCCAGAGAATGGCAGGATGGTGCTGCCGGCTTTTTTTTGAGTGAGAAGCGCGATAACAGGCGCGACGGGCAGGAATATATTCAGCAGGAACATATATATGAATGGCAGGAGACATTCTGTTTTGTTCCGCCCTCACATAGCGGTGCCGACTGGAATTTTGAAATGCCGGATGCTGCCGTGGCTGCACAGGTGCCTTCGCTTGTCACCTGTACAGATTTTACGGATAAGGGGATATTCGCCTATCCGGCCGGCGCGCATACTGCCGAGCAGGTGGAGCAATTGCAAAAATTACGCATGCTGGCAGATGAGGCCAGGCATTGTGTGGTCTGTGGGAAAAGCGCCATACATCTTTTAGCGCCGGCGCGCATATTTACGCCGCTTCTTCCTCGTGGCGGGCAATTGCCGGATTATGTGATTACAGGTGTTACGCATCATATATCGGTTGCAAGCTCTGTATCAGGCCGGCAATCGCCTCATTACCATAATAGTTTTACTGCTGTTCCGGCTGATATTGCGTTGATACCGCAGCTTGCGCATCCGGCTCCGCGTTGCGCTGCAACGCAGATTGCGATTGTGGCAGGGCCAAAACAGGAAGAAATTTATTGCGATAAATATGGCCGTGTTAAATTGTGGTTTCCCTGGGACAGGCGCGCCAAAAAAGACGGCTCGGATACATGCTGGGTTCGTGTGGCACAAATTTGGAATGGTGCCGGATACGGGGCTGAGATTATACCGCGGGTCGGGGCGGAGGTTGCGGTGTCTTTTTTAAATGCAGACCCTGACCATCCGGTCATTATAGCTTCGCTCGTAAACCCGAAAGCGATGCCTGCCTATAAGCTGCCTGATTTTAAAACACGTCTGACAATCCGCTCCAGGACATATAAAGGCGAGGGATTTAACGAAATATTTTTTGAGGATGCTGCGGGAAAGGAAAATTTTTCAACAATTGCGCAGAAGGAAAGAACAGAGATTGTCGGCGGCAGCCGGCATAGCAAGATTGCCAAGGATTATATCAGTAATATTGGTGGTGATCATATTTATTCGGTTAATGGCAATTACAGGGTGGAGACCTCAGCTTCAACCCATATGGCTGTTGGTGCCCAAGGGGCGGAGGCAGAGAAAATTCTGGCAAAATTATCGCCCTTTAACAGTAAAACCGCCTGTTTGCTGGATCAGGGGGCCGGCCTTGCAAGCGGAGTAGGGCGAGACGGGCTGAAAGCTCTGGCAAAAGCACTGAGAAGCGGAAAGCTGGGATTTATCCCGCAGAAAAGAGAGCAAAAGCAAAGTAGCTTTTCAGAAAACGGGCTTGCGGAGAAGGGCGAGAGCGGGCTCGGAATACAAGACGAGACCGGTTCAGCCTTTCAGGGCAAGGGAGAGCACCATACGCTGATTTCCAGGCTTCGTTCCGCAACGGTCGGGCATGCCTGTGTCGATCAGATTGCCGGCGGCAAGGTTCTTCATGTCGGCGGGGTTTATCTTAACCATATTGCTGAGGAACAGATTACAACGGTTGGTAAAAAACTGACAATGCTGAGCGGTGAGGTGACGGATATTGAATCAAAAAAGATTGAGCTTTTTGCAGATAACGCAATCCGTCTTTCTGCTCCTGGCGGTTATATTGAACTGAATAAAAGCGGCATTATTCTTCACGGTTTGAAAATTGATATTCAGGGTAATCATGTCGATTTTCAGCAGGGCGGCGCTGGTGAAGGGACAAGGAAAACATTGCCTGAAAGCTAGCTATGTTTTGTTTATAGCTTGTGTTTTGATATGACAAAATTGCAGGCCGATTGCGGCTGATAATTGTTTTAAAAATTTTCTAAAATCATTACAAGAGGTTAGGTATGTTTGCAAGGCCGGTTGCCTTGTTGGGTCATAATCATATTTGCCCGCAGACGGAAATAGTGGCTGGTGTGCCGGTTCCTCATACTGGAGGGCCAATTATCACTGCGCAACAATGCTTTGTTACGGTTTGCGGGGTGCCGGTTGCAACCATTGCCGATAAAGCAATCTGTGCCGGTGTCGGGCAAATGGATGAAATTCAGGAAGGTTCTTCCATTGCCAGTATTCAGGGCAGGAAAATCAGCCGTGCCGGTGATTGTTGTCAACATGGCGGGGTGATTGTGCAGGGAATACCATGGATTACGTTGATCTGAGGCTGGATTATGATGTTTTAAATATATCTCATCCGGTTTTATAAAGACACTTCATTTTTATACTATAAATATATTTAAGATTGGTTGTTGTTTTGTTTAAATTTAAAAGTAAAATTTTAAGAGGTTGTAATTTATTACCATCAACATATGCGAAATTACACGAGATTCATAGTACATATTGGAATGCGGAATTTTTTAATTTGATCAGAAAAAATAAAATTTTATTTGAAAGTTTTATGGAGGATCTAAACGGTTTTCTCGGAGAAATTGAGACATTGGGAGCAACAAATGATCACCCGCTGATTGCGAAAACATGCCGGGATATGAGCATTGATGCATCGCGTGATATTGTGAGGCAGCTTTATAATACAGACAGATCCATGACCGGTATTTTTCTGATGCGCTGTATGCGGATCAATAATCTTAGTACTCATGATGAAAAGGCGCTGCAGGCATTTAAACATCTGTTTGATGATCTGGGAATCAAGATTGAAGGGAATTGGGGGCAATGTGTGCAAGCAGTGTCTTTTAATTGCACCAGCTTTGTGGATGGCAGGATTATTGTGCAGTTATAAGCATATTTGCCTGTAAGCCGATCGCTGTGCCGGCTTGCAGGAAGCTTATTGCAATAATTCAGCGTTGTTGGCCGGCCGTCTGTCAGCGCCGTGCCAGCAAGGCAAGGGTAATGCTGATACCGGCAAGGATCGCAGCTGTGGCAAGCGGGTTTTCGCGCGCTGTTTGCCGGACATAATGTGCCTGATGGCGCATTTCCCGGGCGGCATTGCGGCCATGCCGACGAAGCCTGTTATAGTTGCCGGTCAGATTTTCACGAACATCATCATAGACCGCGCTGCCCTGTTCGGCCAGCTTGCCGGTCAGTATTTCCAATTCGCTTTTGAGATCTGCAATCTGTTCTTCGAGTGTTTTTTCAATTTCATTCTGCATTTTGGAAGCCATGCTGATATCCTTCAGACGGATTGCGGCAGCGGGAGACATTTGCGCCCCTGTTCGTTGTATTAACGAAACAGAGGCTGATAAGTTCCTGAAGTTTTTGAAAACGCCGGTCTGCACGCTTCCCATGGCCGTTGGTAACAGGGGGGGGCTTGTTGAGCATAATTTTTAAGGGGTAAGGGTGCGCAGATAGGTAATCAGCTGTTTTGCAGTTGCAATGGCGGCATTTTCATCGCGGGCAACGATAGCTTCAATAATGCGCCTGTGGGCGGCTGCTGAATCATCCAGGCTGTTTTGCTGACGCAACCGGTACCAGAAGCGCCGGCTATGGGTTTGCAGCGGAGCGGCAAGGCGTGCGGCATAGGGGTTGAGCGAGGCTTGCCCCAGCACATCATCAAAGGCTTTGTCGGCATCAAGAAAGAGCGCAATATTTTGCGTTTCAGCAGCCTGTTTCATCATGGAGGCTGCATCGCGCAGTTTTTGATGGGTGTGCGGGTCTGAGAAACGCGCCGCATCGCGGCACAGCACCTGTTCAACACCTTCACGGGCATCAAGCACTTTGGCAAAATCCTGCGGATCAAGCGGGGTAATGGCAATGCCCGAGCGCGGCCGCACCTCCATCAGCCCTTCCCAGGCGAGCCGTTGAATGGCCTCGCGCACAGGGGTGCGCCCCATGCCGGTCAGTTCGATTAATAAGCGTTCATTAATAACAGAGCCGGGTTTTAATTGCAGTGTTACCACAGAGCGTTCAAGCAGAAGATAGGCCTGATCGGAAAGGCTGATTGTGCCGGCTGCCGGAATTTGCTGGCTGTCTGGCTGTGAAATATGCCCTGTCATCGAGGCTTGGTGTCCTTATCGTTTCGTTTCTTTACGAATTATCCTGTGCGAGAAATACATGAGCGGGGCTGTTTGCTCAAGATGAGGGGAATGAGGAAGCGGATGTGAAACGGTTTTCAGTAATTTTTTAAGGGGTGTAAATTTGAATTGACGTGCACTGCAATATGAGATATATCACTGATATATCAAAATTGGAGGAGAGGATATGTGGTCAGGTATTTTCCCGGCGCTTACAACAAAATTCACCGAAGATGATGCGCTTGATCATAAAGAAATGGAGCGTTGCTTTGGCCTGCAGATAGATGCGGGTGTGGATGGTTTTGTGGTTGGCGGTTCGCTTGGCGAAGGGCCAATGCTATCCGCTGAGGAGAAAATCGAGGTTTTTAAAACTGCGCGTTCTGTTGCTGGCAAGCGCCCTGTTTTGATGACGGTTTTTGAGGCCGGTACCCGTGAGGGCGCCGCAGCAGCCAAAGCGGCGGCCAAGGCCGGTGCTGACGGGCTTATGGTTGTGCCAAGTCCGATTTATCACACAAATCCGCAGGAAACCGTGGCAACATTGAAGGCGATGGCGGCTGCAGGCGGCATTCCGGTGATGATTTATTCCAACCGTGTGGCCTATCGCGTTGATGTTACCGGTGAATGCCTTGCTGAACTGGCAAAGGATGATCTGTTTGTGGCTATCAAGGAATCGTCCGATGACATTCGCCGTACCATTGAGATCGTCAACCAGTTTGGTGACCGTTTCGACCTTTTTACCGGTGTTGACAATCTTGCCTTTGAAGCATTGACAACCGGCGCTATCGGCTGGGTGGCCGGTGTTGTTACCTCGTTGCCGCGTGAAACGGTGGCACTTTATCAGCTCATCAAACAGAAGCGTTATGATGAGGCGCTGCCGCTTTATCGCTGGATGCGCCCGCTGCTTGATCTCGATGTTTCCACCTATCTGGTGCAAAATCTTAAATTAATCGAAGTTCACGCCATTCAGTCCAATGATCGTGTGCGCATGCCGCGCCAGCCATTGAGCGGCGAGCGCCGTGTTCAGGTTGAAAAAATCATCCGGACGGCGCTGGAAAATCGTCCGCAATTGCCGCAGTTTTAAAATGATGAAAAAGCGCCCTGACCCCCTCAACCTTTTGTTGACAAAAGTCAGGCGCTTTTCCATGGTTGCTGCGCAAAGGGCGGTGTTTTACCGGGAGAGCCTGCCATTTAATTATAATAATCAGCGGCAAGCGGGAGGGGTGCATGGCAGCGGTTAGCAACGTCGGTGTTGAGAGGCGCAATGATGATTGTCAGATCATCGTCATTGGTGCGGGCATTGTTGGTATTGCGATTGCTGCCCTGTTGAGCGAGGCTGGTCATTCTGTGCTGGTTCTTGATCGTAGCGGTATTTGTGAGGAGACAAGTGCCGGTAATGCTGCAGCACTTGCCTTTTCGGAAATTTTGCCGCTTGCCTCCAAGGGCGTGATCAAAAAAGTACCGCGCTGGTTGCTGGATCCGCTGGGTCCTTTTGCAATCCGGCCGTCTTATCTGCCCAAATTATTGCCCTGGCTTTATCGGTTTTGGCGGGCAAGCAGTGATCAGGCGTTGGGTATCACCACGCAAGCGCAGGGGCGGATGATGCGGCTTGCTGAAGCGGAAATGCTGGCGCTTGCAGAGCGTGCCGGTGTGGCCGGCATGATCCATCATGAAGGCAATCTGGAACTTTATGAAAGCGAGGCCGAGTTGCAGGCGGCCATGCCGGGCTGGGAGGCGAAAAAACAGGCCGGTATTGATTACAGGATTGTGCGCGGTAACGAGCTTGCGGCCTTGCAGCCGGGATTATCCCCGCAATTTGTGGTCGGTTGTTTTGTGCCGCAATGGAAGAATGTTTCCGATCCCAAACTTTATGGTCAGGCATTATGGGCTTATGCGCAAAAACTTGGCGCATCTTATCGCAAGGCGGTTGTGCGCACTGTTGGCAAAACTGCCACAGGGGCGCAAATAACGCTTGATGATGGCAGTGTTCTACATTCACAAAAACTGATTATTGCAGCCGGTGCCTGGTCGCATCATTTAAGTGCGCAACTGGGCGATCCGGTGCCGCTGGAAACCGAGCGCGGCTATAATACAACATTGCCGAAAGGCGCGCTGGATGTGCGCCGGCAACTGACTTTTCCGGGCCATGCTTTTGTAATCACGCCATTAACCACCGGGGTGCGCATTGGCGGGGCTGTGGAGCTTGGCGGGTTGGCATTGCCGCCCAATTATGCTCGTTCCGGCGCCATGCTGAAAAAGGCAAAGCAGTTTTTGCCGCAACTTGTAACGGAGGGCGGGCGCGCATGGATGGGCTATCGCCCGTCTTTGCCGGACAGTCTGCCGGTAATCGGCTTTTCTTCCGCTTCGCAAAATATTGTCTATGCGTTTGGTCACGGGCATTTGGGGTTGACGCAATCAGCGGCAACGGCGCGTCTGGTCTGCCAATTGCTGGATGATCAGGAAACAGCAGTGCCGGTTACCTATTTCAGTCCGCAACGGTTTTGAGAGACTATTATTGAGAGATTATTATGGCCAAACATTCCTTTTTCTGCATTGACGGACATACTTGCGGTAATCCTGTGCGGCTTGTGGCCGGTGGCGGGCCTGATCTGCACGGGGCAACCATGATGGAAAAGCGGGCGCATTTTCTGGCGGAATATGACTGGATCCGCACAGGTTTGATGTTTGAGCCGCGTGGTCATGATATGATGTCCGGCTCCATCCTTTATCCGTCAACGCGGGAAGATTGTGATGTGGGTGTGTTGTTTATCGAAACATCCGGTTGTTTGCCCATGTGCGGGCATGGCACAATCGGCACCGTAACCATGGCGATTGAACACGGGTTGGTGCGGCCCAAAATACCGGGCAGGCTTAATCTGGACACGCCGGCGGGAAAAGTTGCCATTGAATATGAGCAGAATGGCCAATATGTCGAGAGTGTGCGGCTGACCAATGTGCCGGCTTTTCTTTATGCGCAGGGGCTTGAGGTTGAGTGCCCTGATCTGGGATTGCTGAAGGTGGATGTCAGCTATGGCGGCAATTTCTACGCTATTGTTGAAGCGCAGCTAAATTATACGGATCTGGCAGATTATTCGGTGCTGGATCTGATCAGCTGGAGCCCGGTTTTACGCCGGCGTCTTAATGAGCAATATCGTTTTGAGCATCCGGAGCTGAAAAATATCAACCGGCTCAGTCATATTCTGTGGACAGGCAGGCCGACAAAACCGGAAGCTCATGCCCGCAATGCCGTATTTTATGGTGATAAGGCGATTGATCGTTCACCATGTGGCACCGGAACATCGGCGCGCATGGCGCAATTAGCGGCACGGGGTGAGTTGAAAACCGGCGATCATTTTGTTCACGAATCCGTGATAGGATCACTGTTTCACGGGCGGGTTGAAGCTGAAACTCAACTTGTTGATAAAAAAGCAATAATTCCTTCCGTTGCCGGTTGGGCGCGCATGACTGGTTATAATACAATTTTTATAGATGACAGGGATCCTTTTGCCCATGGTTTTGTTGTTTGTTAGCGATGTCGCAAAAAGAACATTGTTTAATTATACATATCATTGAAAAGCGATGATTGACCCGCAAAAAATTATGGGTAATCTTAAAGCCGATGCTCAGGCTACGGGAGGATATAAGACTATATTACTAGTCGTTTTTTCTATATTTAATGTGTAATGGCACACCGGGCCTGGGGTGCGGAGTAATCGGGGGATTGTTAATTTCCAAAATGCAATGATTGTTGTGTGTTGTGCAGATGCAGAACACGGCAGGCAACAATTCTGTAAATTTCGGCAATTTTTGCAGCAAGATTTTGGTCTTGCGGCGGGGCCGGCAGGAGTAAACGATCTGAAATATAAGGGAAGAGCCCTCAGGGCGACAATAATTCAGATCATAAAAGGGTGACTTTGCGATGGAATATTTTATCCAGCAAGTGATCAACGGGCTTACGCTCGGGTCGATCTACGGCTTGATCGCTATCGGCTATACCATGGTCTATGGTATTATCGGTATGATCAATTTTTCTCACGGGGATGTTTTTATGCTGGGTGCCTTCATGGCGCTTATTGTTTTTTTGATTATAACAACCTTTATCGGTGCTGTGCCTGCGGTTCTGGCAATATTGCTGATGATGCTTGTTGCCATGGTGCTGACCAGCCTGTGGAGCTGGACAATTGAGCGTGTGGCCTATCGTCCGCTGCGCGGTTCATTCCGCCTTGCGCCGCTGATTACCGCTATTGGTATGTCTATCGCATTGTCAAATTTTGTGCAGGTCACCCAAGGCCCGCGCAACAAGCCTATTCCTGCATTGATCAATGATTCCGTAAGCCTGTTTGGCACCAGTGTGATTGTCTCCTACAAGCAGATTATGATCATTGCTGTAACAATCGTTTTGCTGGCGATTTTCTGGTATATTGTTAACCGCACTTCCCTTGGCCGTGCCCAGCGCGCCTGTGAGCAGGATCGTAAAATGGCCTCGCTTTTGGGTATTAATGTGGATCGCACCATTTCCCTGACCTTTGTGATGGGGGCGGCTCTGGCAGCCGTAGCCGGTACACTTTATCTGACATTTTATGGCGTTATTTCTTTTGCGGATGGTTTTATTCCCGGGGTCAAGGCCTTTACCGCAGCTGTTCTGGGCGGCATCGGCTCCTTGCCGGGGGCGGTGATCGGCGGCCTGCTGATCGGCCTTATCGAGGCGCTGTGGTCTGCTTATTTCTCAATTGATTACAAGGATGTAGCAGCCTTCTCGATCCTTGCGATCGTGCTGATTTTCATGCCTTCCGGCATTCTTGGCCGACCAGAAGTCGAAAAGGTGTAATATGGCGGATATACAACATATTTCATCAGGCTCTGCCCCCAAGGCGCAGCCTTCTGATTTTGCGGCAGCTATTCGCGAGGGAATTGTCGCGGCACTGCTCGCTTTTGGCCTGTTTGTTCTTATTGTCGGTTTTAAAACCGAGCAGAATATTAACAATGAACTTGTGCTGGTGCAGCGCTGGGGGCTGTTGTTCACGCTGGTGGCGCTTTCGGGTATCGGGCGTTTCCTGCATCGTGCGTTTCTTGTGCCTTATATGGCAAACCGCTCGAAAAATGAAAAACATCATGCTGTTGCGGCAGAGCCATCTTTCTTCCGCCGCAATTTTTCCAAGCTCGCTATTTTGTTCCTGTTCATCTATCCGGTGCTGATTGTATCGGCGCTGGGTTTTCAGGGCTCGCTGAAATGGGTTGATAATTTCGGCGTGCAGATCCTGATTTATATTATGCTGGCATGGGGGCTGAATATTGTTGTCGGTCTCGCAGGCCTGCTTGATCTGGGCTATGTGGCTTTTTATGCGGTGGGGGCTTATTCCTACGCGTTATTGTCGTCTTATTTCGGTTTGTCTTTCTGGACGCTGCTGCCGGTTGCCGGTATTCTTGCGGCTTTCTGGGGGATTATTCTGGGCTTTCCGGTATTGCGCCTGCGCGGCGATTATCTGGCGATTGTGACGCTGGCTTTCGGGGAAATTATCCGGCTTGTACTGATTAACTGGACAGCTGTTACTAAAGGAACCTATGGTGTTTCCGGCATTGCCAAGGCAACATTTTTCGGCATTCCGTTTAAGGCCGGACCTGATGGTTTTGCGGCGACATTCGGCCTGCAATTTTCTGCGGCGCATTATAAGATCTTCCTCTATTATGTTATTTTGCTGCTGGCCTTGCTGACTGCCTGGGTGACCGTGCGGTTGCGCCGTATGCCGATTGGCCGTGCATGGGAGGCTTTGCGTGAGGATGAGATTGCCTGCCGGGCACTTGGCATTAATACAACGACAACCAAGTTGACCGCCTTTGCAACCGGTGCGATGTTTGGTGGTTTTGCCGGTGCGTTTTTTGGTGCGCGTCAGGGCTTTGTCAGCCCGGAATCCTTTGTGTTCCTTGAATCTGCGGTCATTCTGGCCATTGTTGTGCTTGGCGGTATGGGCTCACTGATCGGGATTGCCATAGCGGCGATCGTGATGATCGGCGGCACTGAAATCCTGCGTGAACTTGCATTCCTGAAAGTAATTTTCGGCCCGAATTTCACTCCTGAGCTTTATCGTATGCTGATTTTTGGTCTGGCGATGGTTGTGGTGATGGTCTGGAAACCGCGCGGTTTTGTCGGGCATCGTGAACCAAGCGCCTTCCTTAATGAACGCAAGCTGGTATCCGGCTCCTTTACCAAGGAAGGACACGGCTGATGGCGGGAACAATAACAATGGCAAAATCAAAACTTGCTGAACCGAATAAAACAAACGACATTATCTTGTCTGTCGAACATCTCTCCATGCGCTTTGGCGGCCTGGTGGCGATCAATGATTTAAGCTTTGAAGCCAGACGCGGTGAGATTACCGCTGTGATCGGGCCGAATGGTGCCGGAAAAACCACCGTATTCAACTGCCTGACCGGTTTTTACAAGCCGACAGGCGGCATGGTGAGTCTGCATCATAAAAATGGTGACCGCTTTCTTCTGGAACGGATGCCGGATTTTGTGATTACCAAAAAAGCCAAAGTTGCCCGTACTTTCCAGAATATCCGCCTGTTCACGGGGCTTACAGTGCTGGAAAATCTCTTGGTGGCGCAGCATAATCCGCTGATGACCTCTTCGGGATATACATTCCTTGGTCTGCTTGGTTTTCCTGCCTATAAGAAGGCGGCCGCCGAGGCGATTGAAAAAGCCCGTATTTGGCTTGAGAAAATCAATCTCACCCATCGTGCCGATGATCCGGCGGGGGATTTGCCCTATGGCGATCAGCGCCGTCTGGAGATTGCGCGAGCCATGTGTACAGATCCGGAAATGCTTTGCCTTGATGAACCGGCGGCCGGCCTTAATCCGCGTGAATCGGCGGAGCTGAATAAGCTGCTGCTGGATATTCGCGATGAAACCGGCACCTCCATTTTGCTGATTGAGCATGATATGTCGGTGGTTATGGAGATCTCCGATCATGTGATTGTGCTGGAATATGGCACAAAAATCTCTGATGGCGCACCGCATTTTGTGCAGAATGATCCGAAGGTGATTGCAGCCTATCTCGGCGTTGATGACGAGGAAGTGAATGAGCTGATTGAAGAGGCTGGAGATGCTGCCTCTGTTGATCAATTGGTGGTGCAACTGGCTGATGCAGAAGACGGTGTAAATGCAGATGATAAGCATGCAGCGCGTTTTGCCGGCAGCCTTGATGCACCGCGCAACGGCACGGCTGATAATCTGACACTGATCAAGGGGATTGGCAGCGTGAATGAAGCCAAGCTCAATGCGCATGGTATCTATCATTTTGATCAAATCGCCGCCTGGAATGAAGCCGACATCAAGCAGGCTGAAACCTATTTAAGTTTTGATGGCCGTATAACCCGTGAAGATTGGGTGGGGCAGGCGCGTTTGTTGGCAAAGGGCGAACAGACGGAGTTTTCAACCCGTGTTGAGGCAGGGCAGGTTCCCTCCAGCCATGAAACATCCGAGAATGAAAAGAAATCCGAGGGGGGTAAATGATGCAGGCTCAGAACCCGCTTCTGGTTATTGATAAGGTTGAGACTTATTACGGCAATATCTGTGCGCTTAAAGGTGTGGATGTTACTGTTAATGCAGGGGAAATTGTCACGCTGATCGGCGCTAACGGTGCAGGAAAATCCACGCTGATGATGACGATTTTCGGATCTCCCCGTGCCCGTTCCGGCCGTATTTTGTTTGAGGGCAGGGATATTACATCCATGCCGCCGCATAATATTGCCAAGCTGCGTATTGCTCAATCTCCTGAGGGGCGACGCATTTTCCCGCGTATGAGCGTGATGGAAAATCTGCAGATGGGTGCAAGCCTCGATAATCAAAAATATTTTGATGAAGATGTGAGGCTGATGTTTGATCTGTTTCCGCGTTTGAAAGAGCGTATCAATCAGCGTGGCGGCACATTATCAGGTGGTGAACAGCAAATGCTGGCTATTGCACGTGCGCTGATGGCACGGCCAAAACTCCTGATGCTGGATGAGCCGTCGCTTGGTCTGGCGCCGTTGATTGTGAAGCAGATTTTTGAGGCAATCAAGGAACTGAACCGCACAACCGGTCTCACAGTGTTTCTGGTGGAGCAGAATGCGTTTGGTGCGCTCAAGCTGGCACATCGCGGCTATGTGATGGTCAATGGTGTGATTACCATGAGCGGCAGCGGGCAGGAGCTTCTGGCAAATCCTGAAGTGCGTGCGGCTTATCTGGAGGGCGGGCGCCATTGACAATACACTGAATTTTTGTGTGTCCGGCGTTTTAATATATTTCAGGCAATGCGGTTTTTTCAACAAAAGCCTGCATTGCCACTCACTTGATCCTTAAAAGATGACAGGTGAACCGAGGAGATGAACTGATGCAAGGCATTCTCTATGAAGAGCCATCATTCTGGCTGTTTTTGCTGATTACTTGTGTGCTTGGCGGCTGGGCAGCATGGATGACAGGCCGGGCTTGTGCCCAGACCTGGCGGCCTTATGCAATGTTTTTGTTATATTTGTTGCCTTTGACTGCAATGGTGCGCTTTATTCACTATGCAATGTTTGAAGGCTCATTATTGTCGCTCCATTATTATCTGGTCGATCTGGTGGTTCTTGCAGTTATCGGAACAATCGGTTTTCGTTTTACCAAGGTCAAGCAAATGGTGCGCCAGTATAGCTGGCTCTATGAAAAAACCTCGCCATTATCTTACAAAGAGAAACAATAAGGTCTTATTTT
Source organism: Pseudochrobactrum albidum (assembly GCF_051851455.1). Lineage (NCBI taxonomy): Bacteria > Pseudomonadati > Pseudomonadota > Alphaproteobacteria > Hyphomicrobiales > Brucellaceae > Pseudochrobactrum > Pseudochrobactrum albidum. Next base: position 202,168 of record NZ_JBPVTR010000019.1, read on the forward strand.
ATTATAAAAATTTATCCGCTCCCGTTTAATGTCTAGCGAGCGGGCGCGGATAAAGAGATTGCAATATAGTTCTTTTTGGGGAGAGGGCTGTATTGTAAAGGCCATGGATGAAGGTCCATGCCCAGCATGCCCGGGAAACCGGTTTTACCTGATAATAAAATGATCTGAATAATCACTGAAGTTATGCATGGCATAATGGAAATGATTGTTTGGCCTTGATAAATAATACGGCGGTTACGGCGCTGTTATATGAAAATAAATTATAATGGGAGCAGTTATTATGAAAAAATCTTTGTTCTATAGTGTGGCGGTATCGGCGCTGTTTGCTTTCAGCGGGCCGGCCTTGGCGGATATTCTTGTTGGTATCGGCGCCCCGCTGACCGGCCCGAATGCGGTTTATGGCCTGCAGATTCAAAAAGGGGCTGAAGCTGCGGCTGAGGCTATCAATGCGCAGGGCGGTATCAATGGCGAGAAAATTGTTTTCACACTGGGTGATGATGTTTCCGACCCCAAACAGGGGATTTCCGTTGCCAATAAGTTTGCAGCGGATGGCGTGAAATATGTCATCGGTCATTTCAATTCCGGTGTCTGTATTCCTGTCTCCACGGTTTATGCTGAAAATGGCATCGTACAAATATCGCCAGGTTGTACAAATCCGGTTTATACGGAGCAGGGATTGTGGAATACGTTCCGCACCTGTGGCCGCGATGACCAGCAAGGTGTGGTTGCCGGCCAATATATTGCCGATCATTTTAAAGGCGCAAAAGTGGCGGTGATCCACGATAAAACGCCTTATGGCCAGGGGCTTGCAGATGAAACCAAGAAAACCCTGAATGCAGCTGGTGTTAAGGAAGCGATTTATGAAGGGGTGAATGTTGGTGAAAAGGACTTTTCAGCCCTGATTGCCAAATTGAAGCAGGAAGGTATTTCCGTCATTTACTGGGGCGGCATGCATGCGGAAGCAGGCCTGATTATCCGTCAGCTGGGGGATCAGGGACTGAAGGCGCAGTTTATTTCCGGCGATGGTATTGTTTCCAATGAGCTTGCCTCTATTGCCGGCGATGCGGTTGAAGGAACATTGAACACATTTGGCCCTGATCCGCGCAATAATCCGGCCAATGCCGAATTGGTGAAAAAATTCCGCGATGCCGGTTTTGAACCTGAAGCCTATACGCTTTATTCCTATGCGGCGATGCAAACGCTTATAGATGCCATTAAGGCTGTGGGCAGCAATGATCCGGAAGCTGTGGCCAAGGAGCTGAAAAAGGATACATTCAAAACCGTGCTGGGTGATCTTTCCTATGATGAAAAGGGTGATCCGAAACTGCCGGGTTATGTCATGTATAAATGGGAAAAGGGTGCTGACGGTAAATATAATTACATTCAGCAATAGTTTGCCCATTGCATATCAGGAAGCCGGATGATTTGCCGGCTTCAAACCTGAAACAGTATGGTTGGCTGGTGCTTCAGCGAATATGCAGACGGTGCGCTGAAAATACAGGCTGTTTCAGGGAGGAGATTCTGCCGGAATATTTGTTCCGGCAGAAAATTGCCGGGATCCGGCGATATTCGGAATCTGGTTTCGTTTTAACGGATCAGGCTCCAGGGCATATTTATGGGAGAAGGAAATATGAAAAAGTCTCTGTTCTGTGGTGTTGCACTGTCTGCGATGCTTGCTTTTGGCGGCTCATCCTGGGCTGATGTTCTTGTGGGCGTTGGTGCACCCTTGACAGGCGGTGGCGCCGCCTATGGCGCACAGATTAAAAACGGCGTTGAGGCAGCTGTTGAGGTTGTGAACGCAAAGGGCGGCCTGAACGGTGAAAAAATCGTTCTGGTATATGGTGATGATGTTTCTGATCCCAAGCAGGGCATGTCTGTCGCCAATAAATTTGCTGCCGATGGCGTGCAGTTTGTTATTGGGCACTTTAATTCCGGTGTGAGCATTCCGGCCTCTGATGTTTATGCGGAAAACGGCATTCTCATGATTGCTCCCGGCACAACCAATCCGGTTTATACGGATCGTGGTTTGTGGAACACATTCCGCACCTGCCGCCGTGATGATAATCAGGGCGTGGCTGCAGCAAAATATATTGCCGAACATTTTAAAGATGCCAAAATTGCAGTTGTGCATGACAAAACCCCTTATGGTCAGGGGCTTGCCGATGCCACCAAAAAGGCAATGAATGATCTTGGCATCAAGGAAACGGCTTATGAAGGTGTCAATGTCGGTGAAAAAGATTATTCCGCATTGATTGCCAAGCTGAAACGTGATGGCATTAATGTGATTTATTGGGGTGGTCTGCATCCGGAGGCCGGCCTGATTATCCGTCAGATGGGCGATCAGGATCTGAAAGCGCAGTTCATTTCCGGTGATGGTATTGTCTCGAATGAGCTGGCTTCAATTGCCGGTGATGCCGTTAATGGAGTTCTCAATACATTTGGCCCTGATCCGCGTGAGGATCCGGCTAATGCCGAGCTGATCAAGCAGTTCCGCGATAAGGGTTTTGAGCCGGAAGCCTATACTTTCTATTCCTATGCGGCGGTTCAGTCACTTGCTGCTGCGGCAAATGCGGCAGGCAGCAATGACCCGATGGAAGTTGCAAAAGCCATGAAAGAAAAAGGCCCGTTCAAAACGGTTCTTGGTGATATCTCCTATGACGATAAGGGAGATCCGAATCTTTCGCCTTATGTGATGTTTGAATGGCGCAAGGGTGATGATGGCAAATATAATTATTTCCAGAAGAAATGATTATATGATGCAGAGACATGTTGCGGCATGAGGGGATGGCTCTCATGAAAATGCAACGAAATTGTTTCCTTAAAAGATTATAACAATGCCCGGCACATGTGCCGGGCATTGTTATTTTTCGTCGTAATTTTGCTGTTCTTTTGCAAAAAAATTTTTCACTATGCGGCGTATTCCGCTGCGTTCACGGATCGGGCGCGGCGGCTTATTATATATCTGCAGTGAGGGAGACCTGCCTTGCCTATCCGTAAAATTCTTGTCGCAAACCGCTCTGAAATTGCCATCCGCGTGTTTCGCGCGGCAAATGAGCTTGGCATGAAAACCGTGGCAATCTGGGCAGAGGAAGATAAACTCGCATTGCATCGCTTCAAGGCGGATGAGAGCTATCAGGTGGGGCGCGGCCCGCATTTGCCGCGTGATCTGGGGCCGGTGGAGAGCTATCTCTCAATTGAGGAAGTGATCCGCGTTGCCAGGCTTTCCGGAGCCGATGCCATTCATCCAGGCTATGGCTTGTTATCGGAAAGCCCCGAATTTGCTGATGCCTGCGCTGAAAACGGTCTTATTTTTATCGGCCCCAAGGGAGATACGATGCGCCGCCTTGGCAATAAGGTTGCTGCACGTAATCTGGCCATTGAGGTCGGGGTGCCGGTGGTGCCGGCCAGCGATCCTTTGCCGGATAATATGGCAGAGGTGCACAAGATCGCTGATCATATTGGTTATCCCTTAATGCTCAAAGCCTCGTGGGGCGGTGGCGGGCGCGGCATGCGTGTGATCCGCGCGGCCGGCGATCTGGAGCGCGAGGTGACAGAGGCCAGACGCGAGGCCAAAGCCGCCTTTGGCAAAGATGAAGTTTATCTTGAAAAGCTTGTTGAACAGGCGCGCCATGTGGAAGTGCAGATTCTCGGCGATATGTATGGCAATGCCGTGCATTTGTTTGAGCGTGATTGTTCTGTGCAGCGGCGCAACCAGAAAGTGGTGGAACGCGCGCCGGCGCCATATCTTAATGATGCGCAGCGTCAGGAACTTGCCGGTTATGCGCTGAAAATTGCCCGTGCCACGCATTATATTGGTGCAGGTACGGTTGAGTTTCTGATGGATGTTGCTTCGGGAAAATTCTACTTCATCGAGGTTAATCCGCGCATTCAGGTAGAACATACGGTGACGGAAGAGGTTACCGGTATTGATATTGTCAAGGCGCAGATTCGCATTCTTGAAGGGGCTGCTATCGGCACGCCGGAATCCGGTGTGCCGGAACAGGATAAAATTGTGCTGCGCGGCCATGCCCTGCAATGCCGTATTACCACGGAAGATCCGGAGCAGAATTTCATTCCTGATTACGGGCGCATCACCGCTTATCGCGGGGCAACCGGTTTTGGCATTCGTCTGGATGGCGGCACGGCCTATTCCGGCGCATTTATTACCCGCTATTATGATCCGCTGCTGGAAAAGGTAACAGCATGGGCATCAACGCCGGAAGAGGTGATCCTGCGTATGCATCGTGCGCTGCGGGAGTTTCGTATTCGCGGGGTATCAACCAATCTTACCTTTCTGGAAGCGATTATCACTCATCCTAAATTTCGCAGTAATGATTATACCACGCGGTTTATTGATACGACGCCGGAATTGTTTGAACATGTAAAACGGCAGGATCGTGCAACCAAGCTTTTAACCTATATTGCCGATGTAACCGTGAATGGCCATCCGGAAACCAAAGGGCGCGCCATGCCCGCTGCCAATGCGGCAGCGCCGAAAGTGCCCTATGTGGGGGATGGTGAAATTCAAAGTGGCACAAGGCAGAAACTTGCCGAACTGGGACCGCGGAAATTTGCACAATGGATGCGTGAACAAAAGCGGGTTCTTATCACCGATACGACAATGCGCGATGGCCATCAATCGCTGCTTGCCACAAGGATGCGCACTTATGATATTGTGCAGATAGCTGAAACCTATGCCCGTTTACTACCAAACCTGTTCTCGCTCGAATGCTGGGGCGGGGCAACCTTTGATGTGGCGATGCGCTTTCTCACCGAAGACCCGTGGGAGCGCCTGAGCAAGGTGCGCGACGGCGCCCCTAATCTTTTGCTGCAAATGCTGCTGCGCGGTGCCAATGGTGTTGGCTATAAGAGCTATCCTGATAATGTGGTGACACAATTTGTGCGTGAGGCAGCGCGCGGCGGGATTGACCTTTTTCGCGTCTTTGACAGTCTCAACTGGGTTGAGAATATGCGTGTATCAATGGATGCGGTGCTGGAAGAGGGCAAACTCTGCGAGGCAGCTATTTGTTATACCGGCGATGTGATGAATGCCGCCCGCCCGCAATATGATCTGAATTATTATCTGAAACTGGCGCGCGAAGTGGAAAAAGCGGGTGCGCATATTATCGCCATCAAGGATATGGCCGGGCTTTTGAAACCGCAGGCTGCGCGTCTGTTGTTTACAGCCCTGCGGCAGGAAACGGATCTGCCGATTCATTTTCATACCCATGATACATCCGGCATTGCGGCGGCAACGGTGCTGGCGGCGGTTGAGAGCGGCGTGGATGCGGTGGATGCGGCTATGGATGCGCTTTCCGGCAATACATCACAGCCTTGTCTTGGCTCCATCGTGGAGGCGCTTGCAGGCAATGAGCGTGATCCGCAGCTTGATCCGGCCTCAATTCGCCGGATCTCCTTTTACTGGGAGGCGGTGCGCAACCAATATGCAGCTTTTGAGAGCGATCTGAAAGGCCCTGCTTCGGAAGTCTATTTACATGAAATGCCTGGCGGACAATTTACCAATCTGAAGGAGCAGGCACGCTCGCTGGGGCTGGAAAGCCGCTGGCATGAGGTGGCACAGGCCTATGCTGATGTGAATTTGATGTTTGGTGATATTGTTAAGGTCACGCCGTCTTCCAAAGTGGTGGGCGATATGGCGCTGATGATGGTCAGTCAGGATCTTACAACAGCTGATGTGCTCAATCCGGACAGGGATATTGCATTTCCCGATTCTGTGGTTTCAATGATGCGCGGGGATCTTGGCCAGCCTCCGGCCGGTTGGCCCAAACAGTTACAGGCCAAGGTGCTCAAGGGTGAAAAGCCGTTTACAAACCGCCCCGGATCTTTGCTTGCGCCGGCTGACCTTGCTGCAGAGCGCAAGGAAGCGGAAACAAAACTGGAGCGCAAAATCAGTGATCAGGAATTTTCCTCTTATCTGATGTATCCGAAAGTTTTCACCGATTTTGCTGCAGCGCAGGCGCTTTACGGGCCGACGAGTGTGCTGCCGACGCCGGTTTATTTCTATGGTCTGGCGCAGGAGCAGGAAGTTTTTGTTGAGATTGAACGGGGTAAAACCCTGGTTATCCGCAATCAGGCGGTGGGTGATGTGGATGATCAGGGAAAGGTTACAGTGTTTTTTGAACTCAATGGCCAGCCTCGCCGCATTAAGGTGCCGGATCGCACACGCGGTGCCGTCAAAGGGGCAAAGCGCAAGGCTGAGCTGAATAATGAGAACCATATCTGCGCGCCAATGCCGGGCATTGTCTCAACTGTGGCGGTTACCGGCGGGCAGAGCGTAAAGGCGGGGGATGTGCTTTTGTCTATCGAAGCGATGAAGATGGAAACCGCCCTTCATGCTGAGCGCGATGGTGTGCTTGCCGAAGTGCTGGTGCGCGCCGGTGACCAAATTGATGCAAAAGACCTGTTGATCATTTATGCATAAATTTCAAGCCGGCGGAGGCTGCAGCCTCCGCCGGTTCAGTTTTGTTCTGCAAGGCTGATGAGCCGCGCCAGTTCCACAGCATTGCGGGCATTCATTTTTTCCATAATATGGGCGCGGTGCACCTCAACCGTGCGCACTGTAATATCCAGCCTATCGGCAATCTGCTTGTTAAGCAGGCCTTCCAGTATCATCGACAAGACTTCATTTTCACGCGGCGAGAGCTGTGCGCGTTTGCGCCGCAACGCTTCCCGTTGGCGGTCTGAGGCGGCGCGTTCTTTGGCCTTGCTGAGGGCATCCAGCACGCGATCGACCAGATTATTATCATTGAAAGGCTTTTCAAGAAAATCCGCAGCGCCCTGTTTGAGGCATTCCACAGCCAGCGGAATATCACCGTGACCGGTGAGAAAAATCACCGGCTGACGGGCATGAAGGCTGATAAGCCGGTCAAAAACCTCAAGGCCGGACATGCCATCCATACGCATATCCAGCAGGATGCAGCCATGCATATCCGGCGACCAGGCCTGCAGAAAAGCCTCACCCGACGGCCATGTGGTTACACCAACACCACGCGAGCGGAACAACCATGACAGGCTGTCGCGGATAGCCTCATCATCATCAACAATATGAACGGTCATTGTCGTATTTCTCCGGATGCCAGCGGCAGCGAGAGGCAGAAACTGGCCCCCTGTATATCGGGTGTTATCAGCAGCCATAGCCGCCCTTTATGGGATTCAAGAATGGAACGGCAGATTGGCAACCCCATTCCCATACCTTCCGATTTTGAGGAAATGAAAGGCGTGAAAATTTCATGTTCCATGCCTTCGGGAATGCCATGCCCGTGATCGGTAAGGGTAACAATGGCTTCAGTCTCATCTGTTTCCAGTTTGATATGTAAAATCTGACGGTTGCGGGGCAGGCCTGCCGCTGCTTCGCGGGCATTGCGTATCAGATTGAGCAAAACCTGCTCGATCAGCACGGCATCAGCGCGCACCGGCACCGGCGCATCCGGCAGTTTCATGTCAATATGGCCGCCGCCCCTTATCATATCGGCACTGACAAAGCTTGCGGCATCCTGCAGGATTTTACGCAGATCATGCTGCTCCTGTGTGACAGAACGTTTGCGCACAAAATCATGCACCCGATGCACGATTGTGCCGGCGCGTTGTGCCTGATCAGAAAGTTTCTGCAGGGCGCTGGTCAGCTCATCCGGCCGCATTGTGCCTGATTTGAGCAGGTTGAGGCTGCCTGTGGCATAGCTGGTAATTGCGGCAAGCGGCTGATTCAGTTCATGTGCCAGCGTCGAGGCCATTTCACCCATTGTAATCAGGCGGGCATTGTGCTGCAGTTTTTCAGCCTCGGTCTGGCGTGCTTCTTCCAGTTTTTTACGCTCGGTAATATCAACCAGAGAGCCCATCCAGCCGATATGAAGACCATCGGCATCAATCAGCGGGGCTTCATAGACCTGAATATCAATCAATTCACCGTCAGGACGGATAAAGCGTGTTTCAAATTCACGCGGGGCAATGCCGGTGCTGCGCATATTATTCTGGCGTTGAATACCCTCTGAAACAATTTCCGGCGCCCAGTAAGGGTGGGGCGGCATCATGCCGATCAGCTGTTTTTCCTCATAGCCAACCATGCGGCAGAATTCAGGATTAACATAGATGATCCGGCCGTTGCGGTCGCGGGCGCGCATGCCGATTGTCAGAGAGTTTTCCATGGCCTGACGGAAAGCATATTCCGTGCGCAGGGCATGTTCTGCCGCCGCACGGCGGCGGTTTTGGCGATAGGCCATCCAGAGATTGATAATCACCAGAATAGTCAGGCCGATAATGGCTGCTGAAATAACAATAGGGCCAAGTGCTGTGCGGCTTTGATAAGGCGTGACAGTAATATAGGTGCCGGTTAGCGGCGGATCAAAGGAGATTGTATGGCGTGCCTGATCATCGGTTGGCGTGATGCTGGATTTGGAAATGAGCGGATTGCCGCCGGAATCTGTGAGTGAAACCTGATATTTGCCGGCAACCCACCATGGCACATTGCGGGACAGCAACCTGTCCAGAGAAATGATCAGCCAGAGCGTGCCGGCAGAGCGGTTATTGTGGTAGACAGGGGCGATCATGTCCACAACCCAGCCCTCGCTGGTATGGCGGGGCGGAGAATAGACCGGCTTGCCAAACAGGCGGCTGTGCTCGGCCAGTGATGCTTTATAATCGGCAATAATATTGAGGCCGGGCGGTGCGCTTTCCAGCAGATTCCCTTCGGGCGAAAACCAGCTGATATCAATAAGCTCCGGATGAATTGCAATAAGATGCTGCGCTTTGAGGCGTAAATTATCTGTTTGTTGCGGCTCGCGCTCAATATCAGCACCAAGACCTTGCAATTCGGTTTCAAAAGTCTGGAGCTGGAAGCGCAAATATTGCTCTACCCACAGGGCATCTGTGGTGAGCTTTCTCTCTGTTTCTGACCGGTCGCCGCGCGAGGTCATCCAGATCAGTGCAACAACCAGGGTTACAATCAGCAAAATGGCGACCAGAGGAATAACCAGCGTATAATCGCGCATGGAACTGCGCCGGCCGGCGGCAGGGCGGCTGTGATGTTGCGGATGTGTTGCTGCGCGGCGAAGTCTCATAGGTTATTTGATCGTCCTTTATTACCGGCTGCCTTTATGCCTGTGGTAAACCACAATAGATATATTGTGGGTTTCCACAATAGAATTGCGGCTCCGCTCCTTTTAAGGAGTGTATCCAGGGTTATCCTTCAATGAAGAGATTGTCCGGCGTAATCTGCCGGCACTCTTGTTTATTTATGCAGGCTTGGGAGGGCCGCTCAATGAAATTTCTGACAACTGCCGGTCTTGCTGCAATGCTCGCTTTTGGGGTGAGCACAACTGCCATTGCGCAGGCGATTACCATTAAATTCAGCCATGTTGTGGCACCTGATACGCCAAAGGGCAAGGGTGCGGAGAAGTTCAAGGAACTTGCTGAGGCCTATACGGACGGCAAGGTGAAGGTTGAGGTTTATCCAAATTCCCAGCTCTATAAGGACAAGGAAGAGCTGGAAGCCCTGCAGCTTGGCGCAGTGCAGATGCTGGCGCCGTCGCTGGCAAAATTCGGCCCGCTTGGCGTGCGTGAATTTGAGGTCTTTGATCTTCCTTTCATTATGAAAGATTATGAAGATCTGCGCAAAATCACCGATGGTCCGGTTGGCCGTGCCCTGCTTGATAAGCTGGATGCCAAGGGCATCAAGGGGCTTGCTTACTGGGATAATGGTTTCAAGGTAATGTCTGCCAACAGCCCGCTGCATGTGCCGGATGATTTTCTTGGCCTGAAAATGCGCATTCAGTCTTCCAAGATTCTGGAAGCGCAGATGAAGGCGCTTGGCGCTGTGCCGCAGGTGCTGGCTTTCTCTGAAGTGTATCAGGCGCTGCAAACGGGCGTTGTGGATGGAACGGAAAATCCGCCATCCAATATGTATACCCAGAAAATGCATGAAGTGCAGAAACATGCCACTGTCTCCAATCATGGTTATCTGGGCTATGCGGTGATCGTGAATAAGGCTTTCTGGGAAGGCCTGCCGGATGATGTGCGCACACAGCTTGATAAGGCTATGACAGAAGCCACTGCTTATGCCAATGAAATTGCCCAGAAAGAGAATGATGATTCACTGGCGGCGATGAAAGCGGCAGGCACGACAACATTTTACGAACTGACACCGGAAGAGCGTGAGGAATGGGTTGCAGCCCTCAAGCCGGTTCATAAGGAAATGGCTGATCGTGTGGGCGCAGACCTGATCAAACAGGCTTATGAAGCTGTCGGCATGAAAGAATAATGCTCGGTAGGCACCCGCTGCTGATCATGTATTGGCAGCGGGCTTGCCTTGCCATGTATTGTTCAGGTCGTAAAAACTATTCCTTACCGGTTTTTATTGTTGCATGTGCCGGCCGTGGCGGTGTCTGGCGGGCGTGCCTTAATTTGCAAAAAATGCACCCGCAAAGGGTGCCTGTTCATCTGAGGAGCATCCTATGGTGTTGCGTATCCTCGACCGTTTCGAAGAAATATTGCTCTCTTTTCTGATTGCGGCAGCCGTTGTGCTGATCTTTGTGGCGGTTGTTCATCGTTATTCTGTTGGCATTGTGGCTGATGTCCTGTCCTGGGCACGGGCCAGTAATTTTATTGAGTTACAGGGCTATGCCCGCAGTTTTTATCGCTGGCTGGTTTCTATCAACCTGACCTGGGCACAGGAAGCCTGTATCTATCTGTTTGTCTGGATGGCGAAATTTGGCGCAGCCTACGGGGTGCGGCTTGGCATTCATGTCGGCGTTGATGTGCTGGTGGAGCGGATGTCGCCAAAAAACCAGCGGCTGATGATTATTATCGCATTTTTGGCCTGTATTCTGTTTACCGCAATTGTAGCGTGGATCGGCACGGATTTTGTGTGGCATATTTCCAAGACCGGCCAGATTTCGGCTGATCTTGAAATGCCGATGTGGATTGTTTATCTCGCAGTGCCGCTTGGTTCCGCACTGATGTGTTTCCGTTTTATTCAGGCATTGTGGATTTATCTTACCACAGGTGCGATCGCTCATCATGATCATGGCCATGTTGACGGGCTTGAGGATGAGGAGGCCGCTCAATGACCGCTCTGATTATTTTTCTTATTCTGGCATTGTTGCTGGTCACAGGGATGCCGGTTTCCATTGCATTGGGGCTGACGGTTTTTACCTTCCTGTTCGGCTTTACTTCAATTCCGATGGATTCGATTGCGCTTAAGCTGTTCACCGGTATCGAAAAATTCGAGATTATGGCAATCCCGTTTTTTATTCTGGCCGGTAATTTTCTCACCCATGGCGGCGTGGCCAAGAGAATGATCCGTTTTGCAACTTCCATGGTTGGCCATTGGTATGGCGGCATGGGGCTGGCCGCGGTTGCCGCCTGTTCATTATTTGCGGCGATATCCGGCTCCTCTCCGGCAACGGTTATGGCTATCGGCTCTATTCTGATTCCGGCTATGGTCAAACAGGGCTATCCTGCACAATTTGGTACCGGTATTATTGCCACGTCCGGGGGCTTGGGTATTCTCATTCCGCCATCAATTGTGATGGTGATGTATGCGGTGGCAACGTCCGGCATGGTGGTAACGGGGCCGGATGGCGCGCCGGTTATGTCTGCATCCATTGGCACATTGTTTATGGCCGGGGTTATACCGGGCATGTTGCTTGCAGCAATGCTGGGCACTACAACAATCTGGCGTGCATGGAAAAACGATTATCCGCGTATGCAGAAAGCCAATTGGCGTGAGCGCTGGGAGTCTTTTCGTGCTTCCATCTGGGGTTTGATGCTGATTGTTATCATTATGGGCGGTATTTACGGCGGTATTTTCACCCCCACGGAGGCTGCGGCGGTTTCTGCTGTCTATGCTTTTGTGATTGCCGTTTTTGTCTATAAGGATATCAAGCTGCGCGATGTGCCGAAAGTGCTGCTCTCCTCAGCGGCAATGAGCGCGATGCTGCTTTATATTATTACCAATGCTGTGATGTTTGCGTTCATTCTGACATCCGAGCAGATCCCCCAGCAAATGAGCGCATGGATTGTTGATCAGGGCTTTGGCGTGATCGGCTTCTTGCTGATGGTGAATATTATCCTGCTGTTGATAGGAATGGTGATGGAGCCGTCGGCGGTGGTGCTGATTATGGCGCCGATCCTGTTTCCGATTGCTGTGAAGCTTGGCGTTGATCCGGTGCATTTCGGGGTGATGATGGTGGTGAATATGGAGATCGGTCTGTGTACGCCACCGGTCGGGCTCAATCTTTATGTGGCATCGTCCATATCAAAAATGGGGTTAACGGCGGTTACCAAATCCACCTTGCCCTGGATTATTACAACTCTGGTATTTCTGGGGCTGGTTACCTATGTGCCGCAGATTACGCTGTGGTTGCCACAGACGCTTGGTATGAAATAGCAGTGTCTGAAAACCGGGCATGTTGATAAGATATGCTGATACAGGCGGCCATTGTGCCGCCTGTTTTTTTCATAAAAACCTGTGACAGGGCTGTTATGGACTTGCGCTGATATTATTGGCATGTGAAATGCCTGATAGAAGGCGTGAAGCCTGAAAAAATGTGTCTGAGCCTGACGGAGCGGTTATGTGAGCGGAGATGCGGGAAGCGGTACAGGGCAGATACCGGCAATGCCTGTGGCGGATAATGGTGCACGCTTTTATCGCTGGGCGGTGGCCGGTGCATTTTTTGCCAATGGGTTTGTAACCGGCAGCTGGGCTTTGCATATTCCGTTGCTGATGACCCGCCTTGGGGTTTCTGAAGGCGTGTTTGGTTTTCTTATTCTGGTTTTTGGGCTGGGAGCCCTGGCAGCAATGAGCCTGTGCGGCTCTTTGCTGAGCCGCCACGGCTCTGACCGCGTGACGCGGTTTTTTGGCGCCGGTGTGGCAGTCTGGCTGATCATTGTCGCAGTCACGGGTTCGCTTTTTCTGGTGGTGCCGGTTCTTTTCCTGTTTGGCGCAATGTTGGGAGGCATGGATGTGGCCATGAACTCCAATGCAGTGGCGGTGGAAAAAGCGCTCGGCCGCGCTTTAATGTCATCTTCGCATGGGTTTTGGAGCCTTGGAGGCTTTGCCGGCAGCGGGTTTGGCAGTTTTATGCTGCATTATCAGGGCGCGTTGAGCCATGCGGTGGTTGTGAGCGGGATTGCCGGTGCGATCATGCTGGCAGCCTTGCCGCGGCTTGTGGCTGACCGGCAGCCGCAAAACAGCGAGAAAATCCGTTTTCATTTACCTGCGCAGCCGGTGATCTATCTGATCGGTATGATGGCCTTGTTTGCCATGGTGCCGGAGGGCGCGGTGCTTGACTGGGCGGCAATTTATATTCAACAGGCATTTGATGCCGATCTTACCACGGCAGGCTATGGTTTTGCGGCTTTTTCGGCGACTATGGCGCTGGTGCGTTTTCTTGGTGATGGTGTGCGCAATCGTTTTGGCGCGGTGCGCACATTCCGCGTTTCGGTTATTATTGCCGCGGCCGGTTTGCTTGTCAGCGGATTGGCACCATATGCGTGGGTAGCGATTTTGGCTTTTGCGGTTGCGGGGCTTGGCGTGGCCAATATTGTGCCGATTATTTTTTCCGCTGCGGGCAATCAGAGCGGCATTCATGCAGGTACGGCATTAAGCCTTGTTACATTGATGGGCTATTCGGGTATTCTGGTTGCGCCATCGCTGATTGGTTTTGTTGGCGGGCATATGGGCTTCGGGCCGGTTTATATGGTGCTGGCACTGATGCTGGTGGTGGTTTTCCTGCTATCCCCGCTTACAAGTGCCGCAGATCAGAAAAGAGAATAGAACTTTCTTGCGCTCTGCTGTAAGACTGTCACAATTTATTCATATGCTTTACGGCATTGGTGTTGTTCACATGCTTTGCGGCATTGGTATAAAGTAAGTCCGACCTGATATTGTTTCCGGATCATATAAGATTGCACGACTATGGCTTCTGATAATTTCCACTATTATGCTCATCCCTTTGCCCGCCGCATTTCTGTTGGTGTTAATGTCGGCGGGGTGATTGTGGGCGGCAATGCGCCGGTGGTTGTGCAATCCATGACCAATACGGACACGGCCGATGTGGACAGCACGGTTGCACAGGTGGCAAGCCTGCACCGTGCCGGATCAGAGCTGGTGCGCCTTACGGTTGACAGGGATGAATCTGCTGCTGCAGTGCCAAAAATCCGTGAGCGTCTGGAGCGTCTTGGCATTCATGTGCCGCTGATCGGTGATTTCCATTATATTGGCCATAAATTGCTGGCCGATCACCCGGCCTGTGCTGAAGCCCTGGCAAAATATCGTATCAATCCGGGCAATGTCGGCTTTAGGGATAAAAAAGACAAGCAATTTGCTGAAATTATTGAAACGGCAATCCGCTATGACAAGCCGGTGCGTATTGGGGTGAACTGGGGCTCGCTTGATCAGGAATTGCTGACCACCCTGATGGATCGCAATCAGGCACAAGGCGCGCCGCTGACCGCGCAGGAAGTGATGCGTGAGGCGATTATTCAATCGGCGCTGATCTCTGCGGATCTGGCTGAGGAAATCGGCCTGCCGCGGGATAAAATTATTCTCTCTGCCAAGGTCAGTCAGGTGCAGGATCTTATTGCGGTTTATGCGGAGCTGGCAAGACGCTGCGATCATGCGCTGCATTTGGGCCTTACCGAGGCCGGCATGGGCACCAAAGGCATTGTGGCTTCTTCTGCGGCGATGGGGATTTTGCTGCAGCAGGGGATTGGCGATACAATCCGCATTTCCCTGACACCGGAACCGGGCGGTGACCGCACGCGCGAGGTGCAGGTCTCGCAGGAATTGCTGCAGGTTATGGGCTTCCGGCAGTTTGTTCCCATTGTTGCGGCATGTCCCGGCTGCGGGCGCACCACCTCAACCGTGTTTCAGGAACTGGCGCAGACCATTCAGAATGATATACGCACCAATATGCCGGTATGGCGTGAAAAATATCCGGGCGTTGAGGCGCTCTCTGTTGCGGTTATGGGGTGCATCGTCAACGGTCCGGGCGAATCAAAACATGCCGATATCGGCATTTCATTGCCGGGCACCGGCGAAACACCATCAGCGCCGGTTTTTGTGGATGGTAAAAAAGTAGCCACCTTACGCGGTCCGCATATTGCGGAAGAGTTTCAGAAAATGGTCGCGGATTATATTGAGAACCGCTATGGAGCGGGGGCAAAAAAGCACGAGGCTGCCGAGTAGCATTTTAACCGGCTGGAAGATTAAGCAACAGGTCTGAAATATTCGTGGAATTGCAGCATCTGTAAACCGGATGGTTTTACAGCACCGCGCGGCAGATATTCCTAGTTGCGGCGCAGCGCGATAAAACGGGCAGCCTCTTTCAGCACGGATGCTTTCTCTCCAAAGGGGGCGAGCAGATCTTCCGCCTGTGCCACCAAACCGGCCAGTTGTTTTTTTGTCCAGTCAATGCCATGCAGGCCAACCAGCGTGCCCTTGCCTGCCGCGGCATCCTTGCCGGTGGCCTTACCCATGGTTGCGGCATCGGCGGTTACATCCAAAAGGTCATCGGCCAGTTGAAACGCCAGGCCAATGGCAGAGCCGAATTCGGCAAGGCGTTCGCGTTCTTCAGTGCCGGCATTGCCAATAATTGCTCCTGCCTCACAGGCAAAGCGAATCAGCGCACCGGTTTTCATGGCCTGCAGGGTGATGATCCCTGCTTCATCCGGATTGGCGGTTTCTGCCATCAGATCAAGCGCCTGCCCGCCAACCATACCGCCAATGCCGGCAGCACGCGCAAGGCAGGCCACCAGATCAAGACGGGTTTTTACCGGCAATTGCGTAGCATCATCCGCAATAATATCAAAAGCATAGGTAAGAAGACCATCACCGGCGAGAATAGCCGCAGCCTCATCATAGGCTTTATGCACGGTGGGACGGCCGCGGCGCAGATCATCATCATCCATTGCCGGCAGATCATCATGCACCAGCGAATAGCAATGGATACATTCCAGTGCGGCAGCCACCCGCAAAGCGGCATCTGGTGTGCTATCATAGAGACGTGCGGTTTCTGTTACCAGAAACGGGCGCAGCCGTTTGCCGCCATTGAGCGCACCATGGCGAATGGCGGCCATGAGGCGGGGCGGGCGGGTGATCTCACCTGTGCGCGGGCGTTCGTCCAGCAGTGTCACCAGCAATTGTTCCACTTCTGCGGCATGGGCTGCAAGACGCAGTTCAAAACCGGAAATATCATGATCGTTTTTCATAAATCAGGGCATGTACCATTCAGATGTAATAATCAACTGTTGTTATGAAAGCGGCCGGCAGAAATTGGTCGAAAATCAGATAACAGACATTTGGCGGCAGGGGAGATATTATTTAACGTAATAAAAATTGCGTTTTAAATGTTATGTCTGCAGGATCAGCTTTTCAATTTGCTGAAATTGTGCAGTAACCGTGGTGAAGATAACGGAGACATATAAGGGCGCAATGACAAAACCTGTCATCCATGATGATGCCGCGCATAAAGGTGACGGGCAGGGCAGCCATCAGCCGCCGGCAGTTCCCCGCACTGTAGCCAGCTTTGTGGCTGATCCGTTGCGCGCCCGGTTGCGCCCCCGTTTGTATTTGTGGCACTGGATGAAACGATTTTTAAGCCTGCTCGTTATTGCGCCTTTTGCGCTGCTGCTGCTTTACAAGCTGCCATTTGTTCATCCTGTTTCAACCCTGATGATCAGGGATCTGGTGACATTGCAGGGTTATGATCGGGTATGGGTGCCGCTGGATGATATTGCGCCGGTGCTGGTTCATTCCGTTATGATGTCTGAGGACGGGCAGTTTTGCAGCCATAACGGCATTGACTGGCATCAGCTGAAGCTGGTTTTGAATACAGAAGGGGAGCCGAGCCGCGGGGCATCGACAATACCGATGCAAACGGTGAAGAATCTCTTTCTGTGGAACGGACGCTCCTATGTGCGCAAGGCATTGGAATTTCCGCTGGCGCAGGGCGCGTCATTGATTCTGTCCAAACGGCGGATTATGGAAATCTATCTCAATATTGTGGAATGGGGCGATGGTATTTATGGCATTGAGGCGGCTTCCCGGCATTATTTCAAACGCCCTGCATCAAAACTGACCGCAAGGCAGGCGGCATATCTGGCTGCAACCTTGCCGAATCCGATTCTCCGTAATGCAGCCAAACCAAGCCGCGGCATGGTGCGGATTGCCCGTATCATTGAAAGAAGAGCCCAAAACAGCGGCGCTTATATTGGCTGCCTGCAATAATTTGCATAAATTATGCATGAAATTCCGGTAAAGCTGACAAAAACTTTTGTCTTTTACCTGCAACCTGTGATACAGGGCAGCGACTGAAATACATTTCTGAGCAAGTTTTAAGCCGGTAAATCAGGATTTGCATAAAAAAATGCGTCTCCTGCTGGTCAAACGGCGGGCGAGCGTGTATATGCAGCAAAACTTTCCGGAACAATGTCCGATGTGACAGCCTTTTATGAGGCAGCCGGACATTCGATTGACTAATCACTGGAGCAGAATCCATGGCTGTACCTAAACGAAAAACTTCCCCTTCGAAGCGTGGCATGCGTCGTTCGGCCGATGCGCTGAAGGCTCCGACTTATGTTGAAGACAAGAACTCCGGCGAACTGCGCCGTCCGCACCATATCGACCTGAAGAGCGGTATGTATCGCGGCCGTCAGGTGCTGGAACCAAAGGAAGCGTAATTTAACGCGTCTTTTCAGGTTGTTTTTAAAAAGACCGGCCAAAGGCCGGTCTTTTTATTTTGTGCTTGATGCGGATTGCGCATCACTTGCACACCGGCAAATGCTTCAAATATACGGTTTTTGTGGTTTTTAGCTTGATTTTCCGCCGCGCGGGTTTACGGGTTATGCGAAAAATTCAAAACCCCAATCACAATTAAATGCGGCATAAGCTGCTACCGGGGTTATAGTGGGCAAAATTGTCATGCGCAGTTATTTTGCTGCATACTGCAAATAGTGCCTGAAACAGCCTGATATGGCTTGGGCGGGGATGTGAGGACGTTATCTGTTATGAACAAAGAAACCACAGTTGTTATTGCCGCTGCTGCACGCACGCCGGTTGGTTCATTTAACGGCGCTTTTGCCAATGTTCCGGCGCATGAGCTGGGCGCAACCGCTATCAAGGCCGCACTGGAACGTGCTGGGGTGGATGCCGGTGATGTTGATGAGGTGATTTTTGGTCAGGTGCTGACTGCGGGACAGGGGCAGAATCCGGTGCGTCAGGCGGCGCTTGCTGCCGGCTGCCCGATTGAGACCACCGGCTTTGCCGTCAACCAGCTTTGCGGCTCGGGTTTGCGTTCCGTGGCGCTTGGTATGCAGCAGATTGCCAATGGCGATGCTGCGATTATTGTGGCTGGCGGTCAGGAATCCATGTCGATGGCGCCGCATTGCGCTCATTTACGTGCCGGCACCAAAATGGGTGATCTGACCATGATTGATACGATGATCCGCGATGGTCTGACAGATGCATTCCATGGTTATCATATGGGGATTACGGCAGAAAATATCGCTGATAACTGGCAATTGACGCGGGATGATCAGGATAATTTTGCCCTTGCCTCGCAAAACAAGGCGGAAGCCGCGCAGCTTGCAGGCCGGTTTAAAGATGAAATTGTGCCTGTCCATGTAAAAACCCGCAAGGGTGAAGTTGTTGTGCATGAGGATGAATATATCCGTCATGGTACCACTCTTGAGGCATTGCAGAAATTGCGCCCGGCTTTTGATAAGCAGGGCACGGTAACAGCAGGTAATGCATCAGGCATTAATGATGGTGCGGCAGCAGCTGTTTTGATGAGTGCGGCAGAAGCGGAGCGCCGTGGCATCAGGCCGCTGGCGCGTATTGTTTCCTGGGCAACGGCGGGGGTTGATCCGGCGGTGATGGGCACAGGCCCTATACCGGCCTCACGCAAGGCACTGGAAAAAGCCGGCTGGACAGTGAAAGATCTGGATTTGGTGGAAGCCAATGAGGCTTTTGCCGCGCAAGCCTGCTGTGTGATGCGTGAGCTTGACCTTGATCCGGCGATTGTGAATGTGAATGGCGGGGCTATTGCTATCGGCCATCCGATTGGTGCATCCGGTGCGCGTATTCTCATAACGCTGCTTTATGAAATGCAGCGCCGCGATGCCAAAAAAGGGCTGGCCACATTGTGCATCGGCGGCGGCATGGGTGTGGCGCTTTGCGTGGAGCGCGATTGATTCTGCTTATAAGGCAGGCTGTGATCAAAGGCTTTGACAGATTAACAATCTGTATTGCTATATATATAACCCCGTCCGCAGAAAAGTTAACTTTGCTGCAGACGGGGTGTGTTCTGGCAGCTATATCAGCCAATCCTTAAACTATATGATGTGGTCTTTGCTGTATTCCTGTCTCTATCTTGTTTGGAACAAGGCGGGAACGCTGTGTTATCAGCGATTCGTAGCCGATTCGTTCAGGGTTTGGCCGAAAGGTTAATGCAAGAGTGCTTTCAGCCTGTTTATTGGCCATATTTATCAATGTTTTATTAATCTGTGTTAACAGGATGACTGATTATCGGGCAATCGGTAAGTGCCTTATTTTGCCTTTTGCGGCCATTCATGATCAAAGGTTAATTTTATGGTCAAAGAACCGGTATTAAGAAAAATACGAAATCTATATATAGTGTTTTTTACTCTGTAATATACATGGTATTGTTGTGAACAAAATAGGAACTTGCTGAAACGGTTGATTCGTAGCCGCTTTGTTCCTTACGTGTTCTGATTGTTAAAATAGCTGTTTTTTCTATAAATTTTCATTCTTTTATCTGTATTTTATCCCCCTATGATGCGGGTAAAAACTGCAAAAAATATGTCTTACAGTGTTTTTTTATAATTTTACGGGTTTTTGATGCAAAAGAAGTCATAAAGGTGCCGTTCTTCCCCTTTTAGTAGAGAGCAGATAATGCTACCTGCTTTGCACAATCTGCCAAGCGACCGGCAGTTTATACGTAACGACTTCATGAGACGGGGAATCATCAGTTCCGCATGAATGACCAAAAAATTACATTGACGCCTCCGCTCGGGGCGGCGTCTGTGCAACCTCTCATCGTTAGCGGGCGTGATGTCACGGCTGTGCTCGGGCCGACGAATACGGGCAAGACTCATCTGGCGCTGGAGCGTATGCTCGCCCATGAGAGCGGCATTATCGGTTTGCCGCTGCGTTTGCTGGCGCGTGAGGTCTATAATAAGCTGGTTGCCAAAGTGGGGGCGGAAAAAGTGGCGCTGGTTACGGGGGAGGAAAAGATTATCCCCGAAGGCGCCAAATATTCTGTCTGCACTGTTGAGGCACTGCCGCGCCAGACCAATGCTGCCTTTGTGGCGATTGATGAAGTGCAGCTTGCCGCTGATCTTGAGCGCGGCCATATTTTTACTGACCGTATCCTGCATTTGCGCGGGGCGCAGGAAACTTTGCTGCTGGGTGCTGCAACCATGCGCGGCATTCTCGAAAAATTGTTGCGTGGCATTAATATTATTACCCGCCCGCGTCTGTCTCATCTGGCTTATGCAGGTTCAAAAAAGATTACCCGCCTGCCGCGTCGCAGTGCGATTGTCGCTTTTTCAAGCGATGAGGTCTATGCGATTGCCGAGCTGATCCGCCGGCAGCGCGGCGGTGCTGCTGTGGTTATGGGCGCCCTGAGCCCGCGTACCCGCAATGCGCAGGTTGAGCTTTATCAATCAGGCGATGTGGATTTTCTGGTGGCCACTGATGCGATCGGCATGGGGCTTAACCTTGATGTTGATCATGTTGCTTTTGCACAGGCGCGCAAATTTGACGGTTTTCAATATCGTGATCTCAATGCCGGTGAGCTCGGGCAGATTGCAGGGCGTGCGGGGCGGCATCTGCGCGATGGCACTTTCGGGGTGACAGGCCAGGTTGATCCCTTTGATAATGCACTTGTCGAGCGGATAGAATCGCATAATTTTGATGCGGTCAAAGTGCTGCAATGGCGCACGGCTCAGCTGGATTTTTCATCTGTCTCTGCCCTGAAGCAATCGCTTGATTGCCCTGCGCTGCTGGAAGGCTTGACACGGGCCTTGCCGGCAGTTGACATGCAGGCACTGGATATTCTGGCGAGGGATGCAGATATTATGCGCCTTGCCGATACAAAAAAACGGGTGGAGATTTTATGGGATGCCTGTGCGCTTCCCGATTATCGCAGAATTGCACCGGCACAACATGCCGATATTATTGCTGCAATTTATCAGGATATTATCCGCAAGGGTTTTGTGGATGAAGACTATATGAGCGAACAAGTGCGCCGGTCTGACCGGACTGATGGTGAGATTGACACTCTGTCTCATCGTATTGCACAAATTCGCACATGGACTTTTGTGTCGCATCGGCCGGGCTGGCTGGCAGATCCGTCACATTGGCAAGAAAAAACGCGCGAAATTGAGGACAGATTGTCTGATGCGCTGCATGAACGGTTGACGAAACGCTTTGTAGACCGCAGGACAAGCGTGCTTATGAAGCGCCTGAGAGAGAATGCCATGCTAGAAGCAGAAATTAGCCCGACAGGGGATGTACTTGTCGAAGACCACAATGTCGGGCAATTGGAAGGGTTCCGATTTACCGCCGATGTCAAGGCCGAAGGGCCTGATGCCAAAGCGGTGAAAGCCGCCGCGCAAAAGGCGCTGGCTGCTGAATATGACCGTCGTGCCGAGCGTTTTTCCGCAGCGGCAAATGGTGATTTTGCACTTGGTTCTGATGGTATTTTGCGCTGGGTCGGTGCGCCGGTTGCCATGCTTGTTGCCGGCGATAATATTATGCGTCCGCGCGCTGTTATTCTCGCTGATGAGCAGCTGACAGGCGCATCGCGTGAGAAGGTACAGGGCCGTATTGACCGCTTTGTCACTCATCATATTGAAACTGTGCTTAAGCCTTTGCATGATCTGGCTGAGGCCGATGCGCTGACAGGCATGACCCGCGGGCTGGCTTTCCGTCTTGTGGAAAATTTCGGTATTATCCAGCGCCGTGAAATTGCTGAGGAAGTGCGTGGCCTTGATCAGGATTCACGTGCGGCATTGCGCCGTTTCGGTGTGCGTTTTGGCGCTTATCATGTGTTCATTCCCGCCCTTTTGAAGCCTGCACCTGCCGGTTTGATGACGCTGTTATGGGCGCTTGGCAATGAGGGGCGTGAGCGTCCGGGCTATGGTGATGTGGTTCATGTGCTTGCTGCCGGACGCACATCGGTGATGGTTGATCAAAGTTTCGATCCAGTATTTTATAAGCTTGCCGGTTATCGTGTGCTTGGCCGGCGTGCTGTTCGCATTGATATTCTGGAGCGCCTTGCTGATCTGATCCGTCCGGCTCTGGCATGGCGTCCGGGTGCGGGATTGCGCGTGGAAGGTGCTTATGACGGCACGCGCTTTATGATAACGCCATCCATGATGTCGATCCTTGGCGCAACGCCGGATGATATGGAAGAAGTGCTGAAAAGCCTTGGCTATCGTCATGAGGCAATGGAGGCACCGGTTGTTGCTGCCAAACTTGCCGAGCTGGATGCTTTTGCCGAAGCTGAAGCCGCCAAAACGCAGCAGGAAGACATAACTGCACAGACAGATATTAGCGCTGCGCAAAAGGAGCAGGCTGAACCGGCAACAGAAGGCACGCAGGCTGAGGCTGCTGCTGAACCGGCTGCAGATCAGCAATCAGCCACAGAACCGGCAGCAGAAGTGGCAGAGACTCCTGTTGCAGCAGATGAACCTGCAGCGGCAGAGGCTTCTGAAGCTGCCGAAGAGCCGGTGAAAATGATTCTGCTGTGGCGCGCTGCGCGGTATGATAACCGCTCGCGTGAGCAGAATCGTCATCGTTCGCGTTCTCAGGCTAACCGCCATATGGCGGCAAAAGACAGTGCTGCGGCCACAACTGGCGAAAAGGGCAATGAAAAGCGCGAAAATCGCAGCAAGCGTTTTGAAAAGGCGGCGCGTGTTGATTTTCGCAATGGTGAGCAAAAGCCGCGTGGCGAAGACCACCCCTCATCAAAGCCGCGTCAGGGCAAGCGTGATCACGGGCAGGAGAAGCGCCATGAACAGCGCGTGCCGCAGATTGATCCGGATTCACCTTTCGCCAAGCTGCTGGCTCTGAAAGAACAGCTGAAAAAATAAACCATGGGCGCGGGTATAGCAAAACAGCGTATTGATAAATGGTTGTTTTTCACCCGCGTTGTAAAATCGCGCTCGCTGGCTGCCAAATTGAGCACCGGCGGGCGTGTTCGTGTTAATAAAGAAAAAATAGATCAGGCCTCATACGGCATAAAAATCGGCGATGTGATAACGGTAACACTGGATCGCCGGACATTGGTCTATAAAGTGCTTGATCTGGGAGAGCGGCGCGGCTCTGCGCCTGAAGCGCAGCTTCTTTATGAAAACCTGTCGCCTCAATCGGAAAAAACAGCAGAAAAACCATTGCCCGTGGCTGAACAGCGCGATGCCGGCTCCGGCCGGCCGACAAAACGCGACCGCAGGGCGACAGAGCGTTTAAAACAATCCGGCAGAGATTTTTATGATCTTTGAACGCAATTGAATTTTTGTTCAGATTGAGGCATTTTTCTTCCTTTGGCAAAGCCTTCTTAAAACTGATTTTATACCCATAAAAATCCGGTACGTTCTTTGACATTGCAAATATGTTGATAAATCAATAGACTACAGGAAGAGTGTTCCCCGCACACGCGGGGATGAACCGGATCATCGTTACGTGTTGTTGCTTTTAACGTAGTGTTCCCCGCACACGCGGGGATGAACCGGGGCTATATCAGGCCAATGATGCAGGAGAATAGTGTTCCCCGCACACGCGGGGATGAACCGGCTATTACCTCACTAATCGGCATTTGGGAGACGTGTTCCCCGCACACGCGGGGATGAACCGGATCAAGCAGGCGGTGTTGGTAGTGGCATCCAGTGTTCCCCGCACACGCGGGGATGAACCGTTGATGTTACCGAGCGGCATGTTATCGATGGAGTGTTCCCCGCACACGCGGGGATGAACCGGGTATATTGGTATGAGGGATTTCCGTGGTGAGGTGTTCCCCGCACACGCGGGGATGAACCGCGCCTGCGTACCACATAAGCCATTGCACTCGAGTGGTCCCCGCACACGCGGGGATGCACCGTAGTGGATGCGCTTGAATTGCATCCGTGGCTGGTGTTCCCCGCACACGCGGGGATGTACAGTCAGAACCACTCATATACGGGGTTACTGCCTGGTGTTCCCCGCACACGCGGGGATGATCCGTGATCTTGTTAGATGTTATTCTTTGCTGTTATGTGTTCCCCGCACACTCGTGGATGAACAGTTTTTGCATTATAGAGAAATTATGAATTCTGAGTGTTCCCCGCACACGCGGGGATGAACCGTGGTATGAATTAACATTACGACCTGAT